>NZ_JBSPKY010000022.1:0-101464 GCF_053848025.1 Mesorhizobium sp. 128a | reverse complement strand
CATCGCGATTCCCTCCGAGCTTCCCACTCACAGAATCACAACCAGCCAATTACGCAACAGGCCCACAAGGGGAGAAAGGAAGTCCGGCTCCTCAAAACCGCTCCAGCTTCGCCCGCACCTTCTCCAGAAATGCTGCCCGGCTCTTCGGCGTCGAGGCGTCCATCAGGTAATGCGCCAGGAAGAAGGTCCGGCAACGCGTCGCGCAGAGCGCCCGCATGCCGCGCAAAAGCGTCTTGCGGCCGGGCTGGCCGACGACGACGCTCCACCAGGTCGGCGCGCCGCAGGTGGTGATGACGCCGACCTTGGTGACATGCCTCATCAGCGACTGGATCCGCCCCTTGCCCGCAGGCAGCTTGAAAGCGACGTCGGTTGCCCACACCCGGTCGAGCCAGCCCTTCAGCATCGCCGGCAGTCCGTACCACCAAGTCGGGTAGATGAAGAGGATCGCCTCAGCCCAGGCGAGATGATCGAAATGCGGTTTCAGCGCCGGATCGTCCGGCGCGCGGTCGTTGTAGGCGCGCCGCTCTGCAGTACCCATCACCGGGTCGAATTTTTCGGCGTAGAGGTCGAGCAGCCGCACCTCCCAGCCCCTTCGCGTCAGCACGTCGACGGCGGTATTTCTGATCGCGGCGCAAAAACTTTCGGGCACCGGATGGCAATAGACCACCAGCACGCGCATCAGAATTCATCCATCCCGGCCGCAACCTTGGCAATGAAAGCCCGGCGCGTTTCGTCAGTCGACAGGTTCATCGAATAATGCGCGAGGTAGGATACCGAGGCGCCCGGCTTGATCGTCGCGCGCAGCATGCGCTTGACCAGCCGGCGCGGTGGATCGCCCATCAGCATGGCGCGGAACCGGCTGCCGCCATAGGTGGTGATCGCTGCAAGCTTGCCAATGTTGTGCAAGGACGGCTGCGCCTTGCCGGCGACCAGCTTGAACGACACGCCGGGCAGGAAGACGCGGTCGAAAAAGCCTTTCAGGATGGCCGGAAAGCCATAATTCCAGACGGGATAGGACAGCACCAGCGCCTCGGCCCGCAGCAGCCGCTCGACATAGGGTGCGGCCGGATCCGCGGGGCTGCGTTGATTGTGATAATCCAGCCTCTCCCCGCGCGTCAGCCTGGGATCGAAATCCTCGGCATAGAGATCGCAGTTATCGACCGCATGGCCCGCCGCCGTCAGCCGCTCGACGATCGTCCGATGCAGGCCGGCATTGAAGCTGGTCTCCACCGGATGCGCATAGAGGACGAGGACTTTCATTACCCTGCCCTTTGCAGTCCCTTGAACAGGAACGTGCGGCCCGAGCGATAGTCATAGTCGGGATTTTCCCAGGCGATCATCTTGCCGGGGTTGAGCAGGCCCTGCGGATCGGTCTCGCGCTTGAAGGCCAGCTGGATTTCGTCGGTCTGCTTCATGCCGCCCTCTTCCAGCGTGTAGCGGTGCGGGTTGAAGATCCAGCAGCCATTGTCCTCATGGATGCGGATGATCTCGTCGAGCCGCTCTTCCGTAGTGTAGCGCACCAACGGCAGGCCGGCGGCGCCAATCGCGCCGTCGAAGCGGATGAATTCGAGATGCGCGGGCACCTCGTCGCCGAAGCGGTCGACCATCGCCTTGACGTGCGCGAGATGGTCCGGTGACGGATAGCGTGCCTGCAGATAGGTGATCGTCGGATCGACCCTGATGGCGCGCAGCGTCGTGTGGTTCCACGTCAGTTCATAGGCCGGCGGTAACCCCTTGAGGTCGGCCTCCTGGTCGGCGCGGAAGACGATCTCGCCCTTGCCGCTGCCGACGAAGGCCACAAAAGCGTCCATGGCGTGCGGCGCGATCATGCACACCACGATGCTCTGCTCGCGCCGGAAGAATTTCTGGTGCCGCTTGAAATAGTCGTAAGGGACGGGTGCGGCGATCGGCGTGATCAGCTTCGCCAGTATGCCGTCCTGAACGGCAAGGTCGTTGCCGAAGCCGGCCGCGTCCATGAAATCGTCGAAACCGACGATGACATCGATCCAGTCGTAAGAGGCCGTCAGCGGCATCTCGACCTCGGTGATGATGCCGTTGGTGCCATAAGCGTGCATGACCTTGAGCACCTCCTCGCCGGTAAGATCCATCACGCGCGGCTCGGCCTCCATCGTGACCGTGCGCAGCCTGATGACGTTGCCAAGATCGCGCAACCCGCCCCAGCGGATCGAGCCGACACCGCCGGAGCCGCCGGCGACGAAGCCGCCGATAGAGGCCGTGTTGTAGGTGGACGGCGACATGCGTAGTTCCTGTCTGGAATGCGCGCGCGTAGCGCGATCGATGTCGGCCAGAACCGCGCCCGGTCCGGTCACAACGCGCCCCGGCGCGATCGCCTTCACTTCGTTCATTTCTGCAAGGTTGAGCACCACGCCGCCCGATAGCGGCATCGCCTGGCCGTAATTTCCGGTACCGCTGCCGCGCGGCGTCACCGGAATGCCATGGCGGTGGCAGGCGGCAAGCACGCGGATCAGTTCGGCCTCGTTCTTAGGCGTCACGATCAGGTCGCCGGTAACATGGTCGAGCTGCTGTTTCAGCACCGGGCTGTACCAGTAGAAGTCGCGGCTCTTCTGCTGGACGATGGCCGGGTTGTCGTCGAGCTTTATCCCGTCGAGATCGCGTTTGAGCGCCGAAACATCCATTAGTCCACCATCAGTTCGTCGAGCTCGGCATAGTCGGGCAATTGCCGGTCGATCGCGCGGCCCGCGCGCACGACGATGCGATCCGATTCGGGCCGCGACAGCAATTCCGTCCAGCTCCGGCCCTTGAAGATGATGAAGTCTGCGCTGCCGCCAGCGGCCAGCGTGCCGACACCGTCGAGCCGCATCACCTTGGCTGGCGTCGCCGCCACCGCTTGCGGCCAGTCGCCGACCGGATGGTCGAAATGCAGAATGCGCGTCGCCATGCGGTAGACCTCCAGCATGTCGAGATCGCCATAGGCATAGAACGGGTCGCGGGTGTTGTCGGAAGCAATTGCAACCGGAATGCCCCTCGCCTTCATCTCGTGCAGCAGCGTCACGCCGCGCCAGCGTGGCGTGGTCTGGTCGGCACGCCGGTCCTGCAGATAGAGATTGCACATTGGCAGCGACACCACCGCCAGCCCGGCCTTGGCCACCTTGTCGAGTGTGTCCAGCACGTCGAGATCCGGCTGACGCGCCAGCGAGCAGCAATGTCCGACCAGGATATTGCCCTCAAAGCCGTTCCAGAGGGCAGCCTCGGCGATCTTCTTCAGCGAGATAGCCGCGACATCGTCGGTCTCGTCGGCATGGAAATCGAGATCGAGCCCGTGCTTGATCGCCTCGGCGAACACCTTGTCGAGAAGCTCCTCGAGGTCAGGCACCATATAGGTGACGACGCCGAGCACGCCCTTTGCCGCGGCCACGCGCTTGGCCAGCCTCTCGAACCATTTTGTGTCGCGCACGCCTTCAATGCCGAGCAGGCAGGCCGCCTGCAACTCGATGCGGCCGCGCCATTTGTCTCGCATCGTCTCGAACACCGGCCAGGAGATCTCCTCCTGCGGTGGCACGCTGTCGAGATGCGTGCGCAAGGCCCTGGTGCCGTGCGCATAGGCCGAGCGTAGCGAGAAATCCATGCGCCGCGCCACATCTTCGGCGTTCCAGCGCGCGGCGCGGTCGGCGCCGGTTGCATTGAGCGCGCCCATGAAGCTGCCGTCTGGATTGGGTTTTCTGGGCCAGATATGGCCCTTGTCGATATGGGTGTGGCAATCGACGAAACACGGCAGCACGATGCGACCGGCAAGGTCGATGGCGTCGGCAGCCGGCTTGGCTTTGCCGTGCGCGCCGATGCTGGAGAACTTGCCATCGGCGACAGAGATGTCGGCCAGCGTGAAACCATCGCTGTCGAAGGTGGCGGCAAGACCTGATGTCAGCGACCGGTGAAGGCGACCGTTGGCCAGGACGTACGAACCGTCCTGCGGAATGCTGATGGCTGACGTCACCCTACTGCTCCTGCTTCAGCGCGCTCTCGTGCCAGCGGCGCAGAATGAGATGCGACACCAGCGACAACACCAGGAAGATCAAGATGCCGGTGAGCGAGATCAGGATCAGCGCCGCAAACAGCCGCGGCGCGTTGAGGCGGTAGCCGGCCTCGATGATGCGTGACGCCAACCCCGACGATTGCCCCTGCGCGCCGGCGACAAACTCGGCCACGACAGCGCCGATCAGCGACAGGCCGCCGGCGATTTTCAGCCCGCCGAGGAAATACGGCATCGCCGCCGGCAGCCTGAGATAGCGCAATTGCTGCCAGCGCGTCGCGCCGTTGAGTTTGAACATGTCGCGCAGATTGCGGTCGACGGAATTGAGGCCGAGCGTGGTGTTGGACAGGATCGGGAAGAAGGCGACGATCCAGGCGCACAGCAGCAGCTTCACCGTCTGGTTGTTCACATAGATGTTGATCAGCGGGAAGATCGCGACGATCGGCGTCACTTGCAGCACGATGGCGAAGGGAAAGAACGACATCTCCACCCATTTCGATTGCGCAAACAGCACCGCCAGCCCGACACCGCCGATGACGGCAAGTACCAGGCTAAGGAAGGTGATCCTGAGCGTCACCAGCAGCGAGGAGAACAAGAGCCCGGCATCGTCATAAAGCGTCTGCAGCACCACGCCCGGGCGCGGCAGGATGTATTTTGGAATCTCGTTCCAGACGCACACCCGGTCCCATAGCCAGATCGCCAGGATCATGATCGCCAGCGGCAAGACCCATCGGCCGATCCGCTCCAGCCGCTCCTGGCGTACGCGACCGGCTTCCTCGGGGTCGAGCGTCAGCACGGGTTGCTCAATGGCCGTCATGATGCGGTCCGGCTGATGTGTTGATGGCGTTGACCAGAATGTCGGAGGCCTGGCGGCAGAGCGCGGCATAATCGGGCGAGGTGCGGAACACCTCGTCGCGTGGATAGGCAGCATCTATCGCCAACTCGGCATGGACGCGGCCCGGCCGTGCCGCCATGACGACGACACGGTTGGACAAGAACACGCTCTCGAAGACGCTGTGGGTGACGAAGACGACGGTGAAGCGTTCGTCCTGCCACAGCTCCAGCAGATCGTTGTTGAGCTTGAAGCGGGTGATCTCGTCGAGTGCGGCGAACGGCTCGTCCATCAGCAGGATGCGCGGCTTGGTCACCATGGCGCGCGCAATCGAGACGCGCATCTTCATGCCGCCGGAAAGTTCGCGCGGCACGGCGTTCTCGAAGCCGGTCAGGTGTACCCGCGCCAGCATCTCCGTCACCGCCGGCGCCGCCATGGCGCGCGAGATGCCTTTCAGCCTGAGCGGCAACCAGACATTGTCGAAGACATTGGCCCAGGGCAGCAGCGTCGGCTCCTGGAAGACGAAGCCGATGTTCGAGCGGTCGATGGAGCCACGCCAGTCGAGCACGCCTGAGGTCGGCGTCGACAGGCCGGCGATCAGACGCAAGGCCGTCGACTTGCCACAGCCGGACGGCCCGAGCAGGCTGAGAAAATCGCCTTCGCGGATTGTCAGATCCACGTCGCTCAGCGCCGTGACGCCGTTGGAGAAGACCTTGCCGACATGGCGCAGCGCCAGCAGCATCGGGCTTTCACCCGATGCCGTCATGGGCGTCTGCGCCATTTTCTCCAGTCTCACGATTACTTCTTCAGCTCGAGCCCGACGCCCTTGTTGACGAAGGCCAGCGTATAGGCCTTCTTGATGTCGATGCCGGGCTGCGCGACCTTGGCCTTGACCATCTTGTCATAGAAGCTCTGGATGCGTGCGTCGGTCATGGCGCCGATGCCGAGTTTTTCCGAATCGCCGGAATCGACCACGCCGAATTTCTTCAGCTGTTCGATCGAGAAGGCAATCTGCTCATCCGTCATGTCAGGATTGTCCTTCTTGATCATGTCGTTGGCAGCCTTGTTGTCGCCGTAGAGGTAATTGTACCAGCCCTTGGCCGAGCCATCGACGAAGCACTGGACGACCTCCGGCCGCTTGTCGATCGTGTCCTGCATGACCTCGACCGTGGTCGCATAGGTCTCCCAGCCGTAGTCGGCGAGCAGGAACTGGTTGGGCAGGAAGCCGCCGGCTTTCTGCACCGCGAACGGCTCCGAGGTAACATAGCCCTGCTGGATCGACTTCTTGTTGGCGATGAAGGGCGCCGGATTGAAGGTGTAGGGCACGCGCTTGGCGGCATCGAAGCCGAGCTCGGTCACCATCCACTGGAAGAAGGTCTGCGCGCCTTCGTCGCCCAGGATGTACTGGTCGGCGTTCTTCAGATCTTCCCACTTGTCCAGCCCCTGCCCCGGCTGGGACATGATGACCTGCGGGTCCTTCTGGAAATCGGCCGCGACGACGCGCATCGGAATGCCCTGCTGGACGGCGTCGAAGGCCGACAGAAGGTTGCCGCCCATATAGAAATCGAGCTTGCCGGCCAGCAGCAGCGGCCGACCGCTGACCTGCGGACCGCCCTGCGAAATCGTCACATCGAGACCGCATGCGGCATAGGTGCCGTCGGCGACAGCCTGATAGTAACCACCATGCTCGGGCTCGGCCAGCCAATTGGTGCCGAAGGTGACTTTCTCGTTCGCCGCCGCACCCAGCGTACTGGCTCCAAGCAGCGCGAGCGCGCCAGCCAAAATCTTCTGTCTTCCGTACATCGACACCACCCTTTGTTGGCTCCGGAGCGTCACGCGCCGGGCTCGACACCATTGGTTCAAGAAGCAAAACACATGCCACCGCCCGGACCGCCTGCTCTACGCGGCAGTCATTGCCAAGACCGGACGGGTCATGCTGTGCGGGAGGCATCGTGCCTATTTTTTGGACGCCTGTCCACAATCGCCCCTGTGCCATGCACCGCATCTTGAGGGACTTGCTTTCCAGCCTTAGGCTTGGCCGCAAACCGGAGATTGCCATGTTCAGATTCCTAACCCCGAAGTCGATAAAGCCGCCTTTCGCCCGCTACAGCCACGGCGTCGAAGTCCCGGCGGGCAAGCGGCTAGTGCTGTGCTCCGGTCAGGTCGCCATCACGGCGGATGACCAGATCCCGGAAGATGCCGGGGCGCAGGCCGAATTGTGCTTTCAGAACATAGCAGCGATCCTCGGCGAGGCCGGCCTGGGGCTAGGCGATATCGTGCGCATCAACGCCTATGTCACCGACCGCGCGCATCTGCGGCCCTATATGGATGCCCGCGACCGGCTATTCGCCAGCCCCGCGCCCGCCTCGACACTGATGATCGTGTCGGGCTTCGCGCGGCCGGAATTCAAGGTCGAGGTCGAGGTGATCGCCGCGGGGTGATCGACAGTCAATGATTGCCGCGCTAGGTCTGGTTCATCCGCTTGAAGAGGCATGACATGACCGTTGCAAACAGACGCGTGTGGTGGGGCGACTACCGGACCACCGAATATGCCGCGATCGATCCGGAGGCGACTGTTGCCGTTCTGCCGGTGGCGGCGATCGAGCAGCACGGCCCGCATCTTCCGGTTTCGACCGACACCTCGATCATGAACGGCATGCTGGAGACGGTCATTGCCCGCCTGCCAACCGATCTCGACATCCGCATCCTCCCGGTCCAGGCGGTCGGCAAGTCGAACGAGCATTTGCACGCGCCCGGCACGCTGACCCTGCCGGCGACGACCCTGGTCGATGCCTGGACCGAGCTTGGCCTGTCAGTCGCCCGCGCCGGGGTAAGAAAACTGATCGTCGTCAACTCGCATGGCGGCAATGAAGAGATCATGGGCATCGTCACGCGCGAGCTGCGCGTGCGTGAAAGGATGCTGGCGGTGAAGACCAGTTGGCAGCGCTTCGGCCGCCCTGCCGGCATGTACACCGAGCTCGAGGACCGTCACGGCATTCATGGCGGCGATGTCGAGACCTCGCTGATGCTGCATTTCCGCCCTGACCTCGTCGACATGGGCAAGGCCGATAATTTCGTCTCCAAGGTCGCCCGCGCGGAGACCGAATTTGCGCTGCTGCGCCACACCGGGACGCACGCCTTCGCCTGGATCGCCAGCGACCTCAACCCCAACGGCGTCGTCGGCGACGCCAGCATTGCCACGGCGGAAAAAGGCCGGCTGACCGCGGAGCATCAGGCCGACGGTTTCATCAGCCTGCTCAGGGATGTGCGCAAGGCCAAGCTTGCCGACTGGCTGGCGTAGAAGGCTTGGCGCTCAGCCGTCGATCTTGAGAACGAAAGGCGTGCCTTCAAAAGCATCGGCTCCGCGCCCGATCGCCTCGATCGCCTCGATCATGCGGCCATCGCGGCCAAGCAGAGTGTCCGCGACGGCGATCAGCCGCGGGTTGGGCGTCGCCGAGGGCGAAAGCTTCCGCAATGTCTGCGCCAGCTCCACCTCGTCGCGCTTCGGAGCGAGCGCCGCCGCAATGATGTAGGCCGAGGCGGTCGAGCGGCTGACGCCGGCATAGCAATGCACGACCATTGGCTTTGTGCGATCCCATTTGCGGGCGAAGTCGAGCAGATTGCGCACATGGTCTTCGCCCGGCATGGTCATGCCGTCCTGCGCCACCGCAATATCGTGCATGACCAGATGCAGGTGGTTCTCCCTGGCGATCGAGGCGGGCCGCGTCACCTCGGTGCCGGCAGCAAGCAGCGACAGCACGCGCTCGGCGCCGCTTCTGGCCACCGTATCCTCGAGCTTTGCCAGCGAACAGACATGGATCATCGCGCAATCTCCCTGGCGCCATCGTCGCGCCGTGCGTGCCACTCGGCAAGCGCCGATTCGAGCCGCCGCCATTCCTCATCGGACCCCGGCAGCCCGGCACGCAGTACCTGCGGCCGGTCGGCAAAATGCCGAAGCAGGATGCCGTGCTCACCGAGCGCCGAAAACAGCCCGACGGCGTCCGGCATTTGAAGATAGCGAAACAGCGTCGTGCCACCGGTGACAGCGACACCGAAGCGTGCAAACAGCGCATCGAGCCGCGAGGCATCCGCAGCCAGCCGCCGCCGCATGTCAGCCTGCCAGCCGCTGTCGGCAAGCGCGCGGATGCCATACTCCAGTGCTGGGCCGGCGACGGCCCACGGGCCGAATTGCGTCTCCAGCCTTTCGACCGTCAACACATCGGAAAGTGCGAATCCGAGCCGCAGGCCGGCAAGGCCGAAGAACTTGCCGAAGGAACGCAGCACGACGATGCCGCCCTGCCCGACGTCGCCGGCCAGGCTTTCCGCATCTGGGCCGACATCCATGAAAGCTTCATCGACCACCAGCAGCCCGCCCTTGGCGCGCAATTGCCCGGCCAGCGGCAGCAGACTTTCCCGCGGCACAACGCGCCCGTCCGGGTTGTTTGGATTGACGACGATGGCGAGGTTACCCGCAGCGAGCGCCTTGACATCGTCGACCTCCGCGACGGCATGGCCGGCGATCGCGGCGGCCCTGGCGTGCTCGGCATAGGTCGGCCCTAACACCAGCGCCCGGCCGGGGCTCACCAGCGAAGCGACGCGCGGCAGCAGAATCTGCGTGCCTGGGGCAACGGCCACATTCTCGGCCGAAGGCGCGCCATAGACGCCTGCCGCGATCCTGGTCAACTCACGCAGGCGGCCACCTTCCGGCAATCGTGAGAGAGCGGTGGCGGGCAGCTCGAAAAGCGGGTAGGAGTGCGGATTGATACCTGTCGAGAGATCGACGAAAGGCTGTGGCGCGTGGGGGAAGAGCGCGCTCGCCCGGCCAAGGGATCCACCATGATCCACCGCAGCAATCGCTCCATCAGAAAGCTTCATGTCGGTCCTGATCGCTTTCCTGTCGCTGGCCACCGAACGCATCCTGGGTTACCCGGACTGGTTGTTCCGTGCCGTTGGCCATCCCGTCACCTGGTTCGGCAGGCTGATATCCTTTCTCGACCTCAGGCTCAACCGCGCCACTGATTCCGACGCCTTGCGTCGCCGCCGCGGCGTACACGCGCTGCTGGTCATTGTGCTGGTGCCGGCGGTGATTGCCTTCATCGTACAAATCCTGCTCTGGGAGCTCTTTCCTGCCGGCATGATCGTCACGGCGATCCTGGCATCGTCGCTGCTGTCGCAGAAGAGCCTTACCGAACATGTCGAGGCCGTGGCCGATGCGCTGGACACAGGTGGACTGGCGCTCGGGCGCATTGCGGTTGCGCGCATCGTCGGCCGCGATCCCGAAAAGCTCGATCACGCCGGCGTCAGCCGCGCCGCGATCGAAAGCCTGGCCGAGAATTTTTCCGACGGCATCGTCGCCCCCGCCTTCTGGACCGGCGTTTGCGGGCTGGCCGGCGGCGTCGCCTACAAGGCCGCCAACACCGCCGATTCGATGATCGGCCACCGCACCCCGCGCCACGAGGCCTTCGGCCGGGCGGCAGCACTTTTCGACGACTGGATCAACCTGCCGGCCTCCCGGCTGACCGCGCTGCTCATCATTGGCGCCGCCTTTCTTGTCAGCGGCGCCGATCCTCGCAACGCATGGGAAGCGGTGCGGCGCGACGCCAAAAAGCATCGATCGCCCAATGCCGGCTGGCCGGAGGCGGCGATGGCCGGCGCGCTCGGCCTGGCGCTCGCCGGCCCGCGCAGCTATGGCGGCGTTGTCGTTGAGGATGCGTTCATGGGCGAAGGCGGCCGCCGCGAAGCCGAGAGCCTGGACATCAGGCGGGCACTGAAACTCTACCAGGTCGCCGATTATCTGCTGATTGGGTTGTTTGGGATCCTGTCGGCGGTCGTCATCTATCTGGATATCTTGGTCTCGCAGTAAATCGGCCGCCTGACTCACCAGGAGACACGGACTTCCTTGGCGTTTGGATCCACAGCCGCGCCATATCTTTTGATCGCGTAACCTCCGGCGGCCACAGCCGAGGATTTCAGCACAGGCTCAATCACAAGGAAAAGCTTCTCGGCGTCTGGCCCGTACAGATAGAGGGTGCATTTGCCCCCGCCAAACTCGTCACCGTCAAATTCGCCGACATGCGCATTCGAAACCGCTTGTTCCAACCGATCTTCCAGAACTTGGAGCGATTGCCTCTCGTCCGGCGCCCCGAACTGACCGCCACTCAGAAGAAGATAGACGATCACGGCTTGTTCCAACGGTCATCTCCCGAAGTTAGGCCCTCTAAAACTCAATCCCCTGCTGCGCTTTCACGCCCGCAGAAAAATGGTGCTTGGTCACACCCATCTCCGTCACAAGATCCGCCGCCTCGACCAGTGCCGGCTTGGCGTTGCGGCCGGTGACTACGACATGCAGGCCTTCGCGCCGCGCCTTCAACGCCGCCACCACCTTGTCGATGTCGAGATAGTCGTAGCGCAGCGCAATGTTCAGTTCGTCGAGCACGACGAGGCTGATAGAGGGATCGGCGATCAGCTCCAGCGCCTTGGCCCAGGCGGCTTCGGCAGCCGCGATGTCGCGCTTCAGATCCTGCGTTTCCCAGGTGAAACCCTCGCCCATCGTGTGCCAGACGACGCGGTCGCCGAAGGCGGCAAAGGCATCCTTTTCGCCGGTGTGCCATTTGCCCTTGATGAACTGGACGACGCCGACACGCTTGCCGTAGCCGAGCATGCGCAGCGCCAGCCCGAACGCCGCCGTGGTCTTGCCCTTGCCGGGTCCGGTGTTGACGATCAGCAGCCCCTTCTCGACCGTCTTTTCCGCAACCTCGGCATCCTGCACCGCCTTGCGCTTGGCCATCTTGGCGCGGTGGCGTTCTTCGTCTCTTGCGTCGATATCGGTCATTATTTCACCTTGAGCGGCAGCCCGGCCACCATCAATAGCACCGTATCGGCAATGGCCGCGACCTGCTGGTTGAGCCGGCCGGCAGCGTCGCGGAAACGGCGCGCGAGCGCGTTGTCGGGCACGATGCCTTGCCCGACTTCGTTGGAGACCACAAACCACGGCCCGCGCGGCCGCGCCAGCACATCGCCAAGCCGCCGGCATTCTGCATCAAGATCATGGTCGGAAAGCATATGGTTGGTCAGCCACAGCGTCAGGCAGTCGACGAGCACCGGCTGGTTGTCAGGCAAGACCTCGAGCGCGCCGGCAAGATCGAGCGGCGCATCAATGGTCGTCCAGCCTTCGCCGCGCCGCGACCGATGCTGCGCGATGCGCGCGCGCATCTCGTCGTCATAGGCTTCCGCGGTGGCGATATAGGCCCATGGTGGCGGCAGCGTCGTCGCCAGGGTTTCGGCATGCGCGCTCTTGCCGGAGCGCGCGCCGCCGATGATGAAGGTCAAACTGCGATCAGGCAAAGCTGTCGCGCAGGCTGGTCGCCGTGCCGGTGAAGCGTCCGCGCACCAAGCCGACAACCGCGCCGAGCACCAGCCAGAACACCAGATTGGTCACCGTCACCGCCACCACGAACTGATGGTGCAGGCCTTCGGGAATCGTTGTCTTGAAATCGTCGGGCTGCGGCGCGCCGACAATATGCGGGGCAACGATGAGCAGCACGGCCAGGACGGTTAGCGGCGCCGAGGTGCGGAAAGCGATCAGCGCAAGGCCTATCGCGGTCGCGATCACCGTTGCCCACCACCAGATCTGGCGCTGGAGCAGATCGGCAACCGGCATTGCCGGCAGTTCCGGCGGCAGGCCGAGGCCCGGCGCCAGCGTGAACACGGCAAAGCCGGCCAGGCCCCAGAACACGCCCTGACGCCAATTGCCGATGCCGCCGGCGAATTCGGAAACCGCCACCAGGACCAGCGCGAAACCGATGCCGGTAACGATGTTGGCCAGCACGCTGAACGCGAAGCGCTCGAAGCCATCGGCCGGCGCCCAGCCTTCGTCCTCCGCCGGCGCGGCCGCTTCAGCCGGTGCGGGTGCTGCGGTGCTCATGGCCTTGGTGCCCGCAGCGTTGGCGGCGGGCGCCGCAGCATGCTCATGGTCATGGCCGCCACCGGCCTGTTCGTAGACTTCCGCCTTCAAGATGAGCGGCACGGTGGCATAGGCCTGCATGCAGGCGAGAACGACGCCAGCCACGAGCCCGGCAATCGCCGCGACGAACACGACGTTGCGAAACAGGTTCATGATGTCAGATCCTCGTCAGTGGCAGGGAAACGCCATCGAATGGCGATAGTCGTGCGCGGCATTGTGGACCGCATCGATATGCGAGAAGCCGACAACGCCGATGACGAAAATGCCCAGAAACGCGCTAAGCACGAGCTGCATGAAGCGCGACTGCGAGGAGACGGAAGCGCCGAGGGAGACGGTAGCGGTATTCATATCTTGTCCTTTCGCCCTCCACCCGAGGGCATCGAAGTCAGTTCCCTGTCGCCGGCAGGTCTCCTGGCTCGCGGATCAGCGCCCTTCCCCACCTTCCCGAAGAAAAATCCTCAGTGGCTTGGAGAGGACTACCGCACACAGTTGCGGGGGCAGCCACGGCATCGGGCAACAAGACAGCCCTCACCGCATTCCCTCTTGGTCCCTAATGGAACCGACGACATGCGTGACTATAGGCTGAAACAGCCGCATCCGGCAAACCAAATTCCGCCGGCCAACAGCGCGAATGCGCCATGCAGCGTTACGGGTTCAAGGCGGAGATCCGCTCGGCAACCAGCCGCTGCAGCCGCCACAGATGGCGATCGTGAATGCCGCGCTCCTCCAGATTCTTCACCGTATTGTAGAGATAGTCGGCGCCTGACCCCCAGTGCCCGCAGGAAGTGGCCAGCCTGTCGACCACCTTCGCTTCGTCGAGCGGGCCGGAATAGGTCAGCCCGTTGCGGTTGATGACGAAAGCCAGGGCTCTGAGCGGACCGGCCTCGCTTGCAAGCTTCAGCATGCGCGGCCGGTAGCTTGTCGGCTTCAGCGTGACTTCGCGCCGGAACAGCCGGCCCAACTGCTCTCGCCGGTTGTCGTCGGCCAGCCGGAAGGCGACGCCTTTGCACTGTCCGCCACTGTCGAGCGCCATCATCAGGCCGGGGCTTTCCTTGGTGCCGCGCCAGCGCGTCATGTTCATGCAAAAGGAGCGGTGCCAGCCGCGTGCCAGCGCAACGCGGTCCTCGACATAATCGATTTCCGGTTTCCAGATCAGCGAGCCGTAGCCGAACAGCCACAGCGGTTCGCTGTCGGGGAGTTCGGCCTGCAATTCATCCAGCAGCGAATCGTAGTCGCTGTCATCGAGGTGCATCGCCTCCGGGTCAGGTCCGGCGTCGGCGATCTCGCGCCAGCAGCGCGCGACCAATTCCGGCGTAAGCGACATCTGTCGTGAGGCCACGTTCCGAATCCCCCATATCGCGACATGATTATGCGCCGCGCCTCAAATCGGCAATGTCAGCCGCAATTGACAAACGATTTACCGGGGTGTCGGCTGATGCATCACAGGAAGCCAGCCATGCAACCCAATCCGAGCCAGCGCGCCCCCTATAACGGCCTGACCAAGGCCGAACCGACGCTGCCGTCCTCGGCCTATTGGGACGCGGAAAGCTACCGGCGCGATCTCGACGCCATCTGGTACAAAAGCTGGCTGCTCGTCTGCCGCGAGGCCGACCTTGCCCAGCCCTTGGCTTTCAGGACCTTCCGCGTCGGCACGCAGGAGATCGTCGTGCTGCGCGACGACACCGGCGAACTGCGCGCCTTCCACAACACCTGCCGGCATCGCGGCTCGCAGCTTTGCCAGGAGAGCGAGGGCCGGCTGAAGGCGCGGCTCATCACCTGCCCCTACCACGCCTGGTCCTATTCGCTGCGCGGCGACCTCGTGCGCGTTCCCTCGAAATCGCTGCCCGAGGGTTTCGACAAGGCCGACCTTCCGCTCTATCGCGTGGCGCTGTCGGTCTGGCGCGGCTTTGTCTTCGTCAACCTGCAGGAGGATGCCTCCGGTTCGGCGCAGGCGTCCTTCGATCCGGCATCCGGCAACCTCGGCAACTGGCCATTGGAAACGCTGGTATCAGGCCATGTGCTGCGCAAGGTGATGAACTGCAACTGGAAGATCTTCTGGGAGAACTTCAACGAGTGCCTGCACTGCCCCGGGGTCCACAAGGACCTGTCGCGGCTGGTGCCGATCTACGGCCGCGGCCTGATGAGCCGGCACGACGACCCCGACTGGGTTCGCCATGCCGACAATGACGCGCCGGAGTTTTCCGGCGGCTTGCGCGCCGGCGCCGAGACCTGGTCGCGCGATGGACACGCCCATGGCCCGGTCTTGTCCGGCCTGACGCCGGCCGAGCGCGCGGCCGGCCAGACCTATGCCACCAATCTGCCCTCGATGTTCATCGTCGGCCATGTCGACTATGTCCGCACCGTGCGGCTGACACCGCTCGGCCCCGAGCAGACCGAACTCACCGCCGAATGGCTGTTCGCGCCGGAGGCACTGGCTGAGACCGACATCGACAATGTCGTCGCCTTCGGCACCCAGGTGCTGGAGGAGGATGCCGCGATCTGCGAGATCAACCAGAAAGGCCTGCGCTCGATGCGCCACCAGGCGGGCGTGCTGATGCCCGAGGAATACGATCTGCACCGCTTCCACAACTGGGTGCGCGAGCGGCACGCGGCGCTCTGATCCTCAGAGAGACTTCGGCAGATAGCGCCACGTTGCGAAGCCGCAGACCGCGCCAGCACGCTGGGCGGGCGAACACCGATCCGTTCCCGGCAAAAAACGAATTTCGGTCAAAGGCCTTCCGCCGCAGGCCTCAAGCGTCGGCTGATGCAGCATGCGCGATGCGCCCCGCAGGCAAGCGCGGGCGGCCTTCTTTTGTCCGGTGCAACCGTGATAGTCGTCTTCAAGGGCTGATTCAGATCGCGAGACCATGAGCATTCATACCGCACCCCCTGGAGATCGACCGAAGCGCATCGTCGCCATCGACATCGTGCGCGGCATCGCGCTGATCGCCATGGCCAGCTACCACTTCACCTGGGATCTCGAAAATTTCCACTACACCGATCCCGGCCTTACCGCCGTCGGCTGGTGGAAGATCTATGCGCGCTGCATCGCCTCGACCTTCCTGTTCCTGGTCGGCGTCAGCCTGTTCCTCGCCCATGGCAGGCAGATCCGCTGGAACGGCTTCTGGAAGCGGTTCGCCATGGTAGCCGTCGCGGCGGTGGCCATATCGGCGGTCACGTATTTCATCACGCCCGACAGCTTCATCTTCTTCGGCATCCTGCACGAGATCGCGCTGGCCAGCCTGCTCGGCCTTCTGTTCCTGCGGCTGCCGGCGCTGCTGACGCTGGTCGTGGCGGCGATGGTGATCGCAGCCCCCCTCTATCTCCGATCCGAAGCCTTCGATCATCCAGCACTTTGGTGGGTCGGCCTGTCGGCGATCAACCCGCGCTCCAACGATTATGTGCCGCTGTTTCCATGGTTCGGCGCGGTGCTTTTCGGCATCGCCGCGGCAAAACTCGCCTCCACCAGCGGCGTGCTGGCGCGGCTGGCGACGCTGACATCAGGAAGCTGGGCCAAGCCGCTCACCTTCATCGGCCGCCACAGCCTGGCTTTCTACTTGATCCACCAGCCGTTGCTGTTCGGCTGTGTCTGGCTGTTCTCGCAGATCGCGCCGGCGCCGGTCGAGACACGGGAAGTGGTGTTCCTGAAGGAATGCCAGGTATCCTGCGAACAGCAGCGCGACACGGAGTTCTGCGCCAGCTATTGTGTGTGCATGCTGGACACGCTGCAAGGCGAGGCAGCATTCGACCGGCTCTACAATGGCGACCAGACCCCGGAGTTCAAGGCGCATCTCGGTGAACTCGCCGGCATCTGCACCGCCAGGACGGAGGAGAGCCCGATGACGCAGGGAGGGCAACAATGACCGACAAGGCGCCAAAACCCGGGCCGCCGAAACGAGGACTGATTCCGTGGCCGCCGCTGATCTACTGCGCCGCCATCGCCATCAGTGTCGTGCTCGGCTTACTCTATCCCCTGCCCTGGATCGGCGACCTGCTGGGCGACCTTTTGTTCGCCGCCGGCTTTGTGGTGCTGTTTGCCGTCGCCGCACTGTGGTTCACCGCGATCCGCACCATGATGCGGGCCAGGACGACAATGAACCCCAATGGCGTGCCGGAGCATCTGGTGACGTCAGGCCCGTTCGGAGTCACCCGCAATCCGATGTATCTCGCCAACACGCTGCTGTTGATCGGCGCCGCCCTTGTCTCGGGGATTTTCTGGTTCCTGCCGCTGGCGCTGATCGCGGCCTTCGCCACCCAGAAGGTCGCGATCGAGAGCGAGGAAAAAGTGCTGGCGGCCAAATTCGGCAAGAAGTATCGCGATTACGCAAAGCGGGTCCGGCGCTGGATCTGAGAGCGGTACTTCGGCGAGTGACTGATACGCCCAACCCTTCGTCATCCACGGGCGGAGCAAGGAGCGAAGCGACGCAGCGCAGACCCGAAGATCCATGCCGTGACGCTAAATCATTGCAAACGTTGCGAAATTATGCGCCGCTGCACTCCACGGCCAAGGTCACAGAATGGATTCTAGGGTCTCCGCGACGGAGCTTCGCTCCTGCTTCGCCCTAGAATGACGAAGGTTCAGGTGTTAACCCCTAGCTCCACCAGCCGCTCCACGCACGACTCTTCCGCCTGGTCGAGTTCCGCCAGCGTTTCTTCAAGATCCCGCCGCTTCTGCCTGAGATCCTCGCGCTTTTCCTCGATGCGCCTGATCATCAGGTTGAGCTGGCCGACCTCGCCTGGCGGCTCCTTGTACATCTGGATGATTTCGCGGATTTCGTTGATCGAGAAACCGAGTCGCTTTCCACGCATGATCTGGCGGATCAGATGCCGGTCCGACGGGCGAAACAGCCTTGTGCGGCCGCGCCGGACCGGTTGCACCAGCCCCTCATCCTCGTAAAAGCGCAGCGTCCGCGTCGACACGTCGAATTCGCGCGTCAGTTCGGTGATCGAATAATATTCCCGCATTCTCGCTCCAAATGTCGGACATTGGAAAATGACCGGTCGCCGGCATTTCCAACGCATTCCGATCAACCCCGTTCCAAGCCGGACTCGGCGTGAAACCCCGACACGAACGTCGCACGGCATTTACGTAAAAGTCAATTGAGACCGCGCTACCCATTCTCTAGGGCACCGCGAACCACCAGGTGGCCAGTCCCAGAAAGGCAAAAAAGCCAACGACATCGGTGACCGTGGTGACAAAAACCGCCGACGCCACCGCCGGATCGATCTTGAAGCGGTCGAGCAGCAGCGGGATCAGGATGCCGGCAAGTGCGGCCACGAACATGTTGATGATCATCGCCGCAGCGATGATGCCGCCCAGATTGGGATCGCGGAACCAGGCCGCCGCGACGATGCCGATCAGCACGGCAAAGATGATGCCGTTGATCGAACCCACGCCCATTTCGCGGCGGATGATGCGTCCGGCATTGTAGATGTCGAGGTCCTTCGTCGCCAGCGCACGCACCGTGACGGTCATGGTCTGCGATCCCGCATTGCCGCCCATGCCGGCCACGATCGGCATCAGTACGGCCAGCGCCACAATGTGCTCGATGGTGCGATCGAACAGGCCGATCACCGATGCTGCGAGGAACGCGGTCAGCAGATTGACCAGCAACCAGGGAACGCGTGAGCGCGAAGTCGACAGGATGCTGTCGGACAGCTCTTCGTCGCCGACGCCGCCCATTCGCAACAGATCTTCCTCGGCCTCCTGCTGGATGACGTCGACGACGTCGTCAATGGTCAGCACGCCGACCAGCCGTTCGTTCTCGTCGACGACGGCGGCGGAGAGAAGATCGTACTGTTCGAAGTCCCGCGCCGCCTCTTCCTGGTCCATGGTAGCCGGGATGGCGTGACGCGTCTCATGCATCACCTCCTCGACCTTGACCGTGCGCTTGGTGCGCAGGATCTGGTCGAGGTCGATGGCCCCAAGCAGCTTGAAGCTCGGATCGATGACAAAGATCTGGCTGAAACGGTCGGGGAGGTTCTTGTCCTCGCGCATGTAGTCGATGGTCTGGCCGATGGTCCAGAACGGCGGCACGGCGACGAACTCGGTCTGCATGCGGCGACCGGCCGTCTCTTCGGGATAGTCGAGCGAGCGGCGCAGCCTGATCCGCTCGGTGAACGGCAGTTGCGACAGGATCTCGTCCTGGTCTTCCTTTTCGAGGTCTTCGAGAATGTAGACCGCGTCGTCGGAATCGAGGTCCTGAACGCCCTGGGCGATCTGTTCGTTGGGCAGGCTGTCGACGATGTCGCGGCGGATCGCCTCGTCGACTTCGGTCAGCGCCGAAAAGTCGAAATCGGTGCCGAGAAGCTCGACCAGGGCGCGGCGCTGTTCGGGGTGCAGCGCCTCGAGCAGATCGCCGAGTTCCGACTGGTGCAGGTCGTCGACTCCGCGCTTCAGCGTCAGCGTGTCGCGATCGGCGATGGCAGCGCCGATCTGCGCCAGGAACGACGACAGAACGACGCCGTCCTCGCCATAGATGTCGACGTGGGTATCGTCAGCGGCTTTGGCGCCGCTCGTCTGTTCGTGTTCGCCTTCCACCGGCGCCTCCCGCCATCAGGATTCCGGACAAGCTGCAATCTTAGGAATAGAGCATGAAGCGGCAGTACGATTCGATTTGCGAACCTATCGCCCTAACGCACGGAATATCAAACGAAATACACCCTATCCGGCCAATTGACGACACCGGGCAGCAAGATCGCTCCAGCCGCAGCAACTATGCCGTTTCCATCGAAAACCGATGCCCCGCCGGCTTCAGACGACGCGACAGCGCATGTCGCTGGGGAAAGAGCACCCCCGCACGGTTGGGGCAGAATTGTCATGATGCAGGTCCTGATATCAACCGGACCCGCCCAGGCCGCAACCAGAACAGCCGGAAGCCCTTGAAGACCAGGTCACAGACAGAAACCAAGGCAACCGCGGAACGGCGCGTGCGCGTGGTCGTGGCCGAACGCAATCCGCTCGTGATATCGGCGCTGCGCGAAATGCTGGACTGCGACGGACGCTTCGAGCTCCTGGCCTGTGTGCAAAGCGGCAGGCATTTCCTCGAGCTGGCAGCGGAAGGTGAATTCGACGTCGCCGTCATCGGCTGGAAGCTCGCCGACATGGACGGCGCCGATGTGTTGGCCGAGGTTCACAGCCGCAAGCTCGGCGTGCGCATCGCGGTGTTTTCCAACGACCACGACATCGGCATCCTGAAGCAGTGCGTGCGGCTCGGCGCCCAGGGCTACTGCTTCCAGTTCGACGACCCGTCGATCATCTTCGAAACGATCCTGGCGGTCGCGCATGGCCGCATCTGCATCCCCTATATCGACATCAACAAGGTCAACGACACGCCCTTGTCGCAGCTCACCGTGCGCGAGCGCGAGCTGCTGGCGGTGCTGTCCGACGGCTGGACCAATCTGCAGATCGCCACGCGGACGGGGATTTCCGAGAACACGGTAAAATACCACCTCAAGAATCTCTACGACAAACTCGACGTCCGCAACCGGGCCATGGCTGTCGCCCTCTATTCGAGGGAAAGGCGCACCTCGAAACAACCTTTCGGGTAGGACAAACACCGTGCCACCCGGGTAGGCCGATCGGGTAGGCTTTCCCCACCCGCAGGCAGTGAGATGTTACCCGGCAAGGTGTTGTCGCCTTTAGCCGTCGAAACGAAACTCCCCATCACCGCTTTGCTGGATCAGGAGGAGTTCGCACCATGGCCGGTTTCACCCATCTTTTCATTCCCGGACCGACCAACATTCCCGAGCAGGTCCGGCAGGCGATGAACCTGCCGATGGAGGATATGCGCGCCGCGTCCTTCCCCGATCTCACACTGCCGCTGTTCGAAGACATCAAAAAAGTTTTCAAGAACGAGACCGGCCGCGTCTTCATCTACCCCTCCTCCGGCACGGGCGCCTGGGAAGCGGCGATGACCAATGTGCTCAGCCCCGGCGACCGCGTGCTGATGTCGCGCTTCGGCCAGTTCTCGCATTTGTGGGTCGACATGGCCGAGCGCCTCGGCTTCGAGGTCGATGTCATCGACTGCGAATGGGGAACGGGCGTGCCGCTCGAGCTCTATGCCGAGCGGCTGAAGGCCGACAAGGCACACCGCATCAAGGCAATCTTCTGCACCCAGAACGAGACCGCGACCGGTGTGACCAGCGATGTCGCCGGCTGCCGGGCCGCGCTCGACGACGCCAACCACCCTGCCCTGCTCTTCGTCGACGGCGTTTCGTCGATCGGCTCGATCGATTTCCGCCAGGAGGAATGGGGCGTCGATTGCGCCGTCTCGGGCTCGCAGAAAGGTTTCATGCTGCCCGCCGGCCTCGGTTTCCTCTCCGTCAGCCAGAAAGCGCTCGCCGCATCGCGCACGGCGAAGCACCGTCGCTGCTACTTCTCCTTCGAGGACATGATCCGTACCAACGACACCGGCTATTTTCCCTATACGCCGGCTACACAGCTGCTGCGCGGCCTGCGCGCCTCGCTCGACCTGATCGCCGAGGAAGGGCTCGAAAACATTGTTTCCCGCCACCATCGTCTCGCCGAAGGCGTGCGCAAGGCGGTCGACGCCTGGGGCCTGAAGCTATGCGCCAAAGCGCCGAAATGGCACTCCGATACGGTCAGCGCCATTCTGGTACCGGAAGGCATCGACAGCGCCAACGTCGTCAAGCGTGCAGCCGGGGCCTACCAGACATCCCTCGGCGGCGGCCTGAACAAGGTGGCCGGCAAGGTCTTCCGCATCGGCCATCTCGGCTGGCTGAACGAGGTGATGGTGCTGGCCTCTCTGTCCGCGGCTGAACTTACGCTGCTCGATTGCGGCGTCCGGCTGGCGCCAGGCTCCGGTGTCGGTGCCGCCATCCAGCATTTCCGCGCCTCGGCCGCCGTGCCGGTCGCCGAAGCCGCCTGAGGGACAAGACGATGAGCCACACCATCAACCATTTGAAGAAACTGCGGCTGCAGCGCTCAGAACTTGCGGTTCCCGGCTCCAGCCCGGAGATGATCGACAAGGCGGCCAACAGCGCCGCCGACTTCATCTTCCTCGACATCGAGGATGCGGTCGCCCCGCCCGACAAGGAGCGCGCCCGCAAGAATATCATCCAGGCGCTCAACGACATCGACTGGCGCGCCAAGGGCAAGACCGTCTCGGTGCGCATCAACGGCCTCGACACCCATTACATGTACCGTGACGTGGTCGACGTCATGGAACAGGCCGGCGACAGGCTGGACACCATTCTGGTGCCGAAGGTCGGCGTGCCGGCCGATCTCTACATGGTCGAGGCCATGGTCAACCAGATCGAGATGGCGAAGGGCTACAAGACCCGCGTCGGCCTCGAGGCACTGATCGAGACGGCGCTCGGCATGGCCAATGTCGAGGCGATTGCCGCCACGCCCGGCCGGCTGGAAGCGATGCATTTCGGCGTCGCCGATTATGCCGCAAGCTGCAAGGCCCGCACCGTCAACATTGGCGGCCTCAATCCCGATTATCCCGGCGACCAGTGGCATTTCGCGCTGTCGCGCATGACCGTCGCCTGCCGCGCCTATGGCCTGCGCGCCATTGACGGGCCGTTCGGCGACTTCTCCGATCCGGAAGGCTACATCGCCGGCGCCAGGCGCGCCGCGGCGCTGGGCATCGAAGGCAAATGGGCGATCCACCCATCGCAGATCGCGCTCGCCAACGACGTCTTCTCGCCGCCGGAAAAGGAAGTCACCCGCGCCAGGCGCATCCTTGAGGTGCTGAAGGAGGCCGAGGCCGCCGGCAAGGGAGCGGCAGCGCTCGACGGCAAGATGATCGACGCCGCGTCGGAGCGCATGGCGCGCAACGTGCTGGTGGTGAACGAAGCGATCGAACGCGCGGGCCAGGCCCGCGTCGCCGCGCACTAATACCGGGAGGACAAGATGGACATCCACGAATACCAGGCCAAGGAACTGCTGGCGCGCCACGGCGTGCACGTGCCGCGCGGCGGACTGGCCTACAGCCCCGAGCAGGCGACCTACAGGGCGCGCGAAATCGGCGGCGGCAAATGGGTGCTGAAGGCGCAGGTGCATTCCGGCGCCCGCGGCAAGGCCGGCGGCATCAAGCTCTGCGTCAACGATGACGAGATTTCCAACGCCGCCGAAGCGATGCTCGGCCGCAAGCTGGTGACCAACCAGACGGGACCGCGCGGCAAGCTGATTTCGCGCCTCTATCTCGAGGAAGCCGTCGATATCGCGCAGGAGCTCTATCTCGGCTTCGTCCTCGACCGGAAGGAGGAGCGCGTCATGATCGTCGCTTCGGCAGCGGGCGGCATGGAAATCGAGGAGATCGCCGAGACTGCGCCGGATTCGATCATCCGCGCGGCGGTCGATCCCGGCGTCGGTATGCAGCGTTTCCAGGCGCGCGAGATCGCCTTCGGGCTCGGGCTGGAAGACAATCTGATCGGCAAAGCGACCGAAACCATCTTCAGCTGCTACCAGGTGTTTCGCGACTATGACGCCTCGATGCTGGAGATCAACCCGCTGGTGGTGACCCGCGACGGCAATCTGATCGCGCTCGACGCCAAAATGTCGTTCGACGAGAACGCGCTGTTCCGGCGGCCGGAAATCTCGGAACTGCGCGACAAGAGCCAGGAAGACCCGCGCGAAACCTTCGCCAGCGACCGTGGCCTCTCCTATGTCGGCCTCGACGGCAACATAGGCTGCATCATCAATGGCGCGGGCTTGGCCATGGCGACCATGGACATGATCAAGATCGCCGGCGGCGAGCCGGCCAACTTCCTCGACATTGGCGGCGGCGCCTCGCCCGAGCGTGTGGCGAAATCCTTCCGCGCCGTGCTCGGCGACAAGAATGTCGAGACCATCCTGGTCAACATCTTTGCCGGCATCAACCGCTGCGACTGGGTCGCCGAGGGCGTCATCAAGGCGATCCGCGAGGTCGGCGTCACCGTGCCGCTGGTTGTGCGGCTCTCCGGCACCAAGGCCGAGGAAGGACGCAAGATCCTGGCCGATTCCGGCGAAGCGGTGATCGTTGCGGACACGCTGGCCGAAGCCGCCGAAAAGGCCGTCGCCGCATGGCGCGCGGCCACCAAGAAAAAAGCAGCCTGAGGGAGGGAGAACACATGGCAATCCTGCTCAACCGCAGCACCCGCGTCATCGTCCAGGGGTTCACCGGCAAGATCGGCAGTTTTCATGCCGAGGACATGAAGCGCTACGGCACCAAGCTGGTCGGCGGCGTCACCCCCGGCAAGGGCGGCCAGAAGCATCTCGGCCTGCCCGTCTTCAACACGGTCAAGGGCGCGGTGCGCGAGACCCGCGCCGAGGCCAGCATCGTCTTCGTGCCGCCGCCCTTTGCCGCCGATTCGATCATGGAAGCGGCGGATGCCGGCATCAAGCTCTGCGTCTGCATCACCGACGGCATCCCTTCGCAGGACATGATGCAGGTCAAACGCTACATGCGCCGCTACCGCTACGAAGACCGCATGCGGCTGATCGGCCCGAACTGCGCCGGCGTCATTACGCCGGGACAGGCGCTGATGGGCATCATGCCGGGCTCGATCTATCTGCCCGGCCGCGTCGGCATTGTCGGCCGCTCCGGCACGTTGGGCTACGAAGCCGCGTCGCAGATGAAGGCGCTCGGCATCGGCGTTTCGACCAGCGTCGGCATCGGCGGCGATCCGATCAACGGCTCTTCGTTCAAAGATATGCTGAAGCTGTTCGAGCAGGATGACGAGACCGACGCCGTGGTGATGATCGGCGAGATCGGCGGTCCACAGGAAGCCGAAGCCGCGATCTGGGCGCGCGACAATATGAGGAAGCCGCTGATCGCGTACATCGCCGGCCTCTCCGCTCCGAAAGGCCGCCGCATGGGCCACGCCGGCGCCATCATCTCGGCCTTCGGCGAGTCGGCGCAGGAGAAGGTCGAAATCCTCAAAGACGCGGGCGTCGTCATCGTGCCGACGCCGTCGTCCTTCGGCGAGGTGGTGGCCGATACGCTGTCGCGGATGAAGAAAGCGGCGTGAGGCCATCGCCTGAATAACCCGGAACGTGGGGGTTGGCGCCATCGCCAACCCCGTCGATTGGCAGGATGTCAGATGAAACCCCGTTTGATTGTCACCCGCAAATGGCCGGCCGCCGTCGAAGCGATCCTCGCCGAGCGCTTTGACACGACGTTCAACGTCAGCGACACGCCCTTGAGCCCGGCAGCGATTGGATCGGCTTTCGCTGACTATGATGCGATCCTGGCAACGGTCAGCGACCGCTTGCCAGACGAAGTGTTTCCAGAATCCTCCGCTCGCACCCGGATCATCGCCAATTTCGGCGTTGGCTTCAGTCATATCGATGTCGCGGCCGCCCGCGAACGCGACATCGTGGTGACCAACACGCCGGGCGTGCTGACCGATTGCACCGCCGACCTGGCGCTCAGCCTGATATTGGCTGTCGCGCGCCGGACCGGTGAAGGCGAGCGCCAGCTACGCGCCGGAGAATGGCGCGGCTGGTCGCCAACCCACATGGCCGGCGCGAAAGTGTCGGGCAAGACGCTCGGCATTGTCGGCATGGGCCGCATCGGCAAGGCGACAGCCAGGCGCGCGCATTTCGGCTTCGGCATGAAGATCGTGTTCTTCAATCGCTCGCCGGTCGACGATGAGGAGACTCGCGCAATGGGCGCCGTGCAGATGCAAACCCTGGAAGGGCTGCTCACGGCATCCGACTTCGTCTCCTTGCACTGTCCGGGCGGCGCGGAAAACCGCCACCTCATCGATGCCCGCAGCCTGCGGCTGATGAAGCCCGGCGCGTTCCTGATCAACACGGCGCGCGGCGACGTTGTCGATCAGGACGCCCTGATCGGTGCGCTGGAAAGGCGCGAAATCGCCGGCGCGGGCCTCGATGTTTTTGACGGCGAACCCGCCGTCCCAGAAGCACTGAAGCGGTTGGAGAACGTGGTCCTGTTGCCGCATCTGGGCTCCGCGACCGAGGAAACGCGGGTGGCGATGGGCATGAAGGTGGTGGAGAACCTGACCGCCTTCTTCGAGGGCCGCCCGGTGCCAGATCGGGTCGCCTGACCACAGGCCAACCTCGGCCCGAGGAGGAAAGCGGTTGGAACAGAGCAAACCCATAAAGTTTCGCGAGGACGAGCGCAGCCTTTTGTTGCGGCTGCTGCTTCAGGTCGCAAGCGCGCGCGAGCCCGAGATCGCCGCCGTTCTGAGCGGGCGCAGGTCGCTTGTCTCGCTGGCCCCGGAACAGCGCATCCCGGCCCTTCAGGCGAGCGGCGTATGGTTCCAGTTGCTGGCGATATCAGATGAGTTGCTTGCCATGCGCACGCGCCGCGAACTCGAACAAGGTGCCGGCGCCGACGAAGTGCCCGGATCCTTCGCCAGCGTGATCGCGCAGATGGCGGCGAACGGCCACTCGGCGCAGGAAGTCCAGGCGACGGTCGACGGGCTCTGCGTCGGCCCGACCATGACAGCGCACCCGACGGAAGCCAAACGCGTTACCGTTCTCGAAATCCACCGCCGCATCTATCGCAAGCTGACCGAGCTCGACCAGCCGCGCTGGGCGCCACGCGAACGCGATCTTCTGGTCGCCGATCTGGAAAGCGAGATCGAGCTTCTGTGGATGACGGGCGAATTGCGGCTGGAGCGCCCGACGGTCGAACGCGAAATCGCCTGGGGCCTGCATTTCTTTCGCGAAGTCATTTTCGAGGCGACGCCACAGCTCTACGGCAAGCTTCAGGACGCCTTCCAGCGTCACTATCCCGGAGAGCAGGTCAGAATTCCTTCCTTCATGCGCTATGCTTCGTGGATCGGCGGCGATCGCGATGGCAATCCGAACGTGACCGCCGCCATGACCGCCCATGCCTTGGCCGAATACCGCAACACCGCCATTGGCTGGTACCTGACGCAAATGCAACGGCTGGTGACGGCGCTCAGCGTCAGTTCGAACGTCGTCGACCTGCCGGAAAACTTCACGCCGCTGCTGCAAAAGGCGCTCGACAAAAGCGGCTGGGCGCATGAAATCACCGCCCGCAACCCTGACGAACCGCTGCGCCAGTTCGCTTCGGCCTTGCTGGCTCGGTTGGAGGCCACGCGAGATGGCGGTGTGGCAACGTACCCCTCTGCAGCGGCGTTCGGTGCCGATCTCAGCGGGCTGTCTTCCGTCCTCGAGGCGATTGGAGGCCGAGCTGTGGCCAGGCGTTTCGTCCAGCCGCTGCTCCAGCAAGTCGGAAGCTTCGGCTTTCGTACGGTCTCGCTCGATGTCAGGGAGAACTCCACGGTCGTCAACCGCGTGCTGGCCGAGCTGTTTGCGCTGACCGCCGATCCCGTCGCGGCCGGCACGCCGCAATGGTCGGCGCGCATACGCTCAGCCCTCAGCCAAAGCGAGCAATTGGAGATCGACGCCGGCCGCCTCTCGCCTGAAGCACAAGAACTGCTTTCGACATTCGCGGTCATCGCCACCTCCGGCGCGGACACCGACGCCGTCGGCTGTTTCGTTCTCTCGATGACCCGCTCGGTCGACGATCTGCTGGCGGTCTATCTGTTGGCGCAATATTGCGGACTGTCGACCGGCAGCGGCGGCACGATCAGGCTGCGGATCGTGCCCTTGTTCGAGACCATCGCCGACCTGCAGGCCGCCCCTGCCATCCTCAATGGACTGCTCGACACATCGCTGGTGCGGCGCACGGTGCGGGATTTCGGTGCGCGCCAGGAAATCATGCTCGGCTACTCCGATTCCAACAAGGACGGCGGTTTCCTGGCCTCCAACTGGGAACTGGCAAAGGCGCAGAAGCGCCTCGCGGCCGTCGGGCGCAAGCAAAAGGTCCGGATCAGCTTCTTCCACGGCCGTGGCGGCTCCGTCAGCCGTGGCGGCGCGCCGACCGGCCGGGCGATCGCGGCGCAGCCGGCTGGCACAGTCGCCGGAGCCATGCGGGTGACGGAACAAGGCGAGGTCGTGTCGTCGAAATTCGCCAATCGCGGCACCGGCCTCAACCAGCTCGAGATCCTCGCCGCCGGCGTGCTGGCCCACAGTGTCGGTCCACCCAGCGACATCGAGACAAAGCAAGCGCCTGAGTTCGAGGAAGCGCTGGAAGCGCTGGCCGGCATGTCGCAGGCCTCCTATGCCAGGCTGATGGCGGAGCCAGGCTTCCTGGATTATTTCAACCAGGCGAGCCCGGTGGCGGAGCTGGGGTTGCTGAAAATGGGCTCACGGCCGGAGCGCCGTTTCGGCGCCGGCGGCATTGCCGATCTGCGCGCCATCCCCTGGGTGTTCGCCTGGAGCCAGAACCGCCATCTGCTGACCGGTTGGTATGGTATCGGCAGCGCGCTGAGTTCCTTCGTCGCGGTGCGCGGCGATGCAGGGCGAGACCTCCTGGCGCGCATGTTCGAACACTCGCGCTTCTTCCGTCTGATCGTCGACGAGGCGGAGAAGACGCTCTACCAGTCCGACATGGAGATCGCGCGGCTCTACGCCGGCCTGGTGTCCGACAGCGATGCCGCGGCAAGAATCCACACGCGCATCGCCGCCGAGTACGAATTGACGCGACGCCTGATCCGCGACCTTACCGGGGGCGATCTTTCCGTGCGCTTTCCCATGTTCAAGCGGCGCTTCGACAGCCTGCAGGGACCGATGGACGACATCCACCGGCTGCAAGTGGATCTGCTGCGTGAAGTCAGGGCGAATACCGGCGCGGCGGATCAAAAGCGGGCTACCGACGCCCTGCTCGTCTCGATCAATTGCATCTCGTCTGGCCTTGGGTGGACGGGATAGGCTCGGTTTTCGCAGAGCGACCAACGTCACCTGGCGTCATCGTCCGAAGCTGATCGACCACGGCGCGGACGAAGAAGGCGGCGTGATTTTCAACGCCTCCGTCGTCAGTTTCAGACGGCAGGCAGCCTGAACGACTGTGCTCTGGATCCCTCACATACGCCCGCGCGCACCCTCTGGGTCATAGGGAGAGTCGGCGATCACCCTTGCCGGGCGCCGCTCACCGAGGATTGACACCTCCAGCGCCGTGCCGGGCGTGCCAAGCTCCGGCGGCAGCAGCGCCAATGCTATGTCATGGCCGAACGTGTAGGAGTAGCCCGCCGACGTGACGCGGCCGACAAGGCTGCCGTCGCGATAGACGCCCTCATAGGCAAAGGCGCTTGCCCCATCGGTATCGATGGACAGCGTGACGATCCGGCGTGGCAGGCCCTGCTTCTGCTTCGCGACCAGGGCGGCGCGGCCGATGAAGTCGCCCTTGTCGAGCCTGACGAAGCGGTCGAGACCGCTCTCCCAGGCCGACAGTTCGAGGTTCATGTCGCGGTACATGGCGCGGAAAGACTTGTCGAGACGCAGCGATTCCAGCGCCTGCAGACCGACCAGCCTGAGCCCATGCGCCTCACCTGATGCCAGAAGCGCGTCCAGCAAATGCCGTTGATAGCAGAGCGGATGATAGAGTTCCCAGCCGAGTTCACCCGAATAGTTGACGCGCATCAGCCGCACGTCGCTGGCCAGGCCGACGGTCGCCGACTGCACGCTGAACCAGGGGAAAGCCTCGTTCGACAGATCGATCTCCGTCAGCGGCTGCAGAACGTCGCGCGCCTTGGGACCGACCACGGTGAAGCTGCCGCGATCGTTGGTGACGTTGCGCAGTTGTACGCTGCCGTCCTTCGGCAGCAGCCGGTTGAGGTCGTCGTAGTTCCAACGCTCGGCGCGCGGCGTTGAGACGAGGTAGAACAGGTCGCCTTGCAATCGCGCCACGACATATTCGGCCTGCACGCCACCTGCCGGCGTGAGATGGTGGGCGAGCGCGATGCGGCCGAGGCGCGGCAAGCGATTGGCGAGGATCCCGTCGAGCCAGCGCTCGGCACCCGGGCCGCTGACCTCGAATTTCGTCATCGGCGTCATTTCGACCAGACCGACGGCTTGCCGGACCGCCTGGACTTCTTCGCCGACATAGGTCCCCTTGGCGGTCCAGCGCCAGCTGTACGAATTGCGGGCCTCGACGCCCGAAGGTGCGAACCAGCTTGGCATTTCCCAGCCGTTCAGCACATCCCACACAGCGCCGAGCTGGCTCAGGAGGTCGTAGGACGGAGCTGTTTTCTGCGGTCGTGCCGCCGGCATGTCCTGACCCGGATAATGCTGTGTTGCGTGGGTGCCCCAGGCTTCCCGGACCTTCTCCCGGGCCCAGTTCTTGTTGGCATGGTCGCCAAAGCGCCTCGGATCCAGTTCCGCCGTATCGATGCTGTTGCCGCCTTCGACAATCCGCTCCGAAAGATAGTGGCCGATCGATCCGCCCCACAGGATGCCGCCCGGCACGCCTTCGGCCAGCCAGACATTCTCAAGCCCACAGGCCGGCCCCATCAGCGGCAGCTCGTCGGCCGTCATCTGGAACGGTCCGCGGACGTTTCTCTTGATGCCGGCGCGTCCGAGCGCGGGCACGAGTTCCGTCGCCCGCTCCCAGTTCCAGGAAACGGCATCGAAATCCTCATCGAGCAGGTCGGCGCCGAACCATTCGGGCACGCCGTTTTCGGCGAACAGCTTGAGCTGTTCGGTGCGCTCGTAGGGGCCGAACAGCAGCCCGTCCCCCTCTTCACGCAGATAGCCCTCGTAACCCTCGTCCCTCAGGATCGGCATTTCCGGAAGGCGCTGCCGCTTGCGCTCCACGACTTCGGGCACCGCGTCGGTGATCCAATACTGATGCACGATCGGAATTGCCGGAATGTGGAGGCCCAGCATGGCGCCTGTCTGGCGTGCATAATTGCCAGTGGCAAGGATTACGTGTTCGCAGACCATGTCGCCACGGGAGGTTCTGACCTTCCACTCGCCACCCGGCATCCGCTCGAATCCCGTCACTTCGGTGCCGAGGTGGATCTTTGCGCCGAGGTCTCGTGCACCCTTGGCCATGGCCTGGGTCACGTCGGCGGGTGCGATGTGACCGTCATCGGGGTGATAGAGCGCGCCGAGCATGCCGCTGTTGTTGAGCAGCGGCCAGATTTCTCGCGCCTCGGCGGGCGCTACGATCCGCGCCCGTATGCCCTGAACCTCGGCGACATCGATATAGCTGCGGTATTCGTCGAGCCTGTCGCGCGTGTTGGCGATGCGCAGCTGGCCGCATTTGTGCCAGCCGACCTTCTGGCCGGTTTCGGCTTCGAGGCCCTCATAGATCTCAATGGATTTGGCGATCATCCGCCCGACGTTGAGACTGCGGGCATAGGAGGGTATCAGCCCCGCCGCATGCCATGTCGAACCGGCAGTGAGCTGCGTCCGCTCGAGCAGCGCGATATCGCTCCAGCCGCGCTTCGCCAAGCCATAAAGAACACCTGCACCGACACAGCCGCCACCGACGACCACCGCACGAAAATTACCCAACATGCCCGATGCCCCTGGATGAAATTGTCATGGGCACTATAGGTAAGCGCGACACCGTCGGTCACGCCATTTGCGACGCCGAGGTGCCGGTTGGTATGCTTCCTTCGGAGGCGGTCGCCGACACGCTGGCGCGGGACCAAGAAGGCCGCCTGAACAGCGGCCTTCAAGTTCGACCGCGCCTCAAGCGGCACAGACGTCACGCAGCCTGGACTCAGGCAGCCTTGTCGGTCGCCGGCTTCGCGACCTTGGTGCGAGTAGCGCTGCGGCGGCCATCGACGCTGACCGGAACGTCGCCGTCGACCGTGGCGCGACGGACCACCCGGTGCTGATCGCCATAGTCGTTGACTGCGTAGTGCTGCGTGGCCCGGTTGTCCCAGATCGCCACATCGCCGGCTTTCCAGCGCCACCGGACGGTGTTCTCCGGTGCGGTGACATAGGACTGGAACACCTCGTAGAGCCGCGCTGAATCGCTCTTGGAAAGACCGATGAGCCGTTGCACGAAATTGCCGAGCAACAGCGTGCGCTCGCCTGTTTCGGGATGGACGCGGACAACGGGATGCTCGGTCTCGTAGATCGTCGAGGTGAAGACCTCCTCGAAGTGCTTCTTTTCCGCGGCGCTCGCCCGCGGCCGGACTGCGGCGTAGTCGTAGACGTTGCTGTGAACCGCCCAGAGATTGTCCGCGAGCAGCTTCAACGGCTCGGGCAGGTCCTGGTAGGCCGCGGCGGTGTTCGACCAGATGGTGTCGCCACCGGCCGGCGGTATGACGACGCCGCGGAGAACGGAGAATTTCGGATAGGCGTCGACGAAGGTGACATCGGTATGCCACTGATCGGCACGACCGCCGCCCCGGCTTGAATCGAGCTCGAGAATGGACGCCGTTCCCTTGACGGGACCCTGGGTCGGATGCGGCACGAGGTCGCCGAGCCGATGCGCGAAGCGCTCCTGCTCGGCATCGTCGAGATGCGCCTGATCGCGGAAGAAGACAACCTTGTGCTGCAACAGGATCTGGTTGATCGCCGCTACCGTCTGCTGCGGCAGGTCGCCGGAAAGCCGTATGTTCCTGATCTCTGCGCCCACACGTCCGGTAAGCGGGACAATATCGTCTTGCGGGATGATCTGATCTACGGAGACAAGCTTGGTCATGGAAACCTCTATCCTCTGAAACCGCGGGCTGCTGGCAACGCTCCGCCGTTTGCCGGCCGCATAGCGATCGGCGGAGCACCCCCGAAAAACGGAGTTGTCTTGCTTGGTACAAAGCGCCGATCGCCACTTTGGAGGTGAAGACGTCAGAACTTGGCGAACAGCGCTGGGGTCTTATTCAAGCTTAATTCTACAAATTCGATAGAAAAAGAGTTTTAAAGTTCGACGGCTTGAGGAAAAATGACTTCTGCCCGAGCTCGTACTCACTTCGCGGGAGAGCTGCTGGTCGCAAGACACAGCAGGACGTCGAGACATGATCGCTGTCTGGCTCTGGATGGCGGCGATACCGACGGATCGAGAGTGAATTTTGGTGCGGTCGAGAAGACGCGAACAAAACTTTAAATGTTATAAATCATATAGTTAGCGGTCATATTTTGAATTTTTGTAGTGCAATTGGTAGTGCATTTTGCCGCCGGTTCGGTAGATATGAATACGCTCCACGAACCCCTTGTCGAGGATCGCCGACTGAGAAGCCCGGGATCTGCCGTAGAGTCCTCACGGATTTGCCGACCTTCCTTCGAGATTGGTAGGCCCGGAAGGTGTAGGAACTTACAAGAAAAACAATGGCTTAGCGGATGGATAGCTACCTTATATCCTTCGTATGATCTCGTATGGTCTGGCGACCCGGTAGCAAGGATACTGATTATCCCCACAATTCCACGCTTCATGGCAGCTAAATGCGGACGGTTCGCATTGGAAGTGTGTTGGTTGCGGGTACGCGCTGCTCGATCTTCTCACGGGTGATAGTGCGGCTATTGTCGCAGATGGCCCGGCGCTGGTGGTTGAGGCAGGCATAGCGGTCTCGTGTGAACAGGCCATAGCGCCCGACGCAGCTGCCGCAGATGAGCAGGCCGGAGAGGTGGGAGAGCGGCCGCGTACATCCGATGGTACAATGAAAAGCGCATCAGATTATCCCTGGGCTCACGAAGTCCAGTCGAATATCGAAGAAGCCTCGGCCTAACCGTATAAATAGTCCAACTTTTTATCCGCATCCCCCCGGGTCAGCTCTCAGCGGAAATCAACACCCTCGTACCGTTGCCACTCAAATCCGTAGCCGTCGAGTTCGCGTCCGTCCACCGCCTTGAGTACCACGGGCGGCAGCACCTCGTGGCGCTTGCTGTCCACCATGCTTGCCTTGAGTTCCCCAGGTTCGAATGTGTGCTTCTCACCCCACTGCCAGAGAGCGACAATGATCACATGCAGATCCCTGCCTTTTTCGGTCAGCACATATTCCTGATAAGCGCTGCCATCCGAAGCTGGGACCATCTCAAGGATTCGTTCGCCCACCAGCTTCTTGAGGCGGGCAGCAAGAATGTTCTTTGCTAGACCCAGTCTTTTCTGGAAGTCGCTGAATCGACGCGTGCCATAGAATGCGTTGCGAACGATCAGTAGAGACCACCAGTCTCCGATTTCGCCCACAGAGCGCGCTATGGCGCATGCGCTCTTCTCGAAACTCGTGCGCTTTCCCTTCAAGATTTCAGTTCCCTTCAACACGAGGGCGACGGCCGACCCTACGAACTTACCGACCGTACCATGAAAAAAATTAGTTGCAAAATTAAACCAATCGCGTACAGCTAATCAAGTTGCAAAATTAAACCACATTGTCGGAGTGCAATCATGGCGAAAGACAAGGATGCCCTACCCCTGAAATGGGACGTGTTTATCCGCAGGCGCGCTAGCGCAACCCAAGGCGTTCCGTCCGGCAAGGACGACCTCAAATGGGTATCGAACGCGGTCACACTCATCTACGGTGACAGCGATGCGGTTCTCGTTGACACGTTGCTCAGCGACCAGCAGAACAGCGAACTCGCGGACTGGATAGAGGCGCGTCACAAGACCCTGCGCTGGATCTACGTCACCCATGCCCATCCTGATCATTTTTTTGGGCTTGCACTGCTTCTGAAACGGTTTCCAACCGCCCGCGCGATCGCCCTGCCGCAAGTCGTCGCCCTGATGCGCAAGATCATTACGCCCGAATTCATTGCCGAGAACTGGGAGAAGCGATTTCCAGGCCAGATCCCTGAAACGCTTGTCGCCGCCGAAGAAGTCGGCTCCGACGGGTTCGAGCTGGAAGGCGACAAGCTCGTTCCTATCGAGGTCGGCCACACGGACACCGATCACACGACCAGTTTGTTCGTGCCATCGATAGGTCTCGTCGTGACGGGAGATGCTGCCTACAACGGCACACATCCGTATCTTGGCGAGTCCGATCATGCTGGACGCCTGGAGTGGATTGCCGCCATCGACAAAATCTCCGCGCTCCAACCGCGCCATGTCGTTGTCGGTCATGGTCCGCTCGATCCAGACCATGCAGCGGCGCATCTCGTCGCCACCCGGAAGTACGTCGAGACCTTCGATCGGCTCGATAGCCAGACGGCCACCGCGCAGGAGCTGTATGATCACATGATCGAGCTTTACCCCGACCGGATCAACCCCGGATCCCTGTGGGGTGCCGCCCACGCAGCCAAGGCTTTTCTCGCGCGGAAGTCCGCCTGAGGGCTCCAATCACCATTTATCCCGACACAGAAGGAAATTCGACATGAAAGCAGTCCAGTATCAGGCTTACGGCGACTACCATCAGAACCGGGTGGTGGACCTGCCGAAGCCCCAGGCGGCCGAAGGCGAGGTTCTCGTCGACATGAAAGCGTTCGGCATCAACCCTCTCGACAACACATTCCGGTCCGGCCACTTCTACGCAGCAACTGCCGAAAACCTGCCGCGGATCGGTGGCCAGACGGGTGTGGGCATCGTCGTCGAATCCAAATCCGCGAACTTCGCAGTCGGTGACCGGGTGTTCGTGACCGGACGTGGCTTCGGCCTCGTCGCTGACGGCACCTGGCGGGAATATGTCGCCGCTCCCGCAGCCGGACTGGCTAAGGTACCGGACCATGTTGACGACGCGCACGCCGCTGCCTTCCTGGCGGGCGCAGGATACCTGACTGCCCATCTGGTACTCACCGAATTCACGCAATTCAAGCAAGGCCAGACCATCCTTGCTCCGGGCGTCGGAGGCGCAGTTGGCATGGAAGCGGTGCAGCTCGCAAAGGTCTTTGGAGCTTCGAAGGCCATTTCCACGGCCAGTACGACGGCCAAGGCCGAGCAGGCCAAGGCCGCAGGATACGAACACGTTATCGATCTTTCCAGGGAGAGCATGAAGGACGGCGTGATGCGCATTACTGACGGCAAGGGCGTGGACGTCGTTATCGACGGCGTAAGCGGCAAGCTTACAAAGGACTCGGTCGGGTCACTCGCACAGGGCGGACTGCTCGCCGTTGTCGGCTATGCCGGAGGCCGCGAGGCGGAAGTCGACGTGACCGACATCATCTGGAAGGCCGCGACGATCCGAGGCTTTACGATGAGACTGTTCACTCCGGAAAAGCTGGGCGCGGCCCAGGCGAAACTCCGGGAATATCTGGCCGAAAAAAAGCTCCAGCCCACCGTCGCCAAGACGTTCCCGCTCAACCAGGCGCCGGATGCTCTCCGCTATCTGATCGAGGGACGCCCCTTTGGGCGTGTCGTGATGACGGCTTAAGGCAGTAGCTAGGGGTCAGCGAAGCCGGTTGTTGATTTGCGCTGAGAGCTGACCCGTTCCCCGAGGCGACCTTCCAGTCCGGCTCGACCCTGCTCCAGGTCATCATTGTCAGAAACGGCTTGCCGCATAATTGCCCATGATGCAACATGCAGTGCAATTTTGACCGAATTGCCAATAAAAAAGGCGGCCTAGCCGCCTATTCTACTTTAAAATCAGCTACTTACTGAATCATGGCAATGGTGCGGTCGAGAAGACTCGAACTTCCACGGGTTGCCCCACAGCGACCTCAACGCTGCGCGTCTACCAATTCCGCCACGACCGCCCGTGGTAGGAGCCGGAACGAACCGGCTCGCGGCGTGTAGCAAATCGTTTCCGGCGAAACAAGGGCGCGGCGTGCAATAATCGCCGGGAATTGGCATAACGGCGGGGAAGGCCGAAATGCGCTGATATCTGGACGTTTCAGCCTGATACCGCCATATGAAGGGCAGATGCATTCCGCCCCAGGGCGCAAGGCGGTTTCGGAAGCCGGCATGCATTGCGCGAAAAAACGAAAAGCCATGACAGAACGCAGCCAGATCGCCACGTCCTTCCTGCCCTTGCCCGGTTCAGCACCCGTCGAATGGCGCATCGAGCCCGGTTTGACCGGCTACACCGATGCGCTTGCCCTGATGGAAGCGCGCGCCGAGGCGATCCGCACCGGTGCGGCCGCCGAAATGGTCTGGCTGGTCGAGCACCCGCCGCTTTACACCGCCGGCACCAGCGCCCGCATCGAGGACCTGATTGATCCCGACCGTTTCCCGGTATTCGCCGCCGGGCGCGGCGGCGAATACACCTATCACGGACCGGGCCAGCGGGTCGCCTATGTGATGCTCGATTTGAAGCGCCGGCGCGAGGATGTGCGCGCCTTCGTCGCCGCGCTCGAGCAATGGATCATCGGCACGCTCTCCGCCTTCAACGTGCGCGGCGAACGCCGCGAGGACCGCGTCGGCGTCTGGGTGGTGCGACCCGATCGCCCTTCCCTGCCCGACGGCTCGCCGGCCGAAGACAAGATCGCGGCCATCGGCATCCGGCTGCGGCGCTGGGTGAGCTTTCACGGCATCGCCGTCAATGTCGAACCGGATCTCAGCCATTTCAGCGGCATCGTGCCCTGCGGCGTGCCGGACCACGGCGTGACCAGCCTTGTCGATCTCGGCCTGCCCGTGACCATGACTGATTTCGACCTGGCGCTGAAGTCAGCTTTCGAGGATGTCTTTGGCGCGGCCGAGGGCGTTTCCACCGAACCGGCGCGCAAAGCCGGCTGATGCCTCGGCTCGATCAAACGCTCAAAGCAACCGCGCCGAGGCCCACAACAACCCGTAACCGTGGATGGCGAAGACGGCCAGCAGCGCGCCGGCCATGGCGAAACGGTCGAAGGTGCGGATCGGCTTCAGCTCGTGGCGCGGCTTTACCCCGCTTCCCACTGTCAACAGGCTGAGAATCGCAAAGACAGCGCCCGCCACCAGCAGAAAGCTTTGGGAAAAACCGGCCAGCCAGCCGAGCGCCAGCAAGGCAGAGAGCAGGGAAAACGAGGCCAGTGCCAGCATGATCGGACCCGGACAGATCTGGCGCAGCACCTGGCCGCCATCGAATTTCCAAACCGGCACCAGATTGGCGATGTTGAACAGCGCGGCAAAGCCTGCGAGCGTCGCCAGAAGGGCTGCGGCCAGCCGATACCCCTCGCCGGACGCGAAGCCGCTGGCGACGATCAGCAGCGGCACCAGGAAAGCGGAAAAGCCGGCGCCCATCAGCGCCACGAAGGCGACCTCGAAGCGGCTGTCATAGGGCCGGCCGCCAATGGCGATGCCGCCGAGCAGCGGGATGAAGATCATCCGCGCCCTGCGGTGCCCGGTCAGCCGGAAGGCTGCCATATGGCCGAGTTCGTGCAGGGCGACCACCGAGGTCAGGATCGCGGCCAGCGCAAAGCCACCGCGATTGAGCCCGAAGAACGGCCACAGGATGAAGGCCGAAAGAATGGCAAAGCCGACCTGGCTCAGCGGATGCTCGAACCAGCCACCCTTGCGATACTGTCCGGTCCTCGCCCAATGTTGCAGCTTGCCAAGCTCGCGTCGCATGGCGAAGTAGCGGAACACCAGGAAGGCGACGCCGCGATATCGGTCGGTCTGGCTGAGCGTCACGCGCGTGGCAGCAGCTTCCGAAACAAGTTCGGTGGTCTCATAAAAATCCTTCCAGAACGAAGCATCGAGGGCGGTATCCTCGATAACGCGCATCGAAAAACGACTGCCTTCGACGACGTCTTCGAAGCGCGACCTGCGCTCGATCGGCTGGCCGTCACGGCCTTCCCAGGACAACATGATGCGGGCCGTGCCCTGCCCGTCCAACAGCTGCGCCGAGAGTATCTCGCCGGACCAGCCAGCATCGCTGCCGAGCGGCCACAGCGCCTGCCAGAGGCGCTGCCGGTCCATGGCCACCACGCGGCTGAGTCTCACCGTGCGCAAGCCGAGCGGCGCGGTCAGCAAAAAGAAAATCAGTCCGAGATTACCGGCCACGAGAAGGACCGTCACGATCGGCGACACTTGGGCGTTTGCTCCCTGTCTTTGGCAGGGCACCCTAGCGTCATGGCGGCAAGAAAGGCTTAACGGCGCAACGCCCTCCTGCCCGCCCTAAGACACTGCGGCGGACCGCAGATCCATCACATGGCGCCGATCCAGACCGCCATGGAAACGAGAAACGCACTCATGCACACCAACGAAACGACGTCCTGAACAAGATCGCTCATAACTCTCTCCTGTTGTTGCTATGTTCGTATTTTGTTCTAATTTTGTTCGAATGTCAACGATCTCCTTAAGCGCACCGAATGGATTTCGGGCGGCGCGTTTGGGCAGGGTTAAGGAAAGGTTTATGGGGTATTCGAGGGCTGTTCTTCCGCCTTGGCACCGACCCAGGGCATGTCGAGACTCAGGTCAGGCCGAGTCGAGAATGGTGGATACCGAGAACCGGAGCGGAGCGTACTTTTGGGTACGTGAGCACCGGAAGCGCAGGAAGCCGCCTTTCGCAGGCCGGCCTCACCTGAGTATCGACGTGCCCTACAGCGGGACGACCTTACCCTCTTGCAGCGTCACCCGGCGATCCATCCGAGAGGCCAGCTCGTGATTGTGGGTTGCGATCAGCGCAGCCAGACCGGACTGCTTGACCAGCGCGCCCAGCGCCTCGAACACATAGGAGGCGGTGACCGGGTCGAGATTGCCGGTCGGCTCGTCGGCCAAGAGCAGCAAGGGCGCGTTGGCGACCGCACGCGCGATGGCGACGCGCTGCTGCTCGCCGCCGGACAGTTCCGACGGTCGGTGCGAGGCGCGCTTGCCGATCTGCATGTAATCGAGCAGTTGCGCCGCGCGCTCCGCCGCTTCCTTGCGCGACAGCCCCTTGATCAGCTGCGGCATCATGATGTTTTCGAGCGCCGAAAACTCCGGCAGCAGATGATGGAACTGATAGACGAAGCCGACATCGTTGCGGCGGATCGCTGTGCGCTCGTCGTCGGAGAGCCGCCCGCAGGCGCGGCCGGCCAAAATGACGTCGCCGGCGTCGGGGCGCTCGAGCAGGCCCGCAGTGTGCAAGAGCGTCGACTTGCCGGTGCCCGACGGCGCCACCAGCGCCACCATCTCGCCGCGCTTCAGCGAGAAATCGGCGCCGTTCAAAATGGTGAGCTTGCGCGGCCCCTGGACATAGTGCCGCTCGACGCTCTTCAGCTCGATAATGATCTCGGACTTCATTCGTATCTCAAGGCCTCGACCGGATCGAGACGGGCGGCCCGCCACGCCGGAAACACGGTTGCCAGGAAAGACAGGCCGAGCGCCATCAGGATGACATAGGTGGTCTCGCGCGGGTCCATCTTTGCCGGCAACTGGCTGAGGAAATAGAGCTCCGGATTGAACAGCACTTTGCCGGTCATCCAGGAAAAGAACTGGCGGATGGATTCGATGTTGGTGCAGATCAGCACCCCGAGCAGCACGCCGGCGAGCGTGCCGGTGACGCCGATCGCCGCCCCCGTCATCAGGAAGATGCGCAGGATGGCGCTGCGCGATGCGCCCATCGTGCGCAGGATGGCGATGTCGTGGCCCTTGTCCTTCACCAGCATGATCAGGCCGGAGATGATGTTGAGCGCCGCCACCAGCACGATCAGCGTCAGGATCATGAACATGACGTTGCGCTCGACCTGCAGTGCTGAAAAGAACGTCTCGTTGCGCTGGCGCCAGTCGACCATGTCGATCGGCCGCTGCGCCGCCGCGTCGACCAGCGGTTTCAGCGCATCGACATTATCGGGATTGTCGACATAGATCTCGATCGTCTGCGCCCTGCCATCCATGTTGAAATAGAGCTGCGCTTCCGAAAACGGCATGTAGACGATGGAGCTGTCATACTCCGACATGCCGACCTCGAAGATCGCCGCCACCTTGTAGCCCTTCAGGCGCGGTGTCGTGCCCATCGGCGTCACATCGCCTTCCGGCGAGATCAGCGTGATGGTGTCGCCGAGCACGAGGCCGAGATTCTCCGCCATGCGCTTGCCGATGGCGACGCCCTCGCCGGAATCGAAGCCGTCAAGGGTGCCTTGTTTGACGTTTTGGGCGACGATGGCGATCTTGCCGAGGTCTTCAGCACGTATGCCGCGCACCAGCGCGCCCATGCCGCCGCCGACGTTGCCTTGCGCCAGCACCTGGCCGTCGATCAGCGGAATGGCGTATTTGACGCCGGCCACGCCGTTGATGCGGGCGGCAACCTGCGCATAGTCCTCAAGCGGCGAATCCAGCGGCTGGACGATCAGATGGCCGTTGACGCCGAGGATGCGGGTCAGAAGCTCAGCCCTGAACCCGTTCATCACCGCCATGACGACGATCAGCGTGGCGACGCCGAGCATGATGCCAAGGAAGGAGATCGAGGCGATGACCGAGATCACCGTTTCCTTGCGGCGCGACCGCAGATAGCGCCAGGCGACCATGCGTTCGAACATGGAGAACGGCCCGGCGACCGGAGACTTGGCGACCGGCGACTTGCCGACCGGAGATTTGGCGACCGGAGATTTCGCTGCCGCGGCTTCGCTCATGCGGTTGCACCGAAGCGTTTCCTGGCCTCCGCGACCGCCAGCGTCTCGCGCTCGCCGGTCCTGCGGTTCTTGATCTCGATCTCGCCGGCAGCAACGCCGCGCGGGCCGACGATCACCTGCCAGGGCAGACCGATCAGATCGGCGGTGGCGAACTTGCCGCCCGGCCGCTGGTCGGTGTCGTCATAGAGCACGTCCTTGCCGGCGCCGGTGAAGGCGGCATAGAGCTCGCCGCAGACCCGGTCGCAGTCGGCATCGCCCACCTTCATGTTGATCAGGCCGATGTCGAACGGCGCCACCGCGTCCGGCCAGATAATGCCGTTATCGTCATGGCTGGCCTCGATGATCGCCGCCACCAGGCGCGACGGCCCGATCCCGTAGGAGCCGCCGGAGACGAAATGATCCTTGCCGTCGGGCCCGGTCACCTTGGCGCCCATGGGCTTGGAATATTTGTCGCCGAAATGGAAGATGTGGCCGACCTCGATGCCGCGCGCCGAGACCCGTTCGGCTTCGCCGAGCTTGTCCCAGGCCGCCTCGTCATGCATCTCGTCGGTGGCGGCGTAGGGCGTCGTCCAGGTCTTGACGATGTCGGCGATCTCGCCGTCATTGGCAAAGTCGGTGTTTTCACCGGGCACCTGGAGCGACAGATACTCGCGGTCGCAATAGACCTGGCTCTCGCCGGTGTCGGCCAGGATGATGAATTCATGGCTGAGATCGCCGCCAATCGGCCCCGTGTCGGCCCGCATCGGGATCGCCTGCAGCCCCATGCGCGTGAACGTCCTGAGATAGGAGACGAACATCCTGTTGTAAGCTGCCTTGGCGCCCTCGAAATCGAGGTCGAAGGAATAGGCGTCCTTCATCAGGAACTCGCGTGAACGCATGACACCGAAGCGCGGCCGCACCTCGTCGCGGAACTTCCACTGGATATGGTAGAGGTTGAGCGGCAGGTCCTTGTAGGACTTGACGTAGGCGCGCACGATCTCGGTGACCACTTCCTCATTGGTCGGACCGTAGAGCATGTCGCGGTCCTGTCGGTCCTTGATGCGCAGCATCTCCTTGCCATAGTCGTCATAGCGGCCACTTTCGCGCCACAGATCGGCCGACTGGATGGTCGGCATCAGGATTTCCAGCGCGCCGGCGCGGTTCTGCTCCTCGCGGATGATGCGGCAGACCTTGTCCAGAACCAGCTTGCCCAGCGGCAGCCAGGAAAAGCTGCCCTGACCCTGCTGGCGGATCATGCCGGCACGCAGCATCAGCCGGTGCGAGACGATCTCGGCCTCACGCGGATTTTCTTTCAGGATGGGCAGGAAAAACTGCGACAAACGCATGGACAGGTCCGTGAGAGAGGAGGCTGCACCGGAATCGGCGCGGCTGGCTTGCTTGCCCCGGCTTCATAGCTATTTCGTGACGGAATGGAAACCCGACCGGCCGCACCGGCCCGAAATCGCAAAATCGATTCTTCTTCCAAAGACCTTCGAACCGAAAACGGTAATGCTTTTGATGCAAGGTGCCGGGCATGGCTGCAAAGTGCTGACACACGCTTTGCGCGTCTGAGCGACACAGCACACCTGGCCACATTCATTGGGCAGCGCCGGTGTTGTTCGTTTCGCAAGCAAAGCCTGCCGTACTATTGTGCAGTGCAGCACAGGATTGCCCGTTTGCGGGCAAAATTCTGCGTGACAATTTCATCGGGGTTAGGCTAGTGTGCCCCGATAACCGAGAGGGTAGAGAAAAATCTGCTCTCCTACGCGGTCAAAGTCTTGGGAGGATGCGATCTAGGCGCGGTACCCGCTGCCGCCGGAAACCGGAAAACAGATCGGAACGCGTTTAAATTGCAAGGCCTTGTGCCTTGCATTTTTTTTGTTCAATCAGCTGGTTAGATCGACCTGTTGCCAAATCACGTGAGCCTGCCTCAGGCCGATGCCAGGTCGTGATTCTATTGCGGCTGGGCCATACCTGGGCACGAATGGCGCCTCGCAAGCCGGCGAGACAAAACTGGAGTTTGGTGCTCCGAAAACAGGCACAAACACCCTATGCGATCTTTCGGCGGGAAACGTTTTAGTTAGCCGGTGCCTGGCTGGCTTCGGGGATGATGTGCGGGACTTCGTCGAGGCTGTAACCCAGCCCATGCGTCAGGCCGTAGAAAATGCCCATGACGACAGCCGTGACGATGGTGGTACGGATCACGGCGCGCAGCATATGCGGCCCGCGCGGGGCGCTGGCAACCGTGCCCAGCGTCACGTCGTGATCGTCATCCTGCGTATGCACGCTGAACGGCAGCACGATGAACAGCATCAGCCACCATGTGATGAAGAACAGCGCGGCAAACGAAATCCAGCTCATGCCTGCTCCAGTTCGACCAGCGTGCCGAAGAAATCCTTGGGATGCAGGAACAACACCGGCTTGCCGTGGGCGCCGGTTTTGGGATTGCCGTCGCCCAGCACGCGGGCGCCGCTCGCCTTGAGATGATCGCGCGCGGCAAGGATATCGTCGACCTCATAGCAGACATGATGCATGCCGCCCGAGGGGTTTTTCTCCAGGAAAGCCGCGATCGGCGAGCCTTCGCCCAGCGGCTCCAACAGTTCGATCTTGGTGTTGCCGACATCGACGAACACCACCGTCACGCCGTGCTCCGGCAGCGCCTGCGGCGCGGTCACCCGGGCGCCCAGCGTATCGCGATAGGCGGCGATCGCCGCAGCCAGATCCGGCACGGCAAGCGCGACATGGTTCAGGCGTCCCAGCATGAAACCTCCAGCTTCCATTCTGGCGTCTTACGGCAAATCGGCCGACATCAATAGCCTTTGCGGAGGCGCGCAAGGTCGCACTTGGGTGAACCGCCGGCCTGTTCCAATCGGTGTCGGCGAAGTACAAACGGCAATGTCCGATGCCCGCCTCCGCGTTTTCAGCTTCGATCTTGGCTCGTTCAAGGTCGCCGCCCTGCTCGACGCCGTCGATCTCCGCGACAATCTCGCGGCTGCCTTCGCCCCTGGACAATCGCCGGACGCGGTGCGGGAACTCGCCATGTCGAACTTCATCGATCCCAACCGATACGAGCATTGCTTCATCCCGACGCTGATCGACACCGGTGCAGAGAAGATCCTGTTCGATACCGGTTTCGGCGACGCCGACAGTTCGCTGCTGCAATGCCTGCAAGACCTCGGGCTCGAACCCGCCGACATCGATTTGGTGGTCATCACGCATGGCCACCCCGACCACATCGGTGGCCTTATGAACAAGGGCGAAGCCGTCTTCAGCCGGGCGCGCTATGTCTTCGGCGCGGCCGAATTCGTCTTCTGGACCGAAGCCGATGCTGTGCGCGAAGCCAGGCTGAGCAACCGCGACCTGTTCCGGCGCGTCTGCATCGGCCTTGCCGACCGGGCGCAATTCGTAGCGCCGGGAGACGAGGTCGTGCCCGGCATCACCGCGATCGAAGCCGCCGGCCATTCCCCAGGGTTGCTGGCGTTTCACGTCGAGAGCGATGGGCAGCAATTGCTCATCTGGTCGGACGCCTTCCTGCACTCTGTCGTTTCGATCCAGCGGCCTGAGTGGCAGGCCGATCTCGACGACGAGAAGGAGCAGGCCGTCGAGACCCGCAAGCGCTTGCTGAAAATGGCCGCCGAACACCGGCTGCTTGTCGCCGGCTATCATATGCCGTTTCCGGGTCTCGGGCACATCGAGCAGGTCGACGGGACCTTTCGCTGGCTTCCCGCCACCAGCTGAACCAGCGCTTGGCTTCGCCTATCTCGTGACGAACACCGTCACCAGCGGCTTCTTGCCCCAGGCTTCGTTGGCGGCGCCGCGCACCGCGCGCCGCACCGCTTCCTGCACCAGATCGAGGTCCTTGCGCCGCTGGCGGGGGATAGAGTCCACCGCACCGACAGCCGCGTCGAGCATCAGATCTTCCATGTTCTCGCCACGCGCATCCGCCTCGGCGACGCCGATGGCCACCAGGTCGGGATCGCCGGCGAGCTCATATTTGTCGTCGAGCACGACATTGACCGCGACATGGCCTGCGAACGACAGCTTGCGCCGGTCGCGAATACCCATCGCCTGGTCGGTGCCGATCAGCCTGCCATCCTTGTAGATGCGGCCAAACGGCACCTGGTCGATGATCGTGGCCGGGCCGGGCGCCAGCCGCAGCATGTCGCCGTCGCGCACCTGCGCCACCTGGCCGATGCCGGAGGTCGACATCAGCGCCCCCTGCGCCACCAGATGTGCGGCTTCGCCATGCACGGGAACGCCGATTTGCGGGCGCACCCATTCATACATCTTGCGCAATTCGCTGCGGCGGGGATGGCCGGAGACGTGCACCAGCGCGTCACCGTCCTCGATGATCTTGATACCGAGATCGATGAGCCGGTTCTTGATCTCGAGGATCGCCTTCTCGTTGCCGGGAATGGTGCGTGAGGAAAACACCACCGTATCGCCGGCCGTCAGCGACACCGACTTCATCTCGTCGCGCGACAGTTTGGCCAGCGCCGCCAGCGGCTCGCCCTGGCTGCCGGTGCAGATGATGACCAGGTTCTCGCGCGGGATGAAACCGAAATCCTCTTCGGCGATGAACTCCGGCAGCCCGTCCATGTAGCCGAGTTCGTCGGCGACATCGATGACCCGCTTCAGCGAGCGGCCGAGCACCAGGCATTGGCGGCCGGCATCGCGCGCCGCCTTGGCGATCGAGACGATGCGCCCGACATTGGAAGAGAAGGTGGTGACCGCGACACGACCGACGGCGCTCTGGATGACACCCCTCAGGCCCTCGCCAACCGCCACTTCCGACGGCGATTCGCCTTCGCGCAGCGCATTGGTCGAATCGCAGACCAGCGCCAGCACGCCCTTGTCGCCGTAGGCGCGGAAACGCGCCTCGTCGGTTTTGGGGCCGATCGTCGGCTCCGGATCGATCTTCCAGTCGCCGGTATGGATGACCGTACCGGCCGGCGAGGTGATGGCCAGCGACATCGGCTCGGGGATGGAGTGCGCCACCGGAATGGCCTCGATCTCGAACGGCCCGACGGTGAACTTTTCGCCTGCCCGGTAGATCGTCACCGGGATTTTCGGCGCGCCCTGCTCGCCCTGTCGCTTTGCGTCCAGCAGGCCGGCGCTGAACGGCGTCATCCACACCGGCGCCTTCAGCTTCGGCCAGGTGTCGAGCAGCGCGCCGTAATGGTCTTCATGCGCGTGGGTGATGATGATGCCGCGCAGGCCGGCGAGGTTCTCCTCGATGAAGCGTGTGTCAGGCAGGATCAGGTCGACGCCCGGATGCGCCGCGTCGGGAAAGGTCACGCCGACATCGACGACGATCCATTCGCGCGCACTGGGCGGCCCGTAGCCGTAAAGGGCGAAGTTCATGCCGATCTCGCCGACGCCGCCGAGCGGCACGAAGACGAGTTCGGCGTTTTGCGCTTTCGCCATCAATCTTTCCCTTCCTGGCCACTAGAGCATGATGCCGAAAAGTGTGAGCGGTTTTCGGATAACATCATGCTCTACCCCATGTGGGGCCAGCCCCTAAACTTTTGCCGACGCTACTGCGCCGAAATGCACGTCGCCGGCGGCGACCGTCACGACCGACCCCTCATCATCGCGGATCACGAAACGGCAGTCCTCGTCAATGGTCTCGAAGGTACCGCGCACGACATTCCCGTCAATCCTGACAGCAACCTCGCCGCCAAGCCCGGCCGCGCGCGCCAACCAGCGCCGCCTGATGGCGTCGAGCCCGCGTCCGTCATCCCACAGCCGGGCATTGTCGGTCCAGGCATCCGACAGCGCCAGAAAAAGCGTTTCGGCATCGCATGCAGCGCCAAGCGCCTGCAGCGATGTCGCCGGATACGGCATATCAGTGGGATGTGCCACCACATTGACGCCGATGCCGACCGCCACCGCGAAGCGGCCGCCGTCGAGAATGGCCGATTCCAGCAGGATGCCGGCCAGCTTGGCGCCGGACGCCAGCACATCGTTCGGCCATTTCAGCTCGAAGCGGTTTTTGCCCTCACTGCCGCCATCGAAGCCGATTGCGATCCTGCCCTTCGGCACGACGGCCTCGAGCGCATCGGCCAGCGACAGGCCGGCGACGAAACCCAGCGTCGCGGCAAGGCGAAGCTCACCGCCGGTGATGACGAGCAAAGTCGCTGCCAGATTGCCTTCGGGCGATACCCAGGCACGGCCACGCCGGCCGCGCCCGCTTTCCTGCTTCTTGGAAACGACCCACAATTTGCCGGGGTCACCTGCCCTTGCATGGTCCAGTGCCACCGTATTGGTGGAGCCGATACTGTCATGGACCTCGAGCCGGAACCCTTCCGTCTCGGAGGTTGGAGCCAGCCGAAATGCCATCCCGCTCAGAAAAATGTCTTGGCGGCGGCTTCGGCGTAGGTCGCGATCGGACCGCCGATCAGCACATAGAACAGCACGAAGGCGCCACTGACGCCGAGTACGAGGCGCAGTTCGCTGGCCATCGGCACGAAGCCGCCGGCGGGTTCGTCGAACCACATGATCTTGATGATGCGCAGGTAGTAATAAGCGCCCACGACCGAGGCCAGCACGCCGATGATCGCCAGCGCATAGAGGTTGGCGTTGATGGCGGCGAGGAAGACGTACCACTTCCCCCAGAAACCGGCGAGCGGCGGGATGCCGGCCAGCGAGAACATCAGGATGGTCAGGATCGTCGCCATGATCGGGTTGGTCGAGGATAGACCGGCCAGATCGCTGATCTGCTCGACATTGCCTTCCTTGCGCCGCATGGCGAGGATGAAGGCGAAGGTGCCGAGCGTCATCACCAGATAGATCAGCATGTAGATGGCGACGCCGCGCACGCCGGCCTCGCTGTTGGCGGCAAGGCCGACCAGCGCGTAGCCCATATGGCCGATCGAGGAGTACGCCATCAGCCGCTTGATGTTGGTCTGGCCGATCGCGGCAAAGGCGCCGAGCGCCATCGAGGCGATCGAAATGAAGACGATGATCTGCTGCCAGTCCGAGGCGATCGGCTTGAAGGCGCCCATGGTGACGCGCACGATCAGCGCCATCGCCGCCATCTTGGGGGCTGCCGCCAGGAAGGCGGTGACCGGCGTCGGTGCGCCCTCATAGACATCCGGCGTCCACATATGGAACGGCACCGCCGAAATCTTGAAAGCGAGACCGGCGAGCACGAAGACCAGGCCGACGACGAGGCCAAGTTGGCGTTCGCCGCTGCCGAGCGCCGAGGCGATTTCCTGGAAGCCGACATTGCCGGTATAGCCGTAGACCAGGCTGATGCCGTAGAGCAGCATGCCCGACGACAGCGCGCCCAGCACAAAGTACTTCAGGCCGGCTTCGGTCGAACGCAGATTGTCGCGGTTGATCGCAGCCAGCACGTAGATCGCCAGCGATTGCAGTTCGAGGCCGAGATAGAGCCCGATCATGCCGTTGGCCGAGATCATCAGCATCATGCCGAGCGTGCACAGCAGGATCAGCACGGGGTATTCGAACTTGTCGAAATGCTCCTGCTTTGCGAAGCGCATCGACATCACCAGCGTCACCGCCGAACCGACCAGCGACAGCACCTTCATGAAGCGCGAGAACGGATCCTGGATGAAGGCGTTGCCGTAGGCGCTGCCCTGCCCCGTGGAAAAGACCAGCCATAGGCCGGCGATCACCAGCACCCCGACGGCAAGGCCTGTTACCAGGTTGACCATGTTGGCGCGCGAATAGGCGCCGACCATCAAGAGCGCCAGCGCGCCGATGGCGAGGATCAGCTCCGGCGTCGAGAGCGAAAGGCTGGAATAAAGGTCCGGCGTCATGGTTCGCAAAACCTCTGGTCAGTTCGCCGCCGCGGTCTGCGCGGCGCCGATGGATGCGGTGACATTGGTGACGAGCGCCTTGACCGACTGGGCCGTGGCATCGAAGACGGGGGCGGGATAGACGCCGAAGAAGATGACCAGCACGACCAGCGGGTAGATGATCGCCTTCTCGCGCGTCGAGAGATCGAGCAGACCCTTCAGGCTTTCCTTGGTCAGCGCGCCGAAGATCACCCGCCGGTAGAGCCAGAGCGCGTAAGCCGCCGACAGGATGACGCCGGTGGCGGCGAAGAAGGCCACCCAGGTGTTGACCTTGAACACGCCAAGCATGGTGAGGAATTCGCCGACGAAACCTGACGTGCCGGGCAGGCCGACATTGGCCATGGTGAAGACCATGAACACGGTGGCGTATTTCGGCATGTTGTTGACCAGCCCGCCATAGGCGTCGATCTCGCGCGTATGCATGCGGTCGTAGATGACGCCGACGCACAGGAACAGCGCGCCGGAGACGAGGCCGTGACTGAGCATCTGGAAGATCGCGCCCTGCACGCCTTCCTGGTTCATGGCGAAGATGCCCATGGTGACGAAGCCCATATGGGCGACTGAGGAATAGGCGATCAGCTTTTTCATGTCCTCCTGCATCAGCGCCACCAGCGAGGTGTAGATGATGGCAACGACCGACAGCGTGAACACCAGCGGCGCAAACATCTCCGACGCCAGCGGGAACATCGGCAGGGAGAAGCGCAGGAAGCCGTACCCGCCCATCTTCAGAAGGATGGCGGCCAGGATCACCGAACCGGCCGTCGGCGCTTCGACGTGAGCGTCGGGCAGCCAGGTGTGCACCGGCCACATCGGCATCTTCACCGCGAAGGAGGCGAAGAAGGCCAGCCATAGCCAGGTCTGCATATTGGCCGGGAAATTGTGCGTCAGAAGCGTCGGGATGTCGGTGGTGCCGGACTGGAAGAACATCGCCATGATGGCGAGCAGCATCAGCACCGAGCCGGCGAGCGTGTAGAGGAAGAACTTGAACGAGGCATAGACGCGGCGCTTGCCGCCCCAGACGCCGATGATGATGAACATCGGGATCAGGCCGGCTTCGAAGAAGACGTAGAACAGCACGATGTCGAGCGCGCAGAACACGCCGATCATCAGCGTTTCCAGGAGCAGGAAGGCAATCATGTAGGCCTTGACGCGCTTGTCGATCGCTTCCCACGACGCCAGGATGCAGAGCGGCATCAGGAACGTCGTCAGGATGACGAACAGCATCGAAATGCCGTCGACGCCCATATGGTAGGAGATGCCGGAATCCAGCCAGGCGTATTTCTCGACGAACTGGAAGCCGGCCTGAGAATTGTCGAAGCCGGTCCAGATGAACAGCGACACCAGGAAGACGAATGCCGTCGTCGAGAATGCGATGGCGCGGATGTTGCGGCGCGCATTCGGGCTGTCATCCCTGATCGGCAGGATCAGCAGCACACCCACCAGCGGCAGGAAGGTGACCAGCGAGAGGATTGGCACGGCGGTCATCAGAGCATCATCCAGGTGACGAGTGCGGCCACGCCGATCAGCATGGCGAAGGCATAGTGATAGAGGTAGCCGGTCTGCAGCTTGACGACGCGGTTGGTGACGTCGACGACGCGCGCCGATACTCCGTCCGGACCGAGCCCATCAATGATGGCGCCATCGCCGGTCTTCCACAGGAACCGGCCCAGCGCCTTGGCAGGGCGCACGAACACCACGTCATAGAGCTCGTCGAAATACCACTTGTTGAGCAGGAAGGCGTAGAGCAGGCGATGGTTGGCGGCCACACTCCGGGGCAATTCCGGCGAGCGTATGTAGAACTTCCAGGCGACGGCAAAGCCGATGACCATGGCGACGAACGGTGCCAGCTCGACCCACAAGGGCAGTTCGTGGATCTCGTGCAGGATGTGGTTGTCCGGCAGCGTGAACAGCGACACCTTCCAGAACTCGGCATAGCCCTCGCCGATGAAGGCGCCGTGGAAGATGATGCCGGCAAACAGCGCACCGGCCGCCAGGATGAACAGCGGCACCAGCATCACCGGCGGCGATTCATGGACATGGTGCATGACCTCGTGGCTCGCCCGCGGCTCGCCGTGGAAAGTCATGAAGATCAGCCGCCAGGAGTAGAAGGAGGTGAAGCAGGCCGCGATGACCAGCAGGATGAAGGCGAGGCCGGCGACCGAATTGTGCCCGGCAAAGGCAGCCTCGATGATGGCATCCTTGGAGAAGAAGCCGGCGGTGCCGATGACTGTCACCGGAATGCCGACGCCGGTCAGCGCCAGCGTGCCGACCACCATCATCCAGTAGGTCTTCGGAATGAGCTTCCGGAGACCACCCATCCTGCGCATGTCCTGCTCGTCGGAGACGGCATGGATGACCGAGCCCGAACCGAGGAACAGCAGCGCCTTGAAGAAGGCATGTGTGAACAGATGGAAGATGGCCGCGCCATAGGCGCCGACGCCGAGCGCTACAAACATGTAGCCGAGCTGCGAGCAGGTCGAATAGGCGATGACGCGCTTGATGTCGTTCTGGACGAGACCGACGGTGGCGGCGAAGAAAGCGGTGAAGGCGCCGATGAAAGTCACCACCGTCAGCGCCGAATGCGACAGCTCGAACAGCGGCGACAGGCGCGCCAGCATGAACACGCCGGCGGTCACCATGGTGGCGGCATGGATGAGCGCGGAGACCGGCGTCGGGCCCTCCATGGCGTCCGGCAGCCAGGTGTGCAACGGCACCTGCGCCGACTTGCCCATGGCGCCCATGAACAGCAGCAGGCAGACGATGGTCATGGCGGAATGCTTGTCGAGTGCATAGCCGAGGAAGGTCAGCACAGCAGCACCGTGCTCAGCGCCTTCGGCCGGAATGAAGGTCGCGGCATTGGCAAAGATGGTGCCGAGATTGACCGAGCCGAACAAAACGAAGACGCCGAAAATGCCGAGAGCGAAGCCGAAATCGCCGACGCGATTGACGACGAAGGCCTTGATGGCGGCAGCGTTGGCCGATGGTTTTTTGTACCAGAAGCCGATCAGCAGATAGGAGGCGAGACCCACCCCTTCCCAGCCGAAGAACATCTGCACCAGATTGTCGGCCGTCACCAGCATCAGCATGGCGAAGGTGAACAGCGACAGATAGGCAAAGAAGCGCGGCCGGTTCGGATCGTGGTGCATGTAGCCGATCGAGTAGATGTGGACCAGCGCCGAAACGGTGTTGACGACGACCAGCATCACCACGGTCAGCGTATCGACCCTGAGCGCCCAGGAGGCGTCGAGGCCGCCGGACTGGATCCAGCGCAGCACCGGCACGGTGAACACTTCGCCTTCGCCGAAGCCGACGGAGAAGAAGGCGACCCAGGACAGCACGGCAGAGATCACCAGGAAGCCCGAGGTGATGTATTCGGATGCCTTGGCGCCGAGCGAATTGCCGAACAGGCCGACGATCAGGAAGCCGAGCAGCGGAAGGAAGACGATCGCTTGATACATGTTAGCCCCGTCAACCCTTCATCTGGTTCACGTCTTCGACCGCGATCGAGCCGCGGTTGCGGAAGAAGACGACGAGAATGGCAAGTCCGATAGCCGCTTCGGCGGCAGCGACCGTCAGCACGAACAGGGCGAAGACCTGTCCGACGAGATCGCCGAGTGCCGCCGAAAAGGCGACGAAATTGATGTTGACCGCCAACAGGATCAGCTCGACCGACATCAGGATGACAATGATGTTCCTGCGGTTCAGGAAGATGCCGAACACGCCGAGCGTGAACAGGATCGCCGATACGGTCAAGTAATGTGCGATGCCGACGACCATCTCAGAGCCCCTCGCCCGACTTGACCTTGCGGATTTCCATGCCCGTTGCCGGCGTGCGGCCGACCTGGGCTGCGATCGACTGCCGCTTGACCCCTTCCTTGTGACGCAGCGTCAGCACGATGGCGCCGATCATGGCGACCAGCAGCACGAGGCCCGAAATCTGGAAGTAGTAGAGGTAGTCCGTATAGAGGATGTCGCCGAGGGCGGCCGTGTTTGTCCGCGCGGCGAGATCCGGAATGGGCTTTGAGACAGGCGACGCCAGTTGCGGCGCGAAGGTGTAGCCGCCGAGCACCACGATCAGCTCCGCCGCCAGGATCAACCCGACCAGCGCGCCGACAGGCGCATACTGCAGGGCACCCTCCTTCATCTCGGCGAAGTCGACATCGAGCATCATGACGACGAACAGGAACAGCACCATCACGGCGCCGACATAGACGACGAGCAGGATCATCGCCAGGAACTCGGCGCCGGTCAGCATGAACAGGCCGGCGGCATTGAAGAAGGTCAGGATCAGGAACAGCACGGAATGCACGGGGTTACGCGACGAAATGACCATGAAGGCCGACGCCACCGCGACAAAGGCGAAGAGGTAGAAAAAGGCCGCCTCTAGTCCACTCAGCATTGGGGATCCCCCGGGTTCCTGTCCGAAACAGGACGCTCGTCCTGTTCGATATTTGCGACCGCCTCCGGCCGGCAAGTTGCGTGTTCCTTAGACGAGGCCCCTCGCCCCGTCCATGCGTCAAATGTCAGCGGTAGGGCGAGTCCAGCGAGATGTTGCGCGCCAGTTCGCGCTCCCACCGGTCGCCATTCGCCAGCAGCCTGTCCTTGTCGTAGTAAAGTTCCTCGCGCGTCTCCGTCGCGAATTCGAAATTCGGTCCCTCGACGATGGCATCGACCGGGCAGGCTTCCTGGCAGAAGCCGCAATAGATGCACTTCACCATGTCGATGTCGTAGCGCACGGTGCGCCGCGTGCCGTCATTGCGGCGCGGGCCGGCCTCGATGGTGATCGCCTGCGCCGGGCAGATCGCTTCGCACAGCTTGCAGGCGATGCAGCGTTCCTCGCCATTGGGATAGCGGCGCAGCGCGTGCTCGCCACGGAAGCGCGGGCTGACCGGCCCCTTCTCGTGCGGATAGTTGATCGTCTCCTTCGGCGCGAAGAATTGGCGCACCGACAGGAAGAAGGCGCTGACGAAATCCTGCAGCAGCAGCGATTTGGCGGCTTGGCCGAGAGCGGACATCACGCAAACCCCGTGATCTTGAGGAAGGCTGCGGTGAGAACCACCATCGCCAGCGAGATCGGCAGGAAGACCTTCCAGCCCAGCCGCATCAGCTGGTCGTAGCGGTAGCGCGGCACGAAGGCCTTCACCATCGAGAACATGAAGAACATCAGGCAGATCTTGAGCACGAACCAGATCACGCCGGGCACCCAGGTGAAGGGCGCGAAGTCGAACGGCGGCAGCCAGCCGCCGAGGAACAGGATCGTCGCCAGCGCGCACATCAGCACCACTGCGACATATTCGCCGAGGAAGAACAGCAGGAACGGCGTCGAGGAATATTCGACCATGTGACCGGCAACAAGTTCCGATTCGGCTTCCACGAGGTCGAAGGGCGGCCGGTTGGTTTCGGCCAGCGCCGAGATGAAGAAGATGACGAACATCGGGAACAGCGACAGCCAATGCCAGTCGAGGAAGGTGTTGGACAGGCCAAGCTTGGTGCCCAGGCCGTCCTGTTGCGACATGACGATGTCCGACAGGTTGAGTGAGCCAACGCACAGAAGCACGGTGACGATGACGAAGCCGATCGAGACTTCGTAGGACACCATTTGCGCCGCCGAGCGCAGCGCGCCGAGGAACGGGTATTTCGAGTTGGACGCCCAGCCGCCCATGATCACGCCATAGACTTCGAGCGAGGAGATGGCGAAGACGTAGAGGATGCCGACATTGACGTTGGCGATCGCCCAGCCATCGCTGACGGGGATAACCGCCCAGGCCGAGATCGCCAGCACGGCGGAAACCAATGGCGCCAGGAGAAAAACGCCCTTGTTGGCGCCGGACGGGATCACCGGCTCCTTGAACACGAATTTCAACAGGTCGGCGAAGGCCTGCAGCGTGCCCCAGGGGCCGACGACGTTCGGGCCGCGGCGCAGCTGCACCGCCGCCCAGATCTTGCGGTCGGCATAAAGCAGATAGGCGACGCCGATGAGCAGGACAACGATGAGGAGCACCGACTCGGCCACAATCCAGAACGCCGGCACCACATAGAGGGAGAAGAAAGTGTCCATGCTTATTCCGCCGCCTGCTTGAAGCCGCTCTTCGCCAGCGCCGAGCATTCCGCCATGACGGCGGAGGCCCGTGCGATCGGGTTGGTCAGATAGAAATCCGCGACCGGCGAGGTGAAAGTGCCCTTGTTCAGCCGCCCGCCGAGCTTCGCCACCTTGGCGATATCATCGGCACTGCCTGCCTCGACATGGTCGATGCGGGCGAGATGCGGATATTCGCCATAGAGCTTGGCGCGCAGTTGCTGCAGCGAATCGAAGGGCAGCTTCTTGCCCAGCACATCTGACAGCGCCCGCATGATGGCCCAGTCTTCGCGCGCATCGCCCGGCGCGAAGCCGGCGCGGTTGGTCTGCTGCACGCGTCCCTCGGTGTTGACATAGGTGCCTGACTTTTCGGTGTACGCGGCGCCCGGCAGGATGACATTGGCGCGATGCGCGCCGGCGTCACCATGGGTGCCGACATAGACGACGAAGGCGCCGCCGGTCTTTGACATGTCGATCTCGTCGGCGCCGAGCAGGAACAGCACGTCGCTGTCGCCGAGCATGCCGGCGACATTCTTGCCGCCCTCGCCCGGTACGAATCCGACATCGAGGCCGCCGACGCGGGCCGCCGCATTGTGCAGCACGGCAAAGCCGTTCCAGTCGGCCCGCGCCGCGTTGAGGGCAGCGGCGAGCTTGGCCGCCTGGCCGAGCACGGCGGCTCCGTCGGCGCGCGCCAACGCGCCCTGGCCGACAATGATCAGCGGATGCGTCGCCTTCTTCAGCACCTGGAAGAACTTGCCGTTGCCGTCGGCCAGATCCTTCAGCGATTCCGGACCGGCGCCTAGCTGCTCGTATTCATAACGTGTGTCGCCGACCTCGCCAATGACGCCGACCGGCAGATTGCCGATGCGCCAGCGCTTGCGGATGCGGGCGTTGAGCACCGAGGCCTCGAAGCGCGGATTGGCGCCGATGATCAGCACAGCGTCGGCCAGCTCGATGCCCTCGATGGTCGGGTTGAAGATGTAGCTGGCGCGGCCCAGCGCCGGATCGAGTGCTGCGCCATCCTGGCGGCAATCGGTGTTCTTCGAGCCGAGCGAAGCCATGAGCTGCTTCAGCGCGTAGATTTCCTCAACCGCAGCCAGATCGCCGGCAATCGCGCCAATCTTTTCGGGCGCAGCCTTGGACACCGCATCCTTGATCGCGGCGAACGCTTCCGCCCAGCTTGCGGGGGCGAGCTTGCCGTCCTTGCGCACATAGGGGCGATCGAGGCGCTGCGTGCGCAGGCCGTCCCAGATGAAACGGGTCTTGTCGGAAATCCACTCCTCGTTCACCGCCTCGTTGACGCGCGGCAGGATGCGCATCACTTCGCGGCCGCGGCTATCGACGCGGATCGCCGAGCCGACGGCGTCCATCACGTCGATGGATTCGGTCTTGGTGAGCTCCCACGGCCGCGCCTGGAAGGCGAACGGCTTTGAGGTCAGCGCGCCGACCGGGCAAAGGTCGATGACGTTGCCCTGCAGCTCCGAGGTCATGGCGCTTTCGAGATAGGTGGTGATCTCGGCATCCTCGCCGCGGCCGATCAGGCCGAGCTCGGAAATGCCGGCAACTTCCGTGGTGAAGCGGACGCAGCGCGTGCAGTGGATGCAGCGGTTCATCACCGTCTTGACCAGCGGGCCGATATACTTGTCTTCGACGGCGCGCTTGTTCTCGTGATAGCGCGAGGAATCGACGCCGAAGGCCATGGCCTGGTCCTGCAGGTCGCATTCGCCGCCCTGGTCGCAGATCGGACAATCCAGCGGATGGTTGATCAGCAGGAATTCCATCACGCCTTCCCGGGCCTTCTTGACCATCGGCGTGTTGGTGAAGATTTCCGGCGTTTCGCCATTCGGGCCCGGGCGCAGGTCGCGCACGCCCATGGCACAGGAGGCCTGCGGCTTGGGCGGTCCGCCCTTCACCTCGATCAGGCACATGCGGCAATTGCCGGCGATCGACAGCCGCTCATGGAAGCAGAAGCGCGGCACTTCCGCGCCCGCGTCCTCGGCCGCCTGCAGCAGCGTGTAGTGGTCGGGTACAGTGATTTCTTTCCCGTCGACCTTGAGCTTTGCCATCAATTGCCCCCGGCGGTCTGCGCCGTCTCATATGCCTGAAACAGATCGCGCAACCTGATGCCATTGATCATCATGCCGGCGACTTCAGCGTTTTCTATCTTCACGTTGCTCATATTCACATTGGTGAAAAACGCGTTCGAGAGGTTCGCGTCGTCCACCACGGCCGCCGACAGGTTGACGTTGTGAAACTGCGTGTTCGACAGGTTCACATCGTCAAATCTGGAGTTGCTGACGATGGCATTACGCACATCGAGAACTTCGCTCCTGTCGTGGACATCCATACCTGCCCCCTACCTCTTCGCCTTGGCGGCGAGCGTCAGCGCCGCCGCCTGGCGGGTCCACTCGTCGCGGCCGATGCGGCCCTTGAGCGACAGGTAATCCTCGACCCAGGCGATCTCTTCCGGCGTCCACGCAGCGACCTGGCCAAAGGTCCAGATGCCGAGGCCGTTCAGCACTTTTTCCAGCTTCGGCCCGACGCCCGTTATTGCCTTGAGATCCGACGGCTTGGACGGACGGGCAATGGTCTTGGGCTGCCTGAAATCCTCCGGCATCAACCCGGTCGCCGCGTCTTCGGCAACCGGATCCGCCTTCTCCGGCTCGGCATTGACGGTGCGGGCGGCAATATCGGTCACGTCCTGGGCAAAGGTCTGCGCCTCGGCGATCAGGGTCTTGGTCGCGGCGCGCGCCTTGGTGGCGGGGGCGGTCTCCGAGTAACGCTCGGCGCGCTGGTCGAAATCGTCGATGATCGGCTGGAAAATCCGCTGCGAAGCCTCGGCCGCGCCCGACAAGGCGCCCAGCCAAACGCCAAAGGCATGGTTGGCGAGGCCGAAGCCCAGCGCCGACATGGCGGCGGCACCGGCGACAGGATGCGCGAGAAGGTTGACGGCGCTGGCCATCTCCTTCGGCATCATCCTGGTCAAATCCTGGTTCATCTTCTCAAGCTGGTCCAAATTGGGCATCAAAGGGTTCGAATACGGCGCCATAGAATTCTCCTGGTCGTTTCTTCGTTTGCCCCGCCCCATGCCTTTAGTCTTGGGCTTGCGCCCGTATTTCAAAAGTCGTCGTCTATTCCGCCGCCACCATCACCGGTTCGGCCCGGTGCGCGTTGCGGGAAAACTCGTCGATGCGCCGCTCCACCTCGCCGCGGAAATGCCGCATCAGGCCCTGGATTGGCCATGCCGCCGCATCGCCCAGCGCGCAGATCGTGTGGCCTTCCACCTGCTTGGTGACGTCGAGCAGCATGTCGATCTCGCGCTTCTGTGCTTCCCCGCGCACCAGCCGCTCCATCACCCGCCACATCCAGCCGGTGCCCTCGCGGCACGGCGTGCACTGGCCGCAGCTTTCGTGCTTGTAGAAATAGGAAAGCCTTGCGATCGCCTTCACGATATCGGTCGACTTGTCCATGACGATGACAGCAGCCGTGCCGAGGCCCGATTTGAGGTCGCGCAGCGCGTCGAAATCCATCGGCGCGTCGATGATCTGCTCGGCCGGAACCAGCGGCACCGAAGCGCCGCCCGGAATGACCGCGAGCAGATTGTCCCAGCCGCCGCGAATGCCGCCGCAATGCGTCTCGATCAGCTCGCGGAACGGGATCGACATCGCTTCTTCGACGGTACACGGATTGTTGACGTGGCCCGAGATGCAAAACAGCTTGGTGCCGACATTATTGGGCCGGCCGAAGGATGAGAACCAGGCCGCACCCCGGCGCAAAATGGTCGGCGCCACTGCGATCGATTCGACATTGTTCACCGTTGTCGGACAACCGTACAAGCCGACATTGGCCGGGAATGGCGGCTTCAGGCGCGGCTGGCCCTTCTTGCCTTCGAGGCTTTCCAGAAGTGCCGTTTCCTCGCCGCAGATGTAGGCGCCGGCGCCGTGATGCATGTAGATATCGAAATCGTAGCCGGACGTGTTGTTCTTGCCGATCAGCTTGGCCTCATAGGCCTCGTCGATGGCGCGCTGCAGCGCCTCGCGCTCGCGGACGAACTCGCCGCGCACATAAATGTAGGCGGCGACCGCGCCCATGGCGAAACCGGCGATGAACGAGCCCTCGACCAGCGTGTGCGGATCGTTGCGCAGAATGTCGCGGTCCTTGCACGTGCCTGGCTCGGATTCGTCAGCGTTGACAACGAGATAGCTCGGCCTTCCGTCGCTCTGCTTGGGCATGAACGACCATTTCAGCCCGGTCGGGAAGCCGGCGCCGCCACGGCCGCGCAGGCCGGACGCCTTCATCTCGTTGACGATCCATTCGCGCCCCTTGGCGATGATGCCGGGCGTGTTGTCCCAGGCGCCACGCGCCATGGCGCCGGCCAGCGACTTGTCGAAGAGGCCGTAGATGTTGTTGAAGATGCGGTCTTTATCCTGAAGCATTGTTCGTCCCTCAGACCGGCTTCTTGCCGAAGACGCGGATGTATTCGGCGACGCCGCCCTTGGCGAGCGCCTTGGCCTGGCCGACCCAGTCGTCGCGGTCGATACGGCCCTGGAAGGCGAGATAGCCGTCCACCCAGTCGCGCTCGGCCTTCTTCCAGGAGGCGACCTGCGCGAAGGTGAAGATGCCCAGCGTATGCAGGACGCCCTCGATCTTCGGGCCGACGCCCGAGATCAGCTTGAGGTCGTCGACGGCGGCCGGCCTGACGATGCCGGCCGGGCGGTTCTTGTCTTCCAGCGACGGTTTTGCCGGCTTGGCGGCTGGTATCTTGACTTCCGGCGCCTTGAAGGCAGCCGCCGGCTCGGCTTTGTTCCTGGGGCCGCTACGCTGTTTCGAGACCTCCTCGACTTCCGGCGCAGCCAGATTGGCATTGGCAGCCGAATGCAGCGGTGCGGCAACGCTCGCTGCTTTTTCCACCTCGGGCGCGACCTTGACCGGCGATGGCGACTTCAGAGCCGGGCTGGTCTCTGGAGCATCGGTCTTTGGCTTGCCGGCCTTGGACGGCGCAACCGGCGCTGCGGCCGGCGCCTGCGAAACCGTAGCGGCCGGCGCAACTGCGGCTGGCGCCGCTTTGGCAGCCTTGGTCGCCGCCTTGGCTTCCTTGTCGCGCGTCGCCTTGAGGATCGCCTTTTCGCTCTTCAGCGTCGTCAGGCCAGGCGCCGGCTCGGAGCCGGTTCGACCGTTCTGCGGTCCCGTGGGGACCGTGGCACCCTTGCCGGCATCGTAGAGATCGATGATTTCGGCCAGCCGCTCGGGGGTCAAATCCTCGAACGTGTCCTTGAAGACCATGACCATCGGTGCGTTGACGCAGGCGCCAAGGCATTCGACCTCCTCCCACGACAGCGTGCCCTTGTCGTTGGTGTGGAACTGGTCGTGGTGGATTTTCGAACGGCACACATCCATCAGCGCTTCCGACCCGCGCAGCATGCAGGGCGTGGTGCCGCAGACCTGGATATGGGCACGAGTTCCGACCGGGTTGAGCTGGTATTGCGTGTAGAAGGTCGCGACCTCGAGCCCGCGGATGCGCGGCATGCCGAGCATATCCGAGATGGTCTCGATCGCCGCCTTGGTGACCCAGCCTTCCTGCTCCTGTGCGATCATCAGCAAAGGAATGATCGCCGACTGCTCGCGGCCCTTCGGATATTTCTTGATCCATTGCTTGGCCACCGCCGCATTCGCCCGGTTGAAGGCGAAGGACGCTGGCTGGACGCTGGCTTCTGCGAGACGGCGGACTGACATTTAGCGATCGACCTCACCAAACACGATGTCGAGGGAGCCGAGAACGGCGGTGACGTCGGCCAGCATGTGACCGCGGCAGAGGAAATCCATGGCTTGCAGATGCGCGAAACCGGGGGCGCGCAGCTTGCAGCGATAGGGCTTGTTGGTGCCGTCGGAGACGAGATAGACGCCGAACTCGCCCTTCGGCGCCTCGACCGCCGCATAGACCTCCCCGGCCGGCACGCGATAACCCTCGGTGTAGAGCTTGAAGTGGTGGATCAGCGCTTCCATCGAGCGCTTCATGGCCTGGCGCTTGGGTGGCACCACCTTGCCGTCGAGGTTCGATACCGGGCCGGTGCTTTCCTTGCCGAGCAGAAGGTCGACGCACTGACGCATGATCTTGGCCGACTGGCGCATTTCTTCCATGCGCACGAGGTAACGATCGTAGCAGTCACCGTTCTTACCGATCGGGATGTCGAAATCCATCTCGGAATAGCACTCATAGGGCTGCGACTTGCGCAGGTCCCAGGCAGCGCCCGAACCGCGCACCATGACGCCCGAAAAACCCCAGGCCCAGGCATCGGCCAGCGACACCGTGCCAATATCGACATTGCGCTGCTTGAAGATGCGGTTGCCGGTGAGCAGCTTGTCGAGATCGTCAAGCGACTTCAGGAACGGATCGATCCACTTGCCGATGTCCTCGACCAGTTTCGCCGGCAGGTCCTGGTGGACGCCGCCCGGACGGAAATAGGCCGCATGCATGCGCGAACCCGAGGCCCGCTCATAGAACACCATCAGCTTTTCGCGTTCGACGAAGCCCCACAGCGGCGGCGTCAGCGCGCCGATATCGAGCGCCTGCGTCGTCACATTGAGGATGTGCGACATGATGCGGCCGATCTCGCAATAGAGCACGCGGATCAGCTGGCCGCGCTTCGGCACCTCGATGCCGAGCAGCCGCTCGGCGGCAAGCGCGAAGGCATGCTCCTGGTTCATCGGCGCGCAATAATCGAGCCGGTCGAGATAGGGCACCGCCTGCAGATAGGTCTTGTGCTCGATCAGCTTTTCGGTGCCGCGGTGGAGCAAGCCGATATGCGGATCTACGCGGTCGACCACTTCGCCGTCCAACTCAAGAACCAACCTCAAAACACCATGCGCCGCAGGGTGTTGAGGTCCGAAGTTGATGTTAAAATTGCGGACGGAGGTTTCGGCCATTCTGGCGCCTCAATTCGTCTTGGCTTTTTCGTCCCCGGGCAGCACGTAGTCGGTGCCTTCCCACGGGGAAAGAAAATCGAAATTGCGGAATTCCTGCTTCAGCTCGACAGGCTCATAGATCACGCGCTTGGCTTCGTCGTCGTAGCGCACTTCGACAAACCCGGTCAGCGGAAAATCCTTGCGCAGCGGATGACCCTCGAAACCGTAGTCGGTGAGGATGCGGCGCAGATCCGGATGGCCCGAGAACAGCACCCCGTAGAGATCGTAGGTCTCGCGCTCGAACCAGTCGGCGCCGGGATAAACTGATGTCAGCGACGGCACCAGCGTCGCTTCGTCGGCCTGGACCTTGATGCGGATGCGCAAATTCTGCTTCGGCGACAACAGATGATAGACGACGTCGAAGCGCTTGGCGCGCGACGGGTAGTCGGCGCCGCAGACATCGATGATCGAGATGAACTGACAGCCCGCATCGTCGCGCAGGAAGGTCGCCACGTCGATCAGGTCGCCGGGCTCGACCGAGATCGTCAGTTCGCCATAGGCCGGCACCGCGTCATGGACGCGATGCGGCAGCTTTTCGCCGAGATAGGTCGACAGTTCACTAAGGGATGCGGCCATGGATTTACCGTTCGATCGTGCCGGTGCGGCGGATCTTCTTCTGCAGCAGAAGAATGCCGTAGAGCAGCGCTTCGGCGCTCGGCGGGCAGCCGGGGACATAGATGTCGACCGGCACGACGCGGTCGCAGCCGCGCACCACCGAATAGGAATAGTGGTAATAGCCGCCGCCATTGGCGCAGGAGCCCATCGAGATGACGTAGCGCGGCTCCGGCATCTGGTCGTAGACCTTGCGCAGCGCAGGGGCCATCTTGTTGGTCAGCGTGCCGGCGACGATCATGATGTCGGACTGGCGCGGAGACGCGCGCGGCGCAACACCGAACCGCTCCGAATCGTAGCGCGGCATCGACGTGTGGATCATCTCGACGGCGCAGCAGGCCAGACCGAAGGTCATGAACATCAGCGAACCGCTGCGCGCCCAGGTGATCAGCGCCTCGGTCGAGGTGACCAGAAAGCCCTTGTCGGCGAGTTCATTGTTGATCTCGAGGAAGAACGGATCGTCAGAACCGACCGGGCGACCGGTATTGGGGTCGATCAGGCCTTTGGGCTTCGGCGCAACGAGCGTACCGGAACTGTCGTTCAATCCCATTCCAGCGCTCCTTTTTTCCATTCATAGGCAAAGCCGATGGTCAGCACCGCCAAAAACACCATCATCGACCAGAAACCGAGCATGCCGATCTTCGAGAACGACACCGCCCACGGAAACAGGAAGGCCACTTCCAGGTCGAAGATGATGAACAGGATCGACACCAGGTAGAAGCGGATGTCGAACTTCATGCGGGCATCGTCGAACGAGTTGAAGCCGCACTCATAGGCGGAAAGCTTTTCCGGGTCGGGACTGCGGTAGGCCACCAGGAACGGCGCTATGATAAGCACCAGGCCAATGACCGCCGCCACGGCGATGAAGAGGACGATGGGCAGGTACGAACTGAGCAGTGCGTTCATGCTGCGGCTTCCCTTGGCGGCCAATCCACGTTGATTACAGCAACCAACCCTAATGCGGAAGCGTGACAGTTTAACCGCTGAACCGTTTTAGGTGCCTATGCTGCAACGCGGCGAGGGTTAGCGCAGGGCTTTCGGCGAAGCAAGTCAAACCTTGTTCAAAACGCAGTGCTGGACGGCAGGTCGGGAAAAACTGGTCCGATCCGCTCTTGTTTGATTTCCTTCACTTTTTACTCCACTTTTGTCTCCTGACATGTCTCCCGCCACAAGCCTGCTAGCATGGCCGGAATCACCGGCTAAAAATACGGCAACAGGACCAGGGGCAAAGGTATCTTGATGAAGGACAAAATATCGCTCGCCATGGCCAGGCGGATCGCCCTTGGCGCGCAGGGTTTTACCGACCCGCGCCCAGGCGGCACACCGGACCGCCGCCACCTCGCCCGCGTGCTCTCGCGCACCGGCCTCTTGCAGATCGATTCCGTCAGCGCCGTGGTGCGCGCCCACTACATGCCGCTCTACTCCCGCCTTGGCCCCTACCCGCTTGCCTTGCTCGACAATGCCGCCGTCACCCGCAAGCGCACCGTGTTCGAATACTGGGCGCACGAGGCCTCGTTCCTGCCGGTCGAGACCTGGCCTTTGATGCGCTGGCGCATGCAGCGCGCCGAGAGCGGCGACGAAATGTATCTGGGGCTGGCCAAATGGGGCCGCGAACATGCCTCCTATATCGAGGAGATCTACCGCGCGGTCGCCGAGCGCGGCCCGATCGCTGCTTCCGCGCTCGAAGGCCAGAAGGGCTCTGGCGGCTGGTGGGGCTGGAGCCACGCCAAGCACGCCTTTGAATGGCTGTTCTGGGCCGGGCGCATCACCACCGCCCACCGTCGCGGCTTCGAGCGCTTCTACGACCTGCCCGAGCGCGTCCTGCCGCAGGCGATCCTCGATATGCCCGTGCCGACAGCGGAGGACGCACACCGCGAATTGCTGCGCATTTCCGCCCGCGCCCACGGCATCGCGACCTCCGGCGACCTGCGCGACTATTTCCGCCTGTCGCCGGCCGACATGAAGGGCCGGCTGGAGGAACTGGTCGAGTTAGGCGAACTGCTGCCGATGCGCGTCGAAGGCTGGGACAAGCCGGCTTACTTCCACCGGGACGCCCGCATCCCCCGAAAAATCGAGGCCCGCGCCCTGCTGGCTCCGTTCGATCCGGTCGTCTTCGAGCGCTCGCGCAGCGAGCGCCTCTTCGATTTCCACTACCGCATCGAGATCTACACCCCGGCCGACAAGCGGCAATACGGCTACTACGTCCTGCCCTTCCTGCTGGGCGACCGGATCGTGGCGCGCGTCGACCTCAAGGCCGATCGGCCCGCCAGCGTGCTTCGCGTCCACGCCGCCTATGCCGAACCCGGCGCGCCGCCTGACACCGTCGCCCAACTCTTCGAGGAATTGAAGCAGATGCAAGGCTGGCTTGAACTGGAAAGCATGCAAATCACGCCGGCCGGCGATCTTGGGCAGCCTTTAGCCGACATCGCCGTGTCGTAGCCGTGCGTTGACACCGCTGCCCGCAAAAGCCTAAATCCGCTCCAGACGGTCCCTTGCCCGCAACGGCAGGGGCTAAGAGGGAATGCGGTGCGAGGTGAAAATCTCAAATCCGCGGCTGTCCCCGCAACTGTAAGCGAAGAGCCAAGGCCGAATGCCACTGGGTAACACCGGGAAGGCGGCTAACCAAGGCGACGACTCGCGAGCCAGGAGACCTGCCGTCTGAGACAAAGTATCCGATCGCCCGGCGGGTTTCCGGGCAAGGAGCCCGGTTTTTGGACCAGAACAGCAGATTTTCGGCTGGCACAGCGGATTTTTCGCCCGCCGATAGCGATGCCTTGTCGGGCGTCACCGTCGTCGTCTGCGCCTCCTGCCGCGACGAGACCGGTTCCGACGCCCATCCCCGCGCCGGCGAACTGCTGGCCGGCGACACGCGCCGCGCCGCATCCGATGACGACATCCGCGTCCGCACCGTCGAATGCCTCGGCAATTGCAAGCGCCGGCTCAGCGCCGCGATCCTGCGCGATGGCTGCTGGAGCTATGTCTTCGGCGATCTGACCGCGACCAGCGGCGCCGATCTCGTCACCGGCGCAAAGCTTTTCGCCACCTCGACCGACGGCCTCATGCCCTGGCGCGGCCGGCCCGATAGCCTCAAGCGCGGCCTCGTTGCCCGCATCCCGCCCCTCGACGTGCTGAAGGACTGACCATGACCGCTTCCGTTTCCCGTGTTCCCTGCACTGTCGTCACCGGCTTCCTCGGCGCCGGCAAGACGACGCTGGTCCGCCATCTCCTCGAAAACGCGGGGGGCAAGCGCATTGCCATCATCGTCAACGAGTTCGGCGACATCGGCATCGACGGCGAGATCCTGAAAGGCTGCGGCATCGACACCTGCCCCGAGGAAAACATCGTCGAACTGGCCAATGGCTGCATCTGTTGCACCGTTGCCGACGATTTCGTGCCGGCGCTCGATCAGATCCTGGCGCTGACCCCGAAGGTCGACCACATCCTGATCGAGACATCGGGCCTGGCTCTGCCCAAGCCGCTGGTCCAGGCGTTCCAGTGGCCCAGCGTGAAGAGCCGGGTGACGGTCGACGGCGTTATCGCCGTGGTCGACGGCCCGGCGCTGGCCGAAGGCCGCGTCGCCAACGACATGGACGCGCTTCAGGCGCAACGCGTGGCTGACGAAACGCTCGATCACGACGATCCGGTCGAGGAAGTCTTCGAGGACCAGATCGCCTGCGCCGACCTGATCATCCTGTCGAAGAGCGATTTGATGGACGCCGCCGGTTCGACCCGCGCCAACGCCATCATCAATGAGCACTCCGCCCGGGCCGTAAAAATCGTGCCGACCGCGCATGGCAAGGTCGACCCCTCGGTGCTGCTCGGCCTCGGCCTCGCCGTCGAGGACGACATCGAGAACCGCAAGTCGCATCATGACGGCGCCTTCGACCACGAGCATGACGATTTCGACACCTTCATTGTCGACATTCCCTCGATCGCCAATCCGGATGACCTGGCAAAGCGTGTCGCCACCGTTGCCGAGGAAGAGAATGTGTTGCGCGTCAAAGGTTTCGTCGATGTCGGCGGCAAGCCGATGCGGCTTTTGCTGCAGGCCGTCGGCCCGCGCGTCAATCATTACTATGACCGCGCCTGGACCGCCGAGGACGACCGCCGCTCGCGCCTCGTCGTCATCGGGCTGAAGGGGCTGAACCGCCCGGCGATCGAGGCTATACTGGCCGGCTGACGCGAAAACACGGGCAGCGATGCATATACTCACGACCACATCCGCCTCGCTCGACGATCTCGCCGAGCCAGTTGATCTCAGGCAGACGCCGGCGGATATCGTGGCGCTGTCCTTCACCGATAGCGACCTCGCCGGCCTCGCGGCGGCATGGAAGGCCGATACCGCCCGCCTGCCCTCGATGCGGCTGGCGGCGCTCCGCGACCTGCGACACCCCATGTCCGTCGACCTCTGGGTCGACAGTGTCGCCCGCCACGCCAAGGTGATCTTGGTGCGCATCCTCGGCGGCTACGACTGGTGGCGCTATGGCTGCGACCAGCTTGCCGCGACTGCTCGTGAGCGGGGCATAAACCTGGCGCTGCTGCCTGGCGAAAGCCATGACGAGGATCTCAGGCTGATCGAAGCCTCGACGCTGCCGCGCGCGGAACTGGACGCCTTGCTCGGCTATTTCCGCGAGGGCGGTCCGGCAAATATGAGCGCGCTGGTGCATAGGCTGGCGGGATTGGCTGGAACGGATGCGGCAGCGGCTGAGCCGGTGGCTGTGCCTAAGGCTGGTTATTATGAGCCGGGCCGCGGCGTCGTCCCCCTCCCCCTCGAGGGGAGGGTCCGGCCGCAGGCCGGGGGTGGGGTCGCCGGTGAAGTGCGCCGACTTTCTAAGGCGCCGCGATTTCAAGAAGCGTCGAACCCAGTCGCCCCGACCCCACCCGGCCCTTCGGGCCACCCTCCCCTCGAGGGGGAGGGAAAGGTCATCCCCATCCTCTTCTACCGCTCGATGCTGCTCGCCGCCGATGTCGCGCCGATCGACGCGCTGGTCGAAGCGCTCCGCCTGCGAGGCCTCGCCCCGGTCCCGATCTTCGTCTCCAGCCTGAAAGACGCAACCTCTCTGGCCTTCGTCGAACCTGCCCTGGCCGCCCTGAACCCCACCGCCATCATCACCGCGACCGCTTTCGCCTCCGGCGCCGAGCCAGGCGTCGAAACCCTGTTCGACCGCGCCGGCGTGCCGGTCTTCCAGGTCATCGTCGCCACCACACGCCGCGACGTCTGGGACAGGAACCAGCGCGGCCTGGCGCCCGCCGACCTCGCCATGCATGTCGTGCTGCCCGAACTCGACGGCCGCATCCTCGCCGGCGCGATTTCCTTCAAGGGCGAGAGCGAGACCGATCCCGCACTCGGCCACCGCGCCTTCGCCAACCGGCCGGAGCCGGATCGTGTGGAGCAGGTCGCGGACAGGGTAGCGGCCTTCATCCGGTTGCAGGAGACAGCTCTCGCCGAGCGCAAGCTGGCGATCCTGATTCCGGATTATCCGAGTGCGCCCGGCCGCACCGGCTATGCCGTGGGCCTGGATGTGCCGTCCAGCGTGCTGGCGATGCTGCATGACCTGAAGGCGCAGGGCTATGCGGTTGAAGGGATTCCGCAAACGCCGCGAGGGCTGCTGGATCTGCTGGAGCGGAGCGGCGACGGGCTGGAGGTGGAGAAGTATCGCCACTTCTCGAAGGGTCTGCCGGTTAAAGCTATTGCTGCGGTAGAGGCGGCGTGGGGAAAGGCAGAAGAGATAAGTTTGCGCGAGGCACCCCCCTCTGTCCTGCCGGACATCTCCCCCGCAAGGGGGGAGATCAGCGGTTCCGCCAACCGCGCAACACCATCGTTGGCGATTGGCGAAATCCCAGAAGCCGAATTGATCTCCCCCCTTGCGGGGGAGATGTCCGGCAGGACAGAGGGGGGTGTGAAGGAACGCCAATCATCGGCGAGCACCCCACATTTCCCCTTCCGCGCCGCGACCTTCGGCAACATCACCGTGGCTCTGGTCCCCGACCGCGGCCGTTCCGCCGACCGCCGCGCCGATTACCATGACCCGACGCTGCCGCCGCGCCACGACCTCGTCGCCTTCGGTCTGTGGCTGCGCAAATCGCTCGGCATCCACGCCCTCATCCATGTCGGCGCCCATGGCACACTGGAATGGCTGCCCGGCAAGACCGTGGCGCTCTCGGAAAACTGCTTTCCCGAGATCGTCACTGGTCCCCTGCCCGTCATCTATCCCTTCATCGTCTCCAACCCGGGCGAGGCCGCACAGGCGAAGCGGCGCATCGCCGCTGTCACGCTTGGCCATTTGCCGCCACCGCTGGCCGGTGCTGGCCTCGACGAGGAGCAGCACAGACTGGAACGGCTGGTCGACGAATACGCCCAGGCCGACGGCCTCGACCGTCGCCGCCGCGATCGTCTGGCGAAACTGATCGTCGACACCGCCCAAAAAACCGGCCTCGCCTCCGAAGCCGGCGTCGCCAGAACCGATGCGCCGGACGAGGCGCTGCGCCGCATCGATGCCTGGCTCTGCGACCTCAAGGATTTCGCCATCAAGGACGGGCTGCACATTTACGGTCGCGCGCCCGGCGACGAACCCGACGCCATGCGCCGCCAAAGCGCGCAAGCCGAGAAGGCAGCGCTGCTGGCGGCGCTCGACGGCCGCCACATCAAGGCAGGCCCGGCCGGCGCCCCCGCGCGAGGCCGCTCCGACGTGCTGCCCACCGGCCGCAATCTATTCACCTCCGACCCGCGCACCATGCCGACACCGACCGCCTGCGAACTCGGCAAGGCAGCGGCAGAGGAAGTCGTGCGCGGCTACCTGCAATCGCATGGCGACTGGCCGCGCTCGCTGGTCATCGATCTCTGGGGTTCGGCCTCGCTGCGCACCGGCGGTGAGGAGATCGCGCAAGGGCTGGCGCTGATGGGCTGCCGGCCGCAATGGGATTCTGCCACCGGCCGCATCACCGGCATCGAGGTGCTGCCGCCGGCGACGCTCGGCCGCCCGCGCGTCGATGTCACCTGGCGCATATCGGGCCTGTTCCGCGACATGTTCCCGACCCAGATCGCGCTGATCGATGCCGCCGCCAACGCTGTCGCCGCCCGCGATGAGGACGATTTGGAAAACCCGCTTGCCGCCAGGACACGCGCTGACGGCAGGATCAGTCCGCGCATTTTCGGCACCTCGCCCGGCACATACGGCGCCGGCGTCGAGGATCTTCTGTCCAGCGGCGACTGGGGCGCGCGCGAAGAAATCGGCCGCGCCTATCTCGATACCACATCGCATGCCTATGGCGGCGCCGACGGCGAAGGCATCGCCTCCCCCGGCGCCTTCGAGACCCGCATCGCCGAGGCCGATCTTCTCGTCCACACCGGCGACGATCCCGGCCGCGACATTCTGGAGGGCTCCGCCGATGTCGCCTTCATCGGCGGCTTTTCGGCCGCCTTGGCGGCCCTCGGCCGAAACGCCGACGTCATTGTCCTCGACACCACGGATCCGCAAAAGCCAAAGCCGCGTTCGGTCGGCGAAGCCGTGTCGCGGGTGGTGCGGGCGCGTGCCGTGAACGCCCGTTTCATCGCTGGCCAGATGCGGCACGGCCCGCGCGGCGCCTCCGAATTCGCCGAGACCGTCGACCGTCTCATCGGCTTTGCCGAGACCACGCACGCCATTTCCGGCGCGCTGATCGAGGCGGTGCACGACGCCTATGTCGGCGATCCCCTGGTGCGCGCCTTCATCTTGCGCGAAAACCCCGCCGCCGCGAAGGTGATCGCCGAGCGCTTCCTGTCGGCGCGCCGGCGCGGCCTCTGGCACCCCTTGCGCAATTCCATCGACGACGATCTCGCCGCGCTGATCGCTGAGGCCGAGGCGCTCGGGGTCGCCGCATGAACGCCTTCTCAAGGCGCGGCGCCTGCCCGGCTTTGTCGGCGCCGATGCAAACCGGTGACGGCCTGCTGGTGCGGCTCAACCCGGTTACTGGAGGACTTTCCCCCAAATCGTTGATCGGACTCTGCGAAGCCGCTCTGCGGCACGGCAACGGCATCATGGAAGTCACCGCGCGCGGCAGTTTGCAGATACGCGGGCTCACGGCGGAAAGTGCGGCGCTGCTGGCGGCGGAGGTCGACGCGCTGGGGATCACGGTGCGCGCTGGCGTGCCGGTCGAGACCGGGCCGCTGGCGGGCATCGATCCGCATGAGATCGCCGATCCGCGGGCTCTGGCCGAGCGGATCAGGATGGCGGTTGAGGAAGCCGGGCTAACGGCACGGCTGGGGCCGAAGGTTTCGGTGGTTGTCGACGGCGGCGCGCAGTTGACGCTGGATGCGGTGATCGCGGATGTCAGGCTGAGTGCGGTTCGCGCGGATGCTGGAATTCAGTGGCAAGTGTCTGTCGCGGGCGATGGGCACAGTGCAAGACCACTCGTCCTTGCCGACGAAAGTGCGGCGCGCGATATCGCTGTTGCCGCGCTGAGAATGATTGCCGAGAAAGGGCGTGAAGCCCATGCGAGGGATTTGTCAGAGAGGCAATTGGCCTCGCTCGCGGGTTGGCACTCTGTCGCGCCCCCCTCTGTCCTGCCGGACATCTCCCCCACAAGGGGGGAGATTGAGCTGTCGCCGGCGGTTTCGCCAATCTTCAACTTCGAAAGTGAAGAGCCGCCAGCGAAACTGCCAATCTCCCCCCTTGTGGGGGAGATGTCCGGCAGGACAGAGGGGGGCGCCGTAGAGCACCGTCCTGTGCTTACGCGATCCCCTATCGGAACCTTTGATCTCGCCCGCAACACCACCGCCCTCGGCATCGGCCTCCCCTACGGCAGCATGCCGGCCGACAAGCTCATCGCGCTTGCCCAACAGGCCCTCACCCTCGGCACATCAGGAATCCGCCTCGCCCCGAGTCGTGCTCTCCTCTTCCTCGGCCAGCCAGCCGCCGCCAACCACCTCCTCGAAGCCAAAGCAAAATCCCTCGGCTTCGTCACCTCCCCCGCCGATCCGCGCATCCGCATTGCCGCTTGTCCCGGCACCCCTGCCTGCGCCTCGGGCCACATCGCCACCCGCGACATCGCCGAGACGATCGCCGCGCAAAACGCCGACATCCTCGACTTCACCTTGCACATTTCCGGTTGCGCCAAGGGCTGCGCGCATCCCGGTCAGGCGGCGCTAACATTGGTCGGCGGCGAAAACGGAGCCGGACTTGTCGTGAACGCGACGGCAAAGGCCCTTCCTGCGGGCTACAGGCCGGGCTATGACGCCGCGCGCGGCATCGGTCGCATCGCCGCAATGGTCCGCAGCGCACGATATCAAGGCGAAACCGCCGCCGCCTGCCTGTCAAGGCTCGGGCCGGCGGCAATCGCCGAAACTTACCGACAGGCCCAAACTAAAAAACGGAAATGAGCATGGCCGCCTACGACTACATCCATGACGGCAACGCGATCTACGAGCGCTCCTTCGCAATTATCCGCGCCGAAGCCGACCTGTCGCGCTTTTCGGACGCCGAAGCCGATGTCGCCATCCGCATGATCCATGCCTGCGGCCAGGTCGAAGCCGCCAGCCATTTCGTCTTCTCCAGCGATTTCGTCGCCGCCGCCCGCACCGCGCTTTCAGCCGGCGCGCCGATCTTCTGCGACGCGGAAATGGTTTCCCACGGCGTTACCCGCGCCCGGCTGCCGGCCGGCAATGAGGTGATCTGCACGCTGCGCGACGCACGCACGCACGACATCGCCAGGAAGATCGGCAACACCCGCTCGGCCGCCGCGATCGACCTCTGGGGCGAGCGCATGGCCGGTTCGATCGTGGCCATAGGCAACGCTCCAACCGCACTCTTCTATCTCCTCGAAAAACTGCGCGACGGTGCGCCGAAGCCGGCAGCCATCATCGGCATGCCGGTCGGCTTCGTCGGTGCGGCCGAATCCAAGGATGCGCTGGCTGAGAATTCCTACGGCGTGCCTTATGCCATCGTGCGTGGCAGGCTTGGCGGCAGCGCCATGACCGCCGCCGCGCTCAATTCGCTGGCGAGGCCCGGCCTGTGAACGCGCTTGTCCAAGAAGGGTCGGCCAAAGGCCGCCTCGTCGGCGTCGGCACCGGTCCCGGCGACCCCGAACTGTTGACGCTGAAGGCCGCCCGCGTCCTGGCCGAGGCCGATGTCGTGGCGTATTTCGCCAAGCGCGGCAACAACAGCAACGCCCGCGCCATCGTCGAGGCGCGCTTTCGGGCGGACATGCTGGAACTGCCGCTGCTCTATCCCGTCACCACCGAGATCGACAAGGATCACGACGACTACCGCTCGCAGATCACCGATTTCTACGAGCAGTCGGCTGAACAAGTGGCGGAACACCTCGAAGCCGGCCGGATGGTGGCCGTGCTGTCGGAAGGCGACCCGCTGTTCTACGGCTCCTACATGCATCTGCATGTGCGCCTCGCGCACCGCTTTCCGACCGAAGTCGTCCCCGGCGTCACCGCAATGTCCGGCTGCTGGTCGCAGACCGGTGTGCCGATCGTTCAGGGCGACGATGTGCTGACGGTCTTGCCGGGCACGATGAGCGAGTTCGAGCTGACTCGCCGTCTCGCCGATACCGACGCCGCCGTCATCATGAAGGTCGGCCGCAACCTGCCCAAGATCAGGCGCGCGCTGGAGGCGACCGGCAAGCTCGCCCGCGCCGTCTATGTCGAGCGCGGCACCATGGCCGGCAGCGTCTCGATGAAGCTCGCCGACAAGCCTGACGACAAGGCGCCATATTTCGCCATCGTTCTGGTCGCCGGCTGGTCCGGCCGGCCTGGCGTTATGGGAATGGGAGTTAAGCCATGAGTGGCCGCCTGACCGTCATCGGCCTCGGGCCCGGCAATGCCGATCAGGTCACGCCGGAAGCCAGCAATGCCGTCGCCGAGGCAAAGTTCTTCTATGGCTACAAACCCTATCTCGACCGGCTGGACTTGCGCCCGGACCAGACCCGCGTCGCTTCCGACAATCGTGAGGAACTCGCCCGCTCCAGGGACGCGCTGGCAAAGGCCGCCGAGGGCCATGACGTCGCCGTCGTCTCCGGCGGCGATCCCGGCGTGTTCGCCATGGCGGCTGCCGTCTGCGAGGCCATCGAGGCCGGTCCGGCCGAATGGCGCGCCGTCGATGTGGCCGTCGTGCCCGGCGTCACCGCCATGCTCGCGGTTGCGGCCCGGATCGGCGCCCCGCTCGGCCATGATTTCTGCGCCATCTCGCTGTCGGACAATCTCAAACCTTGGGAACTGATCGAACTGCGCCTTTTGGCAGCGGCCGGCGCCGGCTTCGTCATTGCGCTCTACAATCCGATCAGCAAGGCGCGACCGTGGCAGCTTGGCCGCGCCTTCGAGTGCCTCACCGCCATCCTGCCCGGCACCACGCCGGTGATCTTCGGCCGCGCCGCCGGACGGCACGACGAGCGTATCGAGGTGTTTCTGCTGGCCGAGGTCGAGGCCGAAAAAGCCGACATGGCGACCTGCATCATCATCGGCTCGCCGGAAACCAGGATCATCAAGCGTGGCGACAAGCCGGCGCTGGTCTACACGCCGCGTTCCGCGACAGGGTCGAGAACATGATCGACCAGCGCGGTGAGCTCATCGACGGTTTCGGCGTAAGGCACGCCCGGCAGGACGGGCCTGCGTATCATGACCACCTCGATGCCAAGCGCCCGTGCCGCCGCAATCTTGCCGTAGGTCGCTTCGCCGCCGCTGTTCTTGGACACGACGACATCGATGCGATGGCTCTCGAGCAGTTCGCATTCATCCGCCTCGCGAAACGGGCCGCGCGCCAAAAGGTAAGTCGCATCCGGCACCGCCAGCTTCGGTTCGACCGGATCGACACTGCGAATGAGATAATGGTGCTGCGGCGCCGCCTCGAAAGCGCCGACCTCCTGCCGGCCAAGGGCCAGGAAGACACGGCGCGGCGCCCGCCCAAGCGCCTTAACGGCATCGCCGACCATGTCGACCGGCGTCCAGCGATCGCTTGCGACAGGCTCCCAGCCCGGGCGTCGCAGTGCCAGGATCGGCACGCCGGCGATGCGCGCGGCTTGCGCCGCATTGGCGGAGATTTGCGCGGCATAGGGATGCGTCGCGTCGATCAGCAGGTCGGTGCCTGCCTGCCTGAGATAGGCGGCCAGCCCATCGGAGCCGCCAAATCCGCCGCTGCGCACCGGCACGCCTTGCGCCATCGGGCTTTCGGTACGGCCGGCCAGCGACAGGGTAATAGACAGATCGCTCCGCGCGGCCAGCTTTCCCGCCAGTTGCCGGGCTTCGCTGGTTCCGCCGAGGATCAGAATGCGGTGGGTCATCATGCCTGCTAACGGTCCGCACGGCGCCAGATGGCTCTCCATCGTCGGCATCGGCGAGGACGGTTTAGCGGGTCTCGGCGACGAGGCCAAGCGGCTGATCGCAGAGGCCGAGATCATCTTCGGCGGCAAGCGGCACCTAGGGCTGGTCGCGTCCCTTGCCAAGGACGAGCCGCGTTCCTGGCCGGTTCCCTTCGATCCGGGCATGGCGGACGTGCTGGCGCTCGCCGGCCGGCGCGTCTGCGTGCTCGCCTCCGGCGACCCGTTCTTCCATGGCGTCGGCGCCACACTGGCCCGCAAGGTGAGGCCTGAGCAGATGCATGTCATCCCTGCACCCTCGGCCATTTCGCTGGCGGCGGCGCGGCTTGGCTGGCCCTTGCAGGACATCGAGACCGTCTCGCTGCATGGCCGGCCGCTCGACCTGATCCGGCCATTGCTGCAGCCCAATGCGCGCATCCTGGCGCTGACATCGGACGGCGACGCGCCCGCGGCGATCGCGCGCCTGCTCACTGAGCTCGATTTCGGCGCTTCGCGGCTGACGGTCCTGGAAGCGCTCGGCGGGCCAGACGAGATGCAGCGCTCGGCTCGTGCCGATGCTTTCGATCTTGGAGATATCAATCCGCTCAACGTGCTGGCGCTCGAACTTGAATCGACACCGGAAGCGCGCATCCTGCCGTTGGCCGTTGGCCGCGCCGATCATCTGTTCGAGCATGATGGCCAGATCACCAAGCACGATATCCGCGCCATGACGCTTGCAGCTTTGGCACCGCGGCGTGGCGAGTTGCTGTGGGACATCGGCGCCGGTTCCGGCTCCATAGGCATCGAATGGATGCTGGCCCACCCTTCGATGCGCGCCATCGCCATCGAGGCTGACAAAGACCGTGCAGTCCGCATCGCCCGCAACGCCGCGCATTGCGGCGTGCCCGGTCTTGTCGTGGTGGAAGGGTCGGCACCCAAGGCGCTTCACAAGCTGGAGACGCCGGACGCTATCTTCATCGGCGGTGGCGGGAGTGACATCGGCGTGCTGAATGCCGCCATCAAGGCGCTGCCATCCGGCGGCCGTCTCGTCGCCAATGCCGTTACGCTGGAGATGGAGGCCCTGCTTCTGGCCCAGCACACAAAGCGTGGCGGCGATCTCACCCGCATCGCCATTTCCCGCGCTTCCCCTGTCGGCTCGATGCAGGCCTGGCGGCCGGCCATGCCGGTCACCCAATGGAGCTGGATGAAACCATGATGGTCGCGGGCATCGGCAGCCGGAAGGGCGTGAGCGTCGAAGATGTGCTGGCGGCGATCGAAACCGCTGTTGAAGCGCATGGGCTGACGATGACGGCGCTGTCCGCACTGGCCACAGCCGCGCTCAAGAAGGGTGAAGAAGCGATCGCCGCCGCCGGCCGCACGCTCAATCTTCCGGTCATCATCGTCGACGACGCAGCCCTTCAGTCCGCCTCGTCGGCGGTGCTCAGCCGTTCCGACGTTTCGCAAGAACGCGCCGGCACGCCATCCGTCTCCGAGGCATCAGCGCTTGCCGTCGCCGGCGCCGGTGCAAAACTGCTCGGGCCCCGCACGGTGCTCGGCCCGGTCACCTGCGCCATCGCCATCAGCGGAGATGCGCCATGACCGTCCATTTCATCGGCGCCGGTCCGGGCGCCGCCGATCTCATCACCTTGCGTGGCGCAAAACTCCTAGCAAGCTGCCCGGTCTGCCTGCATGCCGGCTCCATCGTCGCGCCCGAATTGCTGCAGCACTGCGCGCCGGGAACGAAACTGATCGACACCGCGCCGATGTCGCTCGACGAGATCGAGGCTGAGTATGTGGCAGCCCACAAGGCCGGCCACGATGTCGCCCGCCTGCATTCCGGCGACCTGTCGGTGTGGAGCGCGGTGGCCGAGCAGATCCGCCGGCTGGAAAAGCATGGCATCCCTTACACGCTGACGCCTGGCGTCCCCTCCTTCGCTGCCGCTGCCGCAGCGCTGCGTCGCGAACTGACCATCCCCGAAGTCGCGCAAAGCCTGGTGCTGACGCGAATATCCGGCCGCGCCTCGAAAATGCCGCCGGGCGAAACGCTGGCCGGCTTCGGCCGTACCGGCGCTACGCTCGCCATTCATCTCGCCATCCACGCCATCGACCGCGTCGTCGCCGAATTGACACCGCATTATGGCGGCGATTGCCCGGTGGCGGTTGTCTTTCGCGCCTCCTGGCCGGACGAACGCGTGCTGACCGGCACGCTGGCGACCATCGAGGCGCAGCTCGCCGCCGACCCGATGGAGCGCACGGCAATCATCTTCGTCGGCTCTTCACTCGCGGCTGAAGGCTTTGGCGAGAGTTCATTGTACGACGCCCACTACCAGCGGCGTTTTCGCGGACGGGACGGACTGTGAGCGGCAACGAGAAGAACAAGGGCGAAAACGCCACGCTCGACCGGGCGCTTGCTCGGCTGAACTTCAAGCCGCGCCGACTCGAGCCCGGCCATGTCTGGCTGGCCGGCGCCGGCCCCGGCGACCCCGGTTGCCTGACGCTGGAGGTGTTGGCGGCTTTGGCCGAAGCCGATGCGCTGGTCTACGACGCGCTGGTTTCCCCTGACGTTGTTGCCGTTGCGGAGAATGCCGAGTTGTTCTTCGCGGGAAAACGCGGCGGCAAGCCGTCGATGAAGCAGGACGACATCACGGCTCTGCTGGTGCGGCTGGCGCGCGAAGGCCGCTGTGTCGTCCGGCTGAAGGGCGGCGATCCCTATATTTTCGGCCGTGGCGGCGAAGAAGCACTGGCGCTGGCGCGCGAAAACATCCCGTTCCGGGTGCTGCCCGGCCTGACATCAGGCCTGAGTGCGCTGGCCGCCACCGGCATCCCGGCCACCATGCGCGGCATCAACAAGGCGGTCATCCTGGCGACCGGACACGCCGCCGGCACCGATGACGATCTCGACTGGGCGGCCATCGCCCGCACCGGCCAACCTGTGGTCATCTATATGGGCATGGCCAATCTGCCGATCATCGCCGCATCGCTGCTGGAAGGAGGACTAGCGCCGTCGACGCCGGCGGCGGTCATCGTTTCGGCGACGACGCCGCAGGAGCGCACCGTCGTCGCGACACTCGCCACTATCGCCGAGGCTGCCGCCGTCGCCGGGCTCGCCTCGCCGGCATTGATTGTCGTTGGCGGCATCGTCGCCATGCGCGCGGCACTGGGGGGCGATCAATGACCCGCGCCATCATCATCGGCGCGCCGCGCTCCGGCTCCGGCAAGACCAGCGTCACCATCGGCATTTTGCGCGCGCTCGCCCGGCGCGGCATCAAGGTGCGCGGCGCCAAATCCGGTCCCGACTACATCGACCCCGGTTTTCACACCGCGGCGACCGGCCTCTCCGGCGTCAATCTCGACAGCTGGGCAATGTCGCCCGACCTGCTCAATGCGCTGGCGGGGAACGCCACCGAGGATGCCGATTTCATCTTCCTCGAAAGCGCCATGGGCCTGTTCGACGGCATACCGGCCGCGCAAGGCCGCACCGGATCGGCAGCCGACCTGGCGCGGCTCTACCATCTGCCGGTGCTTTTGGTGCTCGACGTCTCCGGCCAGTCGACGACGGCGGCGGCAGTCGCCAAGGGGTTTGCCACGTACGATCCCGATGTGCGCATGGCCGGTGTCGTGCTCAACCGTCTCGGCAGCGAGCGTCACCGCAAGCTGTGCAGCCAGGCCATCGAAGCGCTCGGCCTGCCAGTCGTCGGCAGCATATTGCGCGATCCCGCGCTCAATCTGCCGGAGCGCCATCTCGGCCTCGTCCAGGCCGGCGAATACGCCGACCTGATGGCGCATCTCGACCGGCTCGCCGACATGGTCGAAAAATCGCTCGACCTCGACGCCATCATGGCGCTGGCCGCGCCGTTTGCGCCTGAAGCGGGCAGTTTCGGTGACGCCTTGCCACCGCCCGGCCAGCGCATCGCGCTGGCCGAAGACGCCGCCTTCACCTTCCTGTATCCGCATGTCGCCGCCCATTGGCGCCAGGCCGGCGCGGAGATCGTGCCGTTCTCCCCACTCGCCGACGAAGCGCCGGCGCAGGATTGCGATGTCTGCTGGCTGCCCGGCGGCTATCCCGAGCTTCACGCCGGCCGCCTCGCGGCGGCGACCAATTTCCGCACTGGCATGGCAAGGTTTGCCGAGACAAAACCCGTTCATGGCGAGTGCGGCGGCTTCATGGTGCTGGGCGAGGCACTCGAGGATGCGTCCGGCGAAACGCACAAAATGCTCGGTCTGCTCGGCCACTCCACCAGCTTCGCCAAGCGCAAGATGAACCTCGGCTACCGCGAGGCGCGGCTGCGCGCCGCTTGCCCGCTGGGAGCGGAAGGCACGCTGATCCGCGGCCATGAATTCCACTATGCGCAGATGACTGCCACCGGCAATGACGAGCCGCTGGCCGACCTCGCCGACGGCCAGGGCAATCCACTCGGCGCTTCCGGCTACCGGCGCGGCCATGTCAGCGGCACCTTCTTCCATGCCATCGCGAGGAGCGGATGAGCACAGTCCCCTCACCTCGGCAGGCACTCGACGACGTCGCGCTCTGCCTCGTCTTCTTCACCCGGCTGCCGCTCCCGGTCTTCGACTTTCGCGGCCGTAGCCTTGCCGCTGCGATCTGGGCCGCGCCCATCGCCGGCCTCGCCGTGGCGCTGGTTGGCGCCGTTGTCTACGCCGTCGGTGTAAAGCTCGGCCTTGCCGCAGGTCCGGCGGCCGCCCTTGCCCTTGCCGCAACGCTGCTCGCCACTGGCTGCCTGCACGAGGACGGGCTGTCGGATGTCGCCGACGGCTTTGGCGGCGGCAAGACCCGCGATAAAAAACTGGAGATCATGCGTGACAGCCGAATCGGCGCCTATGGCGCTTCGGCGCTTGGCCTGTCGCTGCTCATCCGCTGGAGCGCGCTGTCGCAGCTGGCCAACCCGACAAGCGTTCTCTTCGCCCTGATCGCTGCCCATGCTGCTTCGCGTGGCCTGCTGGGCGCGTTCATGCATCTGGCGGCGCCGGCGCGCCATGACGGCCTGTCTGCCGGCGCCGGCGATATCTCCCTGCAAACCGCAGTACTCGGCCCCGCCATCGGCGCCGTCGCCCTGCTGGCTCTGGGCCTCGGCGGCGGACTTGCCGCGCTCATCCTGCTTGCCCTCGTCTTCAGCGCCTTTCGCGCGCTCTGCCTCAACCAGATCGGTGGCCAGACCGGCGATACGATCGGTGCCCTGCAGCAACTGGGTGAGATCACCGTCCTGCTCGTCGCTTCCGTTTTCCTTTCCTGAATCATCCTCGGAGATCCTGCCCCCATGCCCTTCAAATCACTCGATGAACTGCGCGCAGCCTGCCTCGATTTGCCCACAGGCAGCGACGCCGCGGCCAATGCCGTCGCCCGCCGCCAGGACACGCTGACCAAGCCGCAAGGCAGCCTTGGCCGGCTGGAGACCATCGCCGCCTGGCTGGCGCGCTGGCAGGGCCGCGACATGCCAAAGCTGGACCGCGTAAAAGTCTTCGTCTTCGCTGGCAACCATGGCGTGACCGCGCAGGGCGTATCGGCCTTCCCGTCTGAGGTGACCGTGCAGATGGTGGCGAATTTCGCCGGCGGCGGTGCTGCCATCAACCAGCTTGCCCGCATCGCGGGTGCGGAACTCGACGTCATCCCGCTCGACCTCGACCATCCGACCGGTGACTTCACGCAGACCCTGGCGATGGACGAAAAGACCTTCCTTACCGCCGTCTCGGCCGGCTACGACGCTGTGACCGGCGATATCGACCTCGTCTGCTTCGGCGAGATGGGCATCGGCAACACCACCCCGGCGGCCGCCATTTCAACCGCTCTGTTCGGCGGCGGCGCGGAAAAATGGACGGGCAGAGGCACCGGCGTCGACGATGCCGGGCTGAAGCGCAAGGTCACCGCAATAGAAGCCGGCCTCGAGCGCCATGCCGCCGCACTGTCCGATCCACTGAAGATCGCCGCCGCCCTTGGCGGCCGCGAACTCGCCGCCATCTTCGGCGCCACACTCGCCGCGCGCCGCAACAATGTGCCTGTGCTGCTCGACGGCTTCGTCTGCACCGCTGCCGCAGCGCCCCTAGCACGGCTGCACCCAAGCGGCCTCGCCCACACCATTGCCGCCCACGTTTCGGCCGAATCCGGCCACCGCCGCCTGCTCGAAGCGCTCGGCCTGCCGCCGCTGCTCGATCTCGGCATGCGGCTCGGCGAAGGCTCCGGCGCCTGCCTCGCCGTCAACATAGTGCGCTCTGCGCTGGAGTGTCACGCGAGGATGGCAAGTTTCGCAGAGGCCGGCGTGTCGGAGAAGTAAACACGGCGAGGCAGGCCCCCCAACGACGCGCCTAGACTAGGGGCGCAATAAAAAACCCCGCGCAAGCGGGGCTTTTAAAGAGCGACAGGTCGGAATCAGAATTTGTAGGCAAGTCCAACGCGAACATCGTTGGTGGTCAGATCAAGCCTGACTTGTTCTGTCGGGAAGTTGAACGGCGCAGGTTGCGATTTGCGGCCATAGTCGGAATAGCGGTATTCGACGCGCGCAATCAAATTGTCGGTCATGGCATATTCAAGTCCGGCGCCTGCCGTCCAGCCAACCATGTTATCGCTGTGCTCGAGCGACCCATTTTCTGAGCCGGAGTAATGACCGATGGCAAGACCGCCAGTTACAAATGGCAGGAAACGATCGAATGCGTAGCCAGCACGCAGGCGCGCCGATCCGAACCATTTTAACTCACCGCTTGCGACGACACCGGGGAAAGTAGAAAACGTATTGTCCCCATTTACGTCGGCGAAATTGGCATCCGCTTCAACGCCGATGACATAGTTGCCGTTGAACTGGTAGTTGTAGCCAACATATGCACCGCCAAAGCCGCCTTTAGGATCGACGGAGGTGCTGATGAAGGGGGGGCCGGCCGGAGACCCGGCTCCGTCGTAAGTTGAATTTCCCCAAGCGTACCCAGCCTCCGCACCCACATAGAGACCGGTCCAGGTATAAGCCGCAGGCTCAGTCGGCAGTGGGGAAAGATCGGCCGCCAATGCGGGGGTGGCAAATGCAAGCGAAGCAAGAAAGGCAAATTTCAGTGTGCGCATCGGGCCGTTCCTAGGAGAGAAACAGATGATCCAAGTTTAGCGCGGTTCTCCAGCAAGCTATGTAACCTTTCTGCCACAAATTGGAAAAATGCTCGATCACAAGCCGAGAGAGACGGGGCCATTACTGCCGCTATCAAGGATAGGCGACGGATAGCAGTCATCACAGAGCTCTGGCTTGATCCCGTCGGCCGCCCTCTCAGAACTGTGCGGCATGACGATTCCGCCTCAATGCCCTGCTATCGAGCGCCTGGACAAGGCCAGCAAGAAACTCGGCCGCCCGCCAGTGACCGCGTAAATCCCACGTGGGACGTGGGACGGTGATTTACCGTCCCACGTTCTCCCTGTGTTCTCAGGGTCTTTCCACCTAAGCTTTTGAAATCTTTGGTGGGTGCGCACAGGATTGAACTGTGGACCCGCTGATTAAGAGTCAGCTGCTCTACCAACTGAGCTACGCACCCACTCGAACGCGGGAGGTTCGCGCCTCGTCTGGACGAACTTCATGACAAGGCGTTCGGCATCATGACTCGGAACCGTTGTCGAACAGTTCGCGAACAGTCTCTTACTACGGAGACGGAGACGGTTACACGAGACAGAGAAGAGACCGTCACCGACACTTTTTACCGAAAAGGAGATTTTAGACCGCCAAAATCGCGAAACGTCGAGAACGTCACCAACGCCGCAAGAGGGCTTCGGAGGAAAGAGGTGCCAAGAACCAACGTCGGTGCTCTTGCTCCTGCGTCACAGCCCCAAAGTCCAGCTTTCCGGCAAGGCTTCCCTGACCATCTGGGCCTGCTCAACTTTGACAGCTTCGATCAACTCGGCCGCAGCCGACAGGACAAGGTCTGCCGAGCGGTCGACCTCATCAAGGCGCCGCATAATCCGAAAGCGAAGACGCACAAGTCGATGAAGCTCGGAACGCCTGTCTCCAATGGTCAGAGATTCAAAACGCATAACAGCAACTCAAAACTCGGTGGTGCTGACATTAAGCGTCGCTCAGATCGGTTGCCCCAGCGAGATCGCCATAGGGCGAACCTCACCGGCTTCGCCATCGTCCCAGCTGCTACTGCCAGCTGGCTTCCATGATGAGCGCGCCAATGAATTGGCTCGGCGGCTACGGCTTCTGGGCCTTTTTGTGAGCCGGCGCCTGCTTTACAATGATGCTTACACGAACGATTTCTGAGGAGGCGCCCGGCCCCAGCCTGGTTGCAGGGCGGCTTCTGCGATGCGTCTTATATTAGAAAGAAACGATATATTAACGGCTGTGACGCACCCTCCACATCACGGGGACGGGAAACCACCTCCCTCATCGACGTTACAACGCGCGCCCTGGAGCGCCGGAAAACGCTCGACCAATGCGGAGCAAACGCATGAGTGTCGTCGGAGCAGCTCTCGAACAATTGCTGCGGTTGATTCATCGCCGAGCCCTTAAAATAGCGGCGTTTCCCGAGGATGAAAGGGATACACACTACGATCTCATCCGCCTGTCATGTTGCGCAGCCGCCGAGCACATTGGGCAAAGTCCTGATGAGGCAGCCATCACGGCAAACGATATGGTTCAGTTTGTTCGCGCACTGGTCGGAATCATTGAGGTGGGCGGCGGATCAGACCAAGAGCGAAGCGCCGATCGGCCGGCGCCGACGCGACATTTTGGTAGCCGTGAGAATAGCACTACGCGCATCTAGGGATTGCGACGCAAATCGGCCGGCCGGGATCAGCGGCCGGTGTTCTTCACCTGCATTCCTGACTATGCCGGTATCGACCGGCGACGAACGGGCGGAACACCTTGGCCGGCTTCGTGCCCGAAAACGTGCCCAAATGGCTTTTCGGACAACCGAACGTTTCGGCTCCGAAATAATATCCCACTGAATTCCTTGAGGAATTTGGTGGGTGCGCACAGGATTGAACTGTGGACCCGCTGATTAAGAGTCAGCTGCTCTACCAACTGAGCTACGCACCCACTCGACCGGCAAAACCGGTGTTGGCGGGCATATAGCCGCCGATACCGGTCCTGTCCAGCCCTGCCGGAATCATTTCCCGACAAAACGCCGAAGTGCCGCAGATGCTCAAACGAACAGCTTGCCTTCCGCCACCTTCACCGCATGGCCGCCTATGCGCGCGGAGGCCAGTTTTCCGGCCTCGACAGTGAGCTCGAGCCGGATGCGCGACGGCCTGCCCATCTCCAGCCCCTGCTCGATCCACAGCTGCGAAATGCCGTCGGTCGGCCCGTCGAAATGCATGATGGCGCCGGCAAAGGCGGCTGCAGCAGAACCCGTTGCCGGGTCTTCGTAGGATGGCGTGCCCGGCACGATCATGCGGACATGGAAAGCGCTGTCATGGTTCACCGTCTGGCGGCAATAGACATACGGGCTGGCAAAAGCCCATTCGCTCTTGTGCGGTGCCAGTTCCGACCAGGCCTGGTTGTCCAGCTTGATCCGGCCCGCCACCTCCAGGTTGGCGACGGGAATGGTGACGTAGGGCACGCCGGCGGACCAGAACGATACCAGGTGATTCTCGAAGCCGATTTCGTGCGGCGCCAGGCCAAGGGCAGCACCAATCGCATGCGGGTCGGCCTCCAGCTTCAACGGCTCCGGCAACTTGGCCAGGTCGAACTCGGCAAAGGTGGCGCCATCGTGCTTGCTCACCGCGCAGCGCACCGGGCCGATATTCTCCTCCAGCACGAAGATTCCGGCGTCGCCCTCGCCTGCCAGTTCGGCCAGCGCAATCGCCGCGCCGACGGTCGGGTGACCGGCAAACGGCATTTCATAGTCAGGCGTGAAGATGCGGATACGGTTGCGATGTTTTGGATCGTCCGGCGGCAGCACGAAAACCGATTCGGAGAGGTTGAACTCGCGGGCGATGGCCTGCATGGCCGCTGTGTCCAGCCCCTTGCTGTCGAGCACGACAGCCAGCGGATTTCCGGCCAGCCGTTCGGTCGTAAACACATCGTAGAGCAAGTAATTGCGCGTCTGCATCTTGGAAAACCTTCCGCCTCAATCCGAACATGGCCGAAATTTGATTTGATATTCGAACCACCAAGCCTGATCTGTGCACATATAGGGATATTACGCTTTCATAGGGGTCCGGCGTGGACCAGCTTGTCAATCTGCCAAAGACGGAATCGGATTCCGCCATCGAGGTGGCACTGGGGCTCGACCAGAATGGCGTGCGCAAGAACCGCCGCCGCTTCTGGCTTTACGCGCTGCTGGCGCTGATCGCCTTTGCCGGCGGCCTCGCCGGCTACCAATGGTATGCCGGCGCTCCCGCCAAGATCGACTACACCACCACGCCGGCCACAATTGCCGATCTCACCGTCGCGGTGTCGGCGACCGGCACGCTGCAGCCGCTCACCCAGGTCGATATATCGAGCGAACTGTCGGGCATCATCCGCTCGGTCTCGGCCGAGGAGAACCAGCAGGTCAAGAAGGGCGACGTGCTGGCGACGCTCGACACGGTGAAACTCGAGGTCCAGATCGAACGCGCCGAGGCTTCCGCCAAGGCGGCTGCGGCAGCCGTCGAGACCGCCAAGGTGACACTGCAGGAAAACGAAAGCGCCCTGACCCGCGCGGCAGCCCTCACCAAACGCGGCATGGCGACCGACCAGTCGCTCGAAGCCGCAACCGCCACGCGCGACCGCGCCAGGGCGGCCCTCGACAGCGCGCAAGCCAATCTCGCAATCGCTGAGGCCGACCTCAAGGCGCAGCAGACCGACCTTGCCAAGAGCACCATCTATGCGCCGATCGACGGCATCGTGCTGACGCGCTCGGTCGACCCCGGCCAGACGGTCGCCTCCTCGCTGCAGGCGCCGGTGCTGTTCATCATCGCCGCCGATTTGAGGAACATGGAACTGGTGGCGGCGGTCGACGAAGCCGATATCGGCGCAGTCAAATCAGGCCAGCATGCGCGCTTCACCGTCGATGCCTTTCCGGAGCGGCCGTTCGACGCCGAGATACGCGACATCTCCTACGCCTCGGTCACCACCGACGGCGTCGTCACCTACAATGCGCGGCTCGAGGTCGACAACAATGAGGTGCTGCTGCGGCCGGGCATGACCGCCACGGTTTCGGTCGTCACCAGGCAAGCCAAAAGCGTGCTCACCGTACCCTCCACCGCCTTCCGCTACCGGCCGGCGCAGCAGGCGGCCCGCGGCTGGAGCCTCAGCGACCTGTTCACCGGCCGCATGGGCCGCCCCAACCGGCAGCGCGACGTGGCGAAGGCGCCCACCGACGGCTCGCGCACGCTCTACGTGCTTGAAAACGGCCGGCCAAATCCGGTCAACGTCAAGATCGGCTCCACCGACGGCGAGTTGACCGAGATCACGTCCGGCCTCGACGAAGGCGCAGAGGTTATCACCGCCTCGCAGCTGCGGAGCTGACGCCGTGGCCGCGGGCGCGACCCTCATCGGCTTCGACACGGTCTGGAAGAGTTATGGCCAGGGCGAAGCCAAGGTGCATGCGCTGGCCGGCGTCGATCTTGCCATCCAGCGTGGCGAATTCGTCGCCATCATGGGTCCGTCCGGTTCGGGCAAGTCGACGACGATGAACATCATCGGCTGCCTCGACACGCCGACCGCCGGAACCTATTCCTTCATGGGCATCGATGCCGGCCGGCTCGACCGCAACCGCCGCGCGCTTCTGCGCAATCTCTATATCGGCTTCGTCTTCCAGGGCTACAATCTGCTGCCGCGCACCACGGCGGCGGAGAATGTCGAGCTGCCGCTGATCTATCGCGGCGCCCCGGCCCGCGAGCGCCGCGACCTCGCCATGCAGGCCCTGGCCGAGGTCGGCCTTGTCGGCCGCGAGCACCACACGCCGGCCGAACTTTCCGGCGGCCAGCAGCAGCGCGTGGCGATCGCACGCGCCATCGTGACCCGGCCGACGCTGCTTGTCGCCGACGAGCCGACCGGCAATCTCGACACCGCCCGCACGCATGAGATCATGGAGCTGTTGACGCGGCTGAACCGCGAGCTTGGCCTGACCATCGCCATGGTCACCCACGAGGCCGACGTAGCTGATTATGCCGAACGCACTATTCGCTTCCTCGACGGCCACGTCGCTTCCGACTCGAAGGATCTCGAGGTAGCCCAATGATCTGGGAAACCGTCCGCCTGTCCCTGCGCTCCATCCGCCGCAATGTCTTGCGCTCGTTCCTGACGCTGCTCGGCATCGTCATCGGCGTCGCCGCCGTCATCGCCATGCTGACCATCGGCTCGGGCACCACGGCCAAGGTCAAATCCGACATCGCCAAGCTCGGCTCCAACCTGCTCGTCGTCCGTTCCGGCCGCCCGGCGGGCATGGGTGGGCCGGGAGGCCTCGACCAGGCGGTGCGGCCGCTGGCCGACAAGGATGTTGCCGCACTTGTCGCGCATCTGACCGGCGCGCGCGCCATTTCGCCGGCCTCGCAAAAGCAGGTTCGCGTCATCTTCGGCACCGAGAGCCTGACCTCGGGCGTCACCGGCACCGACAGCGCCTATCTCGACGCGCGCGACTGGAAGCTGGTTTCGGGACGGCCATTCTCGGATTCGGAGACACGCTCCGGCACCGGCGTGTGCCTGATAGGCGAGACGGTGCGCCAGCAATTCTTCGGCGCCGGCGATCCCGAGGGCGAGATCATCCGCGTCAACCGCACCTCGTGCAAGATCATCGGCCTGCTCGAACCCAAGGGCTATACCGGCTTCGGCCAGGACCAGGACAATGTCGTCCTGATGCCGCTCGCCGCCTATCAGCGCCGCATCGCCGGCAACCGCGACATCGACAACATCTATGTCGCTGCCGACGACCGCACGCCGACCACCGAATTGCAGCCGCGCGTCGAGGACATCTTGCGCGATACAAGGCGCATCACGCCCGACCGCGAAGACGATTTCTCGATCCGCGACATGACCCAGATCGCCGACGCCATGGCCAGCGCCACCACCACCATGACCGGCATGCTGGGCGCAGTCGCCGGTGTCAGCCTGCTGGTCGGCGGCATCGGCATCATGAACATCATGCTGGTGTTGGTCACCGAGCGTACTCGCGAGATCGGAATCAGGCTGGCCATCGGCGCGCATGAAAAGCACATCCTCATCCAGTTCCTTGTCGAGGCGACGGTGCTGTCGCTGCTCGGCGGCATCATCGGCATCCTGATCGGCCTGGCGCTGGCCGGCCTCGCCTCGGCGACGCTGGCCATACCGTTTGCGCCGAGCCCGGCGGTCATCCTGCTTGCCGTCGGCTTTTCGGCGCTGATCGGCATGGTGTTCGGCTTCTTCCCGGCGCTGCGCGGCGCCAGGCTCGACCCGATCGACGCGCTAAGGCATGAGTGATGCCAGCAAAGCTAGCGACTGGACAAAGAGACGTGCGAGCTCACGTGACTGGTCATACATCACCTCTCGTCGATTCGAGATTGAAAAGAACGCGCTCCAACACATATTCATCGCCGTCGAAGACGAACTCGGCGCGATCAAATCCATAGCCCCAATGCTCTGGAGCACCCGCTACTACTTCTTTCCCATCGATGGTCGTGAACGCCGGTAAGGCCCACACCGTGTCCCTCGGCATGCCTCTTAGCGCTTCGCCACTGTAGCAATAGGCGAAGCCGCGGTTTCGTCCGTCATCAATATCGATATTTGTTGTGTTTATTGACCGAAGGGCCTCATGAGCCGCCAGCCTCGCGGTCTGCTCCACCGGCCATTTGTCCTGCCTTAAAGACGTGTCCGCCGGATAGAAAGCGGCCGCCCCCTCAATACTGCCTCTCAGCCCTACCAATTGTGTCCCGTCGCGGCGCAGTGCGCCGAAATCTGGCTGCCAGAAGCCACCATTCAACCCTAGTGTCAGTCCGTCGTCGCGCGTCTGCTTCTGCGCCTTTTTCCGCGCTTCGCGGATTTCGCTCGCAAAGGAGGCTTGGGTGGTCGTGTCCAAGAGAGTCTGGGAGATAGTCCAGTATCGGGCAGCGTTCGTTGGCCGGTACTTGCGCACAATCTCCCGCTCCGGCTCGGTCAGCTTCCAGCGCGAAAAGGCGGAGCAACTTCGTCCGAACGCCGGGTAGGTCCTTGTGAGGCCCAGGAGTGCGAGCTGGTAGTCATTCTGCGCTGAATGATACTGGCTACGCGTGATGATGTTCTGCGGCCCGCTGGCGTGGAAGGCATCGAACTCGGCGCGCGTCGCGCGCTCGATGGTCGCCTTGTCAAAGCGCAACACCGATTTCGCGCTGCGATAGGCGTCGTCCGTCATGTACCCCGTGCCGAACGCGACCGTATCGGCATTGTCATAGACGACCATCACCGGCAGGAAATCCGCGAGCACGCCGCCATTTTCCGTTGTGTCGCCGCGGCAGGCGTCGGGCGCGCGCACCACCACTGCCTTGCCGTCGCTCATGCGTTGACCCCACACGGTGGGGATCAGGCCAGCTTCATAGGTTGAGGAACTGTCCTTGTAGTGGATATTGAGAACGCTGCACCCGACGACGATGTCGTAGTGGAGCGGTTCGCCCTTGTAGGCAAAGTCGACCTTTAACCGGAAATAGGTGCCGCGATCGACAAAGGCCTTTTCGGTGAAGGTCCCGCGACCGGTCAGAAGCTGTCCGCTCTGGGTCAAGGTCACCCAGAGGACGCCAAGCACGACAAGACCACCAATGACCAAAATAAGCCTTCGCAACGCAACCCTCGCAACCGCCGCATGGTTCGCAATGGTTCGCCTCTTCGCGTTAATTCCCAGTGAGCAGCATTGCTAAAATCTGGCTGGCCGTATCCATGGCCTGTCGCAACAGATCCTGGAATGCTAGAGCAACCGCCTTGGCAAAGGTGGAGGTTCGACGCATGAGCAAGAAGACACGGTTGATACTGGTGGTGGTGATCATCGAAGCAGTCCTTGCGGGCATCTGGTGGTATCTCGCCCGCTTCGGCATGGCCAATCCTGATCGCGTCACAGCCGATTTTCAGGCCGTAGTCGGCCAGACGATGGGGACCGCGATGGGCGGGTTGCTTGGTCTCGGCGTCATCCTGTTTGTCGCCGCAGCCCGCAGCGACCGCAAGGCGGCGCAGCAAAAGACGCCACGCTGACTTAGCGCTTTGAGACCTGTCAGAACGGCAGTCTCGCATTCTCCTTGACCTCCTTCATGACGAAGAACGTGCGGGTTTGCCGAACGCCCGGCAGCGCGATCAGTTTCTGCCCATGCAGCTTGTTGAAATCCGCCATGTCGCGGACCCTGATCTTCAGGAGATAGTCGAAGTCGCCGGCCACGAGATTGCAGTCCAAGACCTCCTTGAGTTCGAGCACGGCCTCTTCGAAAGCCGCGAAGCTTTCCGGTGTCGAACGGTCGAGCACGACGCCGACCATGACCAGCGCGCCAAGGCCGACCGCAACAGGCGCGATCTCCGCCCTCACCCCGGTGATGAAGCCCTCTTCAAACAGGCGCTGCGTGCGCCGATGGCATGTGGCGGCGCTGACATTGACGCGGGCCGCCAGCTCCGCATTTGTCAGCCGCCCCTCAGCCTGGAGCGCGCGCAGGATTTTCATGTCGATGCGGTCAAGGGCCGGCGTGGAAGCTTCTTCCATTTCGATGATCCTTCACAGACGATCTGGGCAATCGGATCGCCCATCTGTGAAGCATGCAGGAATCGTTGGCGCAAGTTCGAGAGCACCTTTCGCATAATTGCGCCTATCTTCCGCCGATCGAAAACGATCATGGCGGAGACAGATCGATGTCACTCCTCGCAAATTTCGAACGTTACCCCCTGACCTTCGGCACGACGCCGATCGAGCATCTGCCGCGGCTGAGCGCGGCACTGGGCGGAAAGGTGCAGGTCTACGCCAAGCGCGACGACTGCAATTCCGGGCTCGCTATGGGCGGCAACAAATTGCGCAAGCTCGAATATATCGTCCCGGACGCCATTGCCTCCGGCGCCGACACGCTGGTGTCGATCGGCGGCGTCCAGTCGAACCATACGCGCATGGTGGCTGCGACCGCCGCCAAGATCGGCATGAAATGCGTGGTGATCCAGGAGAAATGGGTGCCCCACTACGACTCGGTTTACGATCGGGTCGGAAACATCCTGATGACGCGGCTGATGGGCGCGGACAGCCGGCTGGTCGATGACGGCTTCGACATCGGCATCCGCAAGAGCTGGGAGGACGCCATCCAGTCGGTGAAGGACGCCGGCGGCAAGCCCTACCCGATTCCCGCCGGCGCCTCGGTGCACAAGTTCGGCGGGCTGGGCTATGTCGGCTTCGCCGAGGAGGTGGCGAGCCAGGAAGCCGAGCTCGGCTTCACCTTCGACTACATCATTGTCTGCGTGGTGACCGGATCGACGCAGGCCGGCATGATCGTCGGCTTCGCCGCGCAAGACCGCGCCGACCGGGTGATCGGCATCGACGCCTCCGGTACGCTCGACCAGACCCGCGCCCAGGTACGCCGCATCGTCGACGACACCGCCGCCCTCGTCGGGCTCGGCCGCACCGTGCGCGACGACGAGATCGTCATCAATCCCGACTATGCCTATCCGGCCTATGGCGTCCCCTCGGATGAGACCAACGATGCAATCCGGCTGGCAGCCCGCACCGAGGCGATGATCACCGATCCGGTCTATGAGGGAAAGTCGATGCAGGGACTGATCGACCTGACCCGCAAAGGTTTCTTCCCCGAGGGGTCGAGAATTCTCTACGCACACCTCGGCGGCGCGCCGGCGATCAACGGCTACAGCTATTACTACAAGGACGATGGCGCCCCGACCCGGCCGCAACCGGCAGCGAGCTCTGAACGGGAAAGCACAGCGCCGGAGACACTGCCGCCGCTCTTCCCCTGATCAGGGGTCCTCACCGCTGCGGGCAAAATGCCACTCGACCAGGGGCTTCATATGCGGCGCCAGCCCCTCCGGCAGGTCCGCGGCATGGCGGATGATCACCGGTCCTTCGATCTCCGGGTCGGCCTCGGTGGCGACGAAGACGCTGATGCGCCGCGCAATCTCACTGGCCGGCTCATCGACGTGGTAGCGGCGGAAGAGAACCGTGCCGGTCGAAGTCGACAGCGCGTGGTAGCGCCTGCCGCGCGCAGCTGTCGTCAGGTCAAGCCCGGTCTCCTCGCGCACTTCGCGGATCATGTTGAAATCGACATCGACGCGGCCGTCGCGAAAATCGATTGGCTCGAACGAGCCGGCGGCGAAATAGACGCGACCGGCCATGACCGTGTGCGGCCCCATGCGGATCGCCACCAGCGCATTGTCGCCGGCGACCAGCATGGCGTGGCCATAGGCATGCTCCGCGCCGGTCCCCTGCCGGTTCTGTCGCCACAACATGAAGGTCGAGTACTTCACCGCGTGACAGCGCCCGACCAGACGGTTGTCGCGCCAGGCGAGCGCCGACAGCAGCACCACGGTGCCGTCGAACAGTGCCGGCTTGGCAGCGATTTCCCGGCGCCAGTTCTCCTCGATCGCCAGCTGATTGTCGCGCTCGAACGCATGCGGGCCTGGGTCGAGCCGCACGTCGATTTCGTCGACCGGCAGGATGACGTTGCGCGGCAGGTCGAAGCTCACGTTCAGGCCATGTCCAGCGTGATCGCCACCGGACAATGGTCCGAGGCTTTCGGCCGGTCCCAGCCGGCGCGCGGAAAACGCTCCACCGCCTGGCCAGCCGGAAAGATGGTGCGCCAGGGCTGGCCGTTGCGGATGATGTCGGGAACCGCCGTCGCATTCTTTGCCGCCAACCCCTTCGACAACAGGATGTAGTCGAGCTGGCACAGATGCCGCTCCTTCGGCCCGCGCGTGTGATAGAAGCTCCAGCGGTCCATCTCCGGCCGGCGCTCGACGACGTTCTCGCAAAAGCCGCCAGCGGTCAGCACGTTGATGCAGGACTGGCTCTCGTCGATCACCTGGAAGCGGTAGCCGTCGACGGCGTCGCCCTCGATCTTCACCCGTTGCCGGTAGTCGTTCATGTCGCCGCAGATCGCCCAGCGCTTGTCGGCCGCGCGATCCTTGCTGAAGCGCTCCTCGATGATGTGTCGTACGGCCTGCGCCTCGGCGACGCGCATCGGCATCGTCGCTTCGCGCCCGTCGAGCCCGTTGCGCGGCGAGCCCATCGATTTGAAATGCACGAGATAGAGCGTCAGCGGCACGCCGCCGACCTTGAGGTCGATCTCCAGGCAGTCGCGCCGGAATATCCGCTCATTGGCCTGGTTTCCGAGTGCCCCCAGCTCCGGCGTGAACAGGCCGAACTGCTCGAAGGTGACATAGGCATGGCTGGTCATGCGCACGAATTCGATCGGCTGCCCCTGCGCCGTCTCGTTGCGCATCATCACGGCAACGTCGATGCCGCGCGAATCATTGCCGGCGGTGGTGTATTTCTGCCGGTAGCCCTCGCCCACCATCTTGAAGAGATAGCCGTATTCGAAGGCCTTCAGCGCTTCGATATTGTCGACCTCCTGCATACAGATGATGTCAGCGCGCGTGGCGGCTATCGCCAGCGCCGTCAGCTGGCGCGTATCGTCGGACTGCGCGATCGCACGCGCCTGCTCCAGCATCCTGTATTCGGCCTCGCTCTGAATGTCGAAAAGCGCCAGCGTGCGGTCTTCGTTGAGCTGGTTGCGGTAGCCGGAGAAATCGAACCTGTTCATCAGGTTTTCGACATTGAAGGTGGCGAGGCGCAGCGACATGGCCGTGACCTTTGCCTGCAAGCGGTGTCGAAAACAAGGGTCTCGCCCTTGCTCGCCACGGTTGATGGAACCTTTCTGTTCATCCTCCGTTCAGATGGAAAGTTCCATCAATAGGCCTCTTCCCTGGGGTATTCTGGGCGTGGGGCCTGTATCTCTTGGAGAGTGCAATGAACTCGCTCTTGTCTTCCACGGTCAAATCCGGGCTGATAGCGCTCGGGATCGTCTCGGGTCTCACGGCGCCGTCCGCCGCCGGCCCGATCCTGCAGCCAGACCTGTCGATTCCGTCAAGCACCGCAGCCCCGACGATCACGCCGGTTCGCGACGAATGGGCGGGCGGCAATGACCGCCGCTCCTTCAACGATTGGCAGTGGCGTCGCCACGACGGCCGTCGCTATGCCCGGTCGGGCAACTGGAACAACGACAACTGGAATGGCGACGACAACTGGCGCTGGCGCCATCATCGCCATCGTCACAGCCGCGATTTTGATACCGGCGCCGCCGCGGTTCTCGGCCTGGGTCTCGGCCTCGGCCTCGGCAGCATCTACAACAACGGCTATTACAACAACGGCTACTACGTGCAGCCGGCGCCCCGGCGCTATTATCGTACGCAGCGTCTTTCCAGCGCCCATGTCCAGTGGTGCTACGACCGCTACCGGTCTTACCGGTCCTGGGACAACACGTTCCAGCCCTACAATGGCCCGCGCCAGCAATGCTGGTCGCCCTATAGCTGAGTTGTAAGCGACAATGCATGACGGCGCCGCCCATCGCGGCGCCGTTTCGTTTTTGGGCGAGAGCGTTGGATCTCTTGCCGCTAACCATCTGTTTATCGGCTCGGTCTATCCATGATACGGTGCCCCCATCTGACGACCGCGCCCAATCCGGCAGCGAAGGACGTGCCGTCATGGCCGACAACGAATTGAGAAACAAATACCGGCAGCGCGTGCTGAAGGGCGCGACGATCCTGACCGGCCTTAACAATTCCGAGGTCACATGCACGGTGCGCAACATGCATGCCGGCGGCGCCGAGCTGAAGGTGCCGATCGACGCGCGCGTGCCGGACGAATTCCTGCTCTACGTGCCGGTCGACGGCATCGGCTACAAGTCCATCGTGCGCTGGCGCAGAGAAGACCGCATCGGCGTGGAGTTCACCGGCACCGAACCGAAGCCGCACTGGCACTATGGCTGAGCGTTCTTACCCTGATTGATAACAGGCCCTGATCGATAACAGGCATGAAAAAACCGGCGGATCGCTCCGCCGGCTTTTCCTGTTCAACGATGAAATCGCAGATCAGTTCTTGGCCTTGTCGACCAGCTTGTTCTTCGAGATCCACGGCATCATGGCGCGCAGCTTGGCGCCGACTTCCTCGATCTGATGGCTGTCATTGTTGCGGCGGATGCCCTTGAAGCGCGACATGCCGGCGCGGTACTCCTGCATCCATTCCGAGGTGAACTTGCCGGTCTGGATGTCCTTCAGCACGCGCTTCATCTCGGCCTTGGTCTCGGCGGTGATGATGCGCGGACCAGAGACATATTCGCCCCATTCGGCGGTGTTCGAGATCGAGTAGTTCATGTTGGCAATGCCGCCTTCATAGATCAGATCGACGATCAGCTTGACCTCGTGCAGGCACTCGAAATAGGCCATTTCGGGCGCGTAGCCGGCTTCCACCAGCGTCTCGAAACCGGCACGGATCAGTTCGACCAGACCGCCGCACAGCACGACCTGCTCGCCGAACAGATCGGTCTCGCATTCCTCGCGGAAATTGGTCTCGATGATGCCCGAACGACCGCCGCCGACGCCGCAGGCGTAGGACAGAGCGAGATCGAGCGCGTTGCCCGACGCGTCCTGGTTGACGGCGACCAGGCACGGCACGCCGCCGCCCTTCTGGTATTCGCCGCGCACCGTGTGGCCAGGGCCCTTCGGCGCGATCATGACGACGTCGACCGTCGACTTCGGCTCGATCAGGCCGAAATGCACGTTGAGGCCATGCGCGAAGGCGATCGCGGCGCCATCGCGAATGTTCGGGGCGATTTCGTTTTTGTAGATGTCGGCCTGCAATTCGTCGGGCGTCGCCATCATCATCAGGTCGGCCCACTTGGCGGCGTCCGCCACGCTCATCACCTTGAGCCCGTCGGCCTCGACCTTCTTGGCTGTCGGCGAGCCGGCCTTGAGGCCGATGGCGATCTCCTTGGCGCCGGAATCCTTGAGGTTGAGCGCATGCGCCCGACCCTGGCTGCCATAGCCGATGATGGCGACCTTCTTGCCCTTGATCAGGTTGAGATCGGCGTCGCGATCGTAATAGACACGCATTTTGGTCTTCCTTCCCGTTTTATGAATCAGAGGCCTTTCGGCCCGGTTTTTGCTCCGAAAAGAGCGAGAAACTGTTGCGTTGCCCGGACGGCGTCGCCTCCGATCGCCGCTTCAGTCAATTCCAGCCGGTCGCCGAGCAGGAGACGGATCTGCACGTCGCGGGCGACCAGCCCGAAAAAGCTGCGGAAAGCCGTTTCGGCATTCGCGAAATCAAGCAGCCCTGCCTGCCTGCCGGCAAGCAGCACCGGCTTCAGCCGTCTGGCCAGTGCAAAGCGGCCATTCTCCAAAACGATGGCGCCGAGATCGTCCTTGCCCTCTTTACGCTTGGTTGGCCCGGCATGGCCGACTGCGACACGGTTCAGCGCGATCGACGTGTCGCTCGAAATCACCCTCAGCCAGTCCGAGGCGAAACCTTCGAGGCTTGCTGTCAGCGAAGCAAGGTCGAGTTTTTCACCGTCGACCGGCACAACGCGCACTTTCGAGGCCTGCCACTGGACCGTCGCCGTCAACAGCCCATCGCGGTCGCCGAACCATTTGTAGAGCGTTTCCTTGGAGCAGCTTGCGCGGCGCGCAACCGCCGTCATGGTCAGATTGTCGCCCTCCTCGACCAGCAGGCGCAAGGCCGCGTCCAGAACGGCCTTCTGCCGCTCCGTCAGCGTCGCGCTGGTGTCGATGTCGGCACTTGCCTGCAACACAGTCGTTCCTCGCCGTCAGGGCCTAGCCAGCAATGGCCAAGCCGTACCGTACGTTACGGTTCGGCGTTCTATGCCGTATTGCTCTTGCCCTTGCAAGCACTATTTCTGCTCGGACGGTTCACTTCATGTCTGCCGCGGGAAAGAAGATGCTGGTGGGATTGCTCGCCCTGACGGTCGCCGCGGCATTTGCCGGCGCCGCTATCGTCGCCGAACAGCCGGCGCGGCTTGGCCTCGACGACAAGGCGCTGCTCAGGGAATGGCAGCCTTCCTACAAGCGCGGCGCGGCCATGCAGGCGTCGATCGCCGTTGTCGCCTGCGTTCTCGGCCTGGTCGCCTGGTGGCAGACCGGCGGTTTCGCCTTTCTCGTTGGAGCGTTTCTGATCATCCTGCCCTGGCCGTGGACGCTGATGGTGATGATGCCGACCAACAAGGTGCTGGAAGCGATGGACGCGAGCGCCGACAATCCGCAAGCCAGAGCCCTGATCGTCAAATGGGGCACGATGCACCTGGTGCGCGCCGGATTGGGCGTGCTGGCGACGCTGGCCTATCTCTGGGGCAGCCATTCGGCCTGATAGCCGGCCGAATATCGTCAGGCCCGCAGCGCAGCTCTCTCAGTCCGTAGCCGGCGGGTGGCGCAGTCGGCCGAGCAAGGCCGAAAGCATGCTCAACTCGTCCCCCGAGAGCTTGTCGCCGACCAACTCGGTGATCGAGCGTCCGTAGACCGCCCACATCAACCGGCGTGTTTCGCGGCCCTTGGCCGAAATACGGATGGTCTGGCCGCGGCCGTCATCCGCCACCTTCAGCTTCTCGACCAGTCCGTCAGCCTCGAGCCGCGCCAGCAGCCGCGAGATGTTGTACTGCGCAAACAGGGTCCGCTCGGTCAGCTGGAACGGTCGCAGCCCGCCCTCGCCGGCCTCTGCAAGCTCATGCAGCACGTCGTACCAGTCGAGCGGCGGCAAGCCACTGTCCTTCAAACCCTCTTCTGCCTGTTCGAGGAGCTGACGCGAAACGCGCATCAGGCGCGCCCAGGCTTTGACGGCTTCCGGCGAAGGCGTGGCTTTCTCGATCATGCCCACATCCTAGACGATAGATGCAATTGCATCAAGCTTGACAGTAAATGCATCTGCATCTATATACATGCAAGCGCATCAATCCGGGAAAAATCCATGAGGCACGAAATCTGCAAAGTCGCCGACGTCCCGCAGACGGGCAGCCTGATCGCACCGTTCTTCGGCCGCGAGGTCCATGTCTGGCGCAGCGGTGATCGCATCCGCGCCGCGGCCAACGTCTGTCTGCATTTCGGCGGGCCGCTCGATTGCAAGGACGGCAAGCTGGTCTGCCAATGGCACGGCGCCGCCTTCGACATGGCATCAGGCGACCGGCTCGAAGGTCCGGCGCCAAAAGCATCCCGCCTGATGTTCCTGTCGACGCGCGTCGAGGACGGCGCGTTGAACTATGTCTGGGGTGAGTGACATGCCTGAGAAGAATGAAATGACCGACAAGCTCATTCTCGTCAGCCATCATCTGTGCCCCTATGTCCAGCGTGCCGCGATCTCGCTGGCTGAAAAAGGCGTTCCGTTCGAGCGCGTCACCATCGACCTCGCCGACAAGCCCGACTGGTTCAAGGCGGTCTCGCCGCTGGGCAAGGTGCCTTTGCTCATCGTGCAGGCGAATGGCGCCGAGACGGTGATCTTCGAATCCGCCGTCATCCTCGAATTTTTGGAGGAAACGCAGTCCAATCCGCTCCACCCGGCCGATCCCTACGCCCGCGCCCGCCATCGCGCCTGGATCGAATTCGGTTCGGCGACGCTGAATACCATAGGCCGGTTCTACTCGGCGTCGACAGAGGCGGGCTTCCTTGCCGAAGCCAGCGCACTGTCGGCCATGTTCGACCGCATGGAGAACGAACTGGCCAACCAGACAGGGCCATGGTTCGCCGGCGAGCGCTTCTGTCTCGTCGACGCCGTCTACGGTCCGGTCTTCCGCTATCTCGACACTTTCGATGAGATCGGCAGTTTCGGCATTCTCGACAGCAAGCCGCAGGTCCAGGCCTGGCGCAAGAGGCTGAGCGAACGCGCCTCGATCAGGGACGCCGTGGCGCCTGACTATCCGCAGCGCCTGCGTCAATTCCTGCGCGCAAAAAGCTCGTTTCTTTCGACCCTGATCCCGCCGGATGATCTGGCCACAGCGCTTCCCTTAGCCCGATCTGCCTGAACGGATCGATCAGCGTTCCGGCCACCATTGAGGCAAGGACGCCCGGCACTGGCGGGATTTTCGCGATGGTCGCCACCAGCCTGTCGCGGAAAAAGGGCATTGCCAGAGAGTCCGACTGGTAGAAGGGCGTCAGCGCCAGCGACAGCAACTGGAAGATCCGGACATGCCAACGGCGCGCTTTGGCATAGGCTCCCAGTGCTTCGTCGACGTTGCCCGCTTGCGCCAGCGCATGGCTGAGTGCTGCCGCATCGAGCAGCGCCATGTTGGCGCCTTGGCCAAGCTGCGGGCTGGTCGAATGCGCGGCGTCGCCGATCACCGCCAGGCGCCGTCCCGCCGGCAGCTTCATCGTGTGGTGGCCATAGCGGGCCAGCGACAACTGGTCGAAACTGTCGATCTGGTTGGTGAACGCCTCGCAGCCTGGCCACAACGCAACCAGCCTCGCCTTCCAGGCGTCAAGCCCTGCCACACGCACGCTTTCGACATCCGCCGGCTTCAGGCTCCAGAAGAACGCCGCCATCCTCTCGGCACCCGGCTGCGGCCGGCCGATCGGCAGCACGCCGATCATCACGCTGGCCTTGTCGTAGCGCTGCAGCAGCGCATTTTCGTCGAAGCCTTCGCGCCAGCCGAGCGAGGCCCAGAACGCGCCATAGCTAAGAGGCCGCGGCTCGGCCGGATCGTTCAGGCACCGGCGCAGCTTCGAGCGCGACCCGCTGGCGTCGACGACAAGGTCGAACGGCCCTGCCCTTCGCCCGGTATCGAAGACCAGGTTCGCTCGCTCGCCCACGTCCATCGTCTCGATCTCGACGCCGGTTTCGATGACGATGCCTTGGCGCTGTGCGGCGCGGAACAACACGTTGAACAGCGCCGCCCGGTGCACCGCCAGCCCGAAGCGTCCGCCGGGCTGCGCATCGTAGCGCACAGCGAGCACGGTGCGGCCGGTGGTGGCATCGGTGCCGTGCAAACGCTCGATGCGGCTGCCCAGCGCCAAGATGTCGTCGAGCAGGCCGAGATCGGCGAGCACGCTCAGCCCTGTCGGTTGCAGGATCAGGCCGGAGCCCACCGGCTTCGGCTCTTTGAAGCGTTCGAAGATGGTGACGTTATGCCCGGCGCGCTTGAGATAGAGCGACGTGGCCAGCCCCGCCGGGCCGGCGCCGGCGATTGCGATGTCGAGAGATTTTTCCATTGCCCGCCCAACCAAGTGGTCGGACAATCCTTCAGCGGCCTGGTCAAATCAAGCCATTGCCGCGTGTCAAAGTGTCAGCCGACGGAGGCGTCGAACGCATCTCGCGCGTCGCGCACCGCGTCGTGGTTTAGTTCGGCCCACAGGATCAATTGATGCAGGGCGCCGAACATCGACCGTCCGAGGTCGGTCAGGCTGTATTCGACGCTCGGCGGCTTGGTTGGGAAAACTTCGCGATTCACATAGCCGTCGCGCTGCAGCTCAAGCAGTGTCTGGGTGAGCATACGCTGAGAAATATCGGGCACAAGCCGCCGCAATTCACCGAAGCGATACGGCTTCTCCGCCAGCGCCATCGCCAGCAATGGGCTCCATTTACCGTTGATGCCCTTGATGACGCCCCGAACCGGGCAATCGGAGAAATTGGCGCCACCCGTCATGGCTCTGTAGATCTCGATCTTCGATTTCAGATTGACGATCTTGCCGTCCATCGCTGGTTCCCTGCGTGTGCCTACCTCCCGGAAAACTGCCTTCTTTACGGCATGGGGTCAATTCCTATTTTAGTGCTGGTCTCTTTTTGAGACTACCGAAGCTCCCGCCATTCCGGCGCAACCGTCAGGATCCCCCATGACCGCAACTCTTCTCGTCACCGGCGCTTCCGGCCAGCTCGGCCGCAGCGTCATCAACCGCCTGCTGGACACGCAAAAGGTTCCCGCGAACCGGATCATCGCCACCACCCGCACGCCTGACAACCTTGCCGATCTCGCGGCGCGCGGCGTCACCGTCCGGGCGGCCGACTTCGACGATCAGGCCTCGCTTGCCAAGGCCTTCGCCGGCGCCGACCGGGCGCTGATCATCTCGACCAACCAGGTCGAGGTTCGGGGGAAGCGGCGCGAACAGCAGCTGGCAGCCGTCGCCGCAGCCAGGCAGGCAGGCGTCGGTCACCTCCTCTACACCTCGATGCCCAACCCGGAGCCGGGCTCCCCGGTGGTCTTCGCGCCCGACCACTACGACACGGAGCAAGCCATCAAGGCGAGCGGTATCCCTTACACCATCTTCCGCAACGGCTGGTATGACGAGAACCTGTTCATGGCGATGCCGCAGATCCTCGCATCGGGCCAGTGGTATACATCCGTCGGCAACGGCGCCATTTCCTATGGCTCACGCGACGACTTCGCGGCGGCAATCGCTGCGGGACTTGCTTCGGATACAGGCGAAAGCACCACCTACACGCTGACCGGCCCCAAGGCACACACCGCTGCCGAGGTCGCGGCGTTCGTCACCGAAGTCACCAGCAAGCCGATCCAGATTATCCAGCTTTCCGACGAAGCTTTGACCGAGGGAATGAAGTCGGCCGGCCTGCCCGAACCCCTCGCCAAGGTTCTGGTATCCTTCGACGCCGCCGCCCGTGCCGGTCACCTCGAAATGGTGACGGACGCCGTCGAAAAACTCTCCGGCCGCAAATCGGTGCCGCTGAAGCAGTTTCTGGAGACGAACAAGGCTGCACTGGCTGGGTAGAACTACGCCGTAGCGCAGAACGTCAAAAGGCCGTGCCTTTGGGCACGGCCTTTCTGTCAGATCGCCACCTGCGTGCCGATTTCAACCACGCGCCCCGTGGGGATCTGGAAATACTCGGTCGCATCGGCAGCCGTGCGAGCCAGCCCGATGAACAGCTTGTCCTGCCACACCGGCATGCCGGAATTGGGTGATGCCTTGAGCGAGC
>NZ_JBSPKY010000021.1:0-109849 GCF_053848025.1 Mesorhizobium sp. 128a | reverse complement strand
TTGTCGTCATCGCAAAATCCCCGTTTCAAAACAGGGAATCATATCCACCCAATTTTGCAACAGTCCCCCTGTGGGAGAAGGTGGATCGGCGCGCAGCGCCGAGACGGATGAGGGGTGCTCCAGCGAAGTGAGACGTCGGCATTCCCTGGAACACCCCTCATCCGTCGCCTTCGGCGACACCTTCTCCCACAAGGGGAAAAGGAAGAGGCGCCACCAATTGACTCCTGCCGCAAACCGCGTAAAAGCCGGCATCGAACGGGATCATTTTCGATGCGCGGCCTTTTGATGGCTCTTCTTGCCTTCGACTTCCCCGGCCACAATCTGGCCGGGCGCGTCGGCGCGTCCCCTCGTTCCAGCAAAACTGCGGCCAAAAAAACCACCACCAAAACGGTGTGATTCCCTTGGCCTAACCACCCTCTCCCGGGTCCGGCCCGGGGGACGGAACCCGCATTGGCCGGCGGGTTTTCTCCAACAAACCAAGCGGAGAGGGACAGGAGATCTAGGATGAGTTTCAAGGTTGCGGTAGTCGGCGCCACGGGCAATGTGGGCCGCGAAATGCTCAACATACTGGAGGAGCGCGGCTTTCCGGTAAGCGAAGTGGTGGCGCTGGCCTCGCGGCGCAGCCAGGGCACCGAAGTGTCGTTCGGTGACCGGACGCTGAAGGTCAAGGCGCTCGAACAGCATGATTTTTCCGACACCGACATCTGCGTCATGTCGGCCGGCGGCAACGTCTCCAAGGAATGGTCGCCCAAGATCGGCAAGCAGGGCTGCGTGGTCATCGATAATTCGTCGGCCTTCCGCTACGACCAGGACGTGCCGCTGATCGTGCCGGAAGTGAATCCGGACGCGATCTCGTTGTTTACGCGCAAGAACATCATCGCCAACCCGAACTGCTCGACGGCGCAGCTGGTGGTGGCGCTGAAGCCGCTGCACGATGTCGCCACCATCAAGCGCGTCGTCGTCGCCACCTATCAGTCGGTGTCCGGCGCCGGCAAGGAAGGCATGGACGAGCTGTTCACGCAGACCCGCGCGGTCTTCGTCGCCGACCAGGTCGACGTCAAGAAGTTCACCAAGCGCATCGCCTTCAACGTCATTCCGCATATCGACGTCTTCCTCGATGACGGCTTCACCAAGGAAGAGTGGAAGATGGTCGCCGAGACCAAGAAGATGCTCGATCCCAAGATCAAGCTGACGGCGACCTGCGTGCGCGTGCCGGTGTTCATCGGCCATTCGGAAGCCGTCAACATCGAGTTCGAAAAGCCGATCACCGCCGACGAGGCGCGGGATATCCTGCGCGAAGCACCCGGCTGCCAGGTCTTGGACAAGCGCGAGGATGGCGGTTACATCACGCCGCTCGAATCGGCCGGCGAAGACGCCACCTTCATTTCGCGCATCCGCGAGGATTCCACCATCGACAACGGCCTGTCGATGTGGATCGTGTCGGATAATCTGCGCAAGGGCGCGGCGCTCAATGCGGTGCAGATCGCCGAGCTGCTGGTCGAGCGCGGCCTGATCCAGCCGAAGAAGAAGGCAGCCTGACGGCTTTTGTTTTCGCTCACGGGCTCGGCCTTTGGCCGATTCTGTTTTCGCTCACGGGCCGTATCGCCGCCGCCGCGGCGGGCCCTGCGCGGGCGCGCCGGACCACCGGCGGCCTGCGGTCGCAGGCTCGGCCTTTGGCCGGGGCACTTCTTCCTTCCCCCCTTGTGGGGGAAGGTGGATCGGCGCGTAGCGCCGAGACGGATGAGGGGTGTTCCAGCGGAGTGAGGCGTTGGCGTTCCCTTGATGACTAGCACCCAGCCCGTCGATATCACCCTGCGTCCCGCCACCGCTTCCGACGCCGCTGCCATCGCTCGGCTCCTGCGGGCAGCTCTTGGCTCGTTCGACTGGATGCCGGTCATCCACACGCCGGCCGAGGACCTCGCCTTCATCCGTGACATCGTCATGCCCCGGCAGCAGGTCACCGTCGCCGAGACCGGCAAGACAATTGTCGGCTTCATTGCCGTCAACGGCGATTGGGTGGAACAGCTCTATCTCGATCCGGCCTGGACCGGACAAGGCATCGGCAGCCGATTGCTGATGGACGCGATTGCTATCGTGCCGGTCGCAAAACTGCACTGCTTCCAGGCCAACACCGGGGCCCGGCGGTTCTACGAACGTCACGGGTTCCACACCGAGTCATCCGGTGACGGCACCATCAATGAGGAAGGCCTGCCGGATATTCTTTACGTGCAGGCGGTGATCTTAGCCGGCGCTGTCGCTGGCCAGGTGGCGCAGCAACTCCATCGCCTCCCCCGCCCGGTCAGCGGGCACGAACAGATGGTCGTGATAGAAACCCGAGACTGGATTGACGCCCATCCCGGCAGCGGCGAGACGCGCGGTGATGGCGGCGAGGAAGCCAATGGCTTCCAGCGACGAATGGATGTTCAGCGTGATCATGCGGCAGCGGAACGAAGCAGTCAGGCCTGTGGCACGGGCTGCATCCTCGGTGACGATCAGCGTCAGGCCTTCGCGCTCGCGAAAAATCATCACCGATTCGAGGCCCGCCGGCGACGCAGCGCCGGGTGCCAGAGTGACGAACACATAAACGCCTGGCAGCAATTGCGGCGTCATCGTCGCCAGCAGTTTTTTCAGATCGGTCTCGCCCGTCATTCGCTCGTCTCGCCCAGCCCCATCAATAGCCGTCACTGGCGAACGCCGATAGTCTGAGCGGCACACGTTCCGTGGTCTGATCCAAAAGAATCCCTGTCTTGTAGGATCGCTCCCCTGGCGCACGTCCTTGGTCCGAAGCCAGCAAACGGAGGGAACACTATGAGCATTTCTCAAACCATGCCTATCTCGTCGGGCGCCCTGTGGACCGGCCGCGTGCTCAGCGGTCTCATCATTCTGTTCATGATCTTCGACGGCGTCATCAAGCTGCCGCCGCTCGAAATCGTCACCCAGACCATGGTGCCGCTCGGCTGGCCGGCCGACGCCAACGTTGCGCGGATGCTCGGCATCATCGGACTGATCTCGACCGCGCTCTACGCGCTGCCGCGCACCTCGGTGCTCGGCGCCATTCTGCTCACCGGCTATCTCGGCGGCGCCATCGCCACCCATATGCGCGTCGGCAGCCCGTTGTTCTCGCACACGCTGTTCGGCGTCTATCTCGGCATTATCCTGTGGGGCGGCCTGTATCTGCGCGACCCAAGGTTGCGCGCTTTGATCCCGTTCAGCCGCTAAACTTGAAGGATAACAACATGTTCAGCACCATCCTCATCCTCCTGGTCGTCATCATCGCCGCCGTCCTCGTCTATGCCGCGACACGGCCGAATGATTTCGTCACCTCTCGCACGGCCAGCATCAAGGCTCCGCCGGAAGCGATCTTTCCGCTGATCAACGATTTCAAGCGCTGGCCCGAATGGTCACCCTACGAAAAGCTCGACCCGCAGATGAAGCGCACGCTGTCCGGCACTGATGCCGGCAAGGGCGCGGCCTATGCCTGGGAAGGCAATGCCAAGGCCGGCAAGGGGCGCATGGAGATCGTCAATTCCGTGCCGTCCTCGCTGGTGTCGCTAAAGCTCGACTTCGAGAAACCGTTCCGTGCCAACAACAGCGTCGACTTCACCCTGAAGCCAGCCGGTGACACCACCGCTGTTACCTGGGCGATGCGCGGCAGCCGGCCCTTCATTGCCAAGCTGATGGGCCTGTTCATGAATTTCGACACGCTGATCGGCAAGGATTTCGAGGCGGGCCTCAACAATCTGCAGAAGGCAACCGAACGGTAAAAACGTCTGAATTTCAATAGGCTCGGCGGCGATCGACACGATGTGACCGGCGCGGACATCGCGATCTCCCACGTCTTCGGGATCAAATTAGCCGTCTGAGAGTTAAAACCATGGCGGCAAGGACGGCGATCCGCGTGAGAGAGGAACGACAATGAAAAATGCGATTATCATTCTGGTGCTGGCGACCGCGCTCGGTGCGTGCTCGCAAACCGAAAAGGGTGCCGCAGTCGGCGGCCTCGGCGGCGCGGCGGTTGGCGCGGCGGTGGCAAATGATCCGGTTAAGGGTGCCGTCGTCGGCGGCGCCGTTGGCGCCGTCGCTGGCGCCCTGATCGGCCATGCCAGCGAGAGCGGCCAGTGCCGTTATCGCGACCGTTATGGGCGCACCTACATCGACAGCTGCCCGGAAGGTTATTGAACGCACCTGATCCAACAGCGAAACCGGCGGCTACGGACCGCCGGTTTCGCATTGCCCGAGACAGCTGGATCGTGGCGGCCTGCGCTATAGCGATGCCAGAATATGTTCCCAAGCCAAGCGGCCCAAGCGTCTATCGGCATCGTCATTGCCGCCATGGGCATGCAGCCCTGAGCGCGGGATGGTTTCACCCGGTAAGAGGATGCGGTGGCCAGCGTCCGGCGCCGAGATGAGGCGCGCGGTCTTGCCGGCGTCCTTTCGCCCGCGAACGATCGATTGCGCAAAGTCGAGAGACTCCACAGAGCGTCGTCGCCGCCAGCAACCAGGACGATTTCCGCCGAAATTGCGTCGACGGGAATGGCGGACTTGCTAGCTGCATCCTTGAAGGTTTGCAAGGCGCGTTGGAAAAGCCCCCGGTACGACACCAGACCGCCGACATACTCCGCACTCCAGTCAGGCGCGCTCGGGACAAACGGCAAAGGAACCCCCTTGAGTGTCCATGACGATCGCTCCGGCCAGCTGATGCCGTCGCGGCCCGGTCCGATATTGCCCCAGACGACCGATGTCGGGCTGATCGCAACCACGGCGTCGATACGCGGATCATGAGCCGCCGCAAGCAGCGATGCCTCGGCGCCTTTCGACGTCCCGATATAGACGATGCGCCGGCAGCCCAGCCCGACAAGATAATCGGTCGCCGCGAAAAACGTCTCAAGCGGGATCTCGCAGATGCCGGGCACCTGGCCATCGCCGCCGAACCACTGGAGCGCGAGTGCCGATGCGCCCTCATTGGCAAACAACCGGGCACGGGCGACGTCGACACGGCCGCTCGATCCGCTCAACACCACGACGCCCGTCGTGGCGCCGGCGCACCGCAACAGTGTTCCGGCAACCTCGCCGGACAGGGTTTCTTGCGTGATCGCCCGCTCAGCCATCCTCATCCGCCAGCCTGCCGCTATGCAGCACAATAGCAAAACGGCGGGCACAGGCCCGCCGTTTGTCGATGCGATAAAGCGAACGCTTATTCGGCGGTGGCGGCTTCCGCCTCGGCCGGGGCCGCGGCAGCGGCGGCAACGGCTGCCGCTGCGTCGTCCTGGGCCTTCTTCAGCAGAGCAGCGCGTTCCTGCGCCTTCTTGCCCGGCTCGGCCTTCTTCGGGTTGGAGCGGGCCTCGCGCTTGAGCAGGCCGGCCTCGTCGAGGAAGCGCAGCACGCGGTCGGTCGGCTGGGCGCCGTGCGACAGCCAATGCTTGACGCGGTCGGCGTCGACCTTGACGCGCTCGCCGTCCTTCGGCAGCAGCGGGTTCCACGAGCCGATCGACTCGATGAACCGGCCGTCGCGCGGCGAACGGGCGTCGGCGATGACGACGTGGTAGTAAGGACGCTTCTTCGAGCCCGCACGGGCCAGTCTGATCTTCAGTGCCATTTCATTTCTCCTAAAAGCTCTGATTTCGATGGTAGGGTGTGGCTAGTTGTTAGCCGGCTTTGCTTGCGCCGTTGGACGCGGCGATCTGCTCGTGATGGCGGATCACTTCGCGGACGACGAAGTTGAGGAATTTTTCCGCGAAATCGGGGTCGAGATGGGCGTCCTTCGCCAACTGGCGAAGGCGGGTGATCTGCTGCTGCTCGCGCGCCGGGTCGGCCGGGGGCAGGCCATGCTCGGCCTTCAAAACGCCGACCGCCTTGGTGCAGCGGAAGCGCTCGGCCAGCATGTGGATGAGGGCGGCGTCGATATTGTCGATCGAGGCGCGGTAGCCTGCCAGGATGGTGCGTGCATCGGCCATGTCCTTTTCTTCGTTCATAGCGTCCTCACTTCTTCTTGCCCAAACCGGGCAGTCCGCCGCCGCCGAGGCCGGGAAGCCCTGGAAGTTTCATGCCGCCGGGCAGACCGGGCAGGCCACCGCCGCCGGGCAGGCCCTTCATGCCGCCGAGGCCGGCGGCCTGCGCCTGCTTCTGCAAGGCTTCGAGCTGCTTGGGATCCATCTTGGACAGGTCCGGCATGCCGCCGCCAATGCCACCCATTCCGCCGGGCATCATGCCGCCGAGGCCCATCTTGGAGGCCAAACCGCCCATCATGCCGCGCATCAGGCCGCCGCCTTTGCCCTTGCCGCCCATCGCCTTCATCATGTCGGCCATGCCGCGATGCATCTTCAAGAGCTTGTTGATTTCGGCCGCGTCGGTGCCGGAGCCGGCGGCGATGCGCTTCTTGCGCGAGTGCTTCAAAATATCGGGATTGGCGCGCTCGGCCTTGGTCATCGACGAGATGATGGCGAGCTGGCGGCCGAACATCTTGTCGTCGAGGCCAGCGGCAGCCATCTGGTCCTTCATCTTGCCCATGCCGGGCATCATGCCCATGATGCCGCCCATGCCGCCCATTTTCGACATCTGCTGAAGCTGCCCGGCAAGGTCGTTCAGGTCGAACTTGCCCGACTGCATCTTCCTGGCCATTGCCGCCGCCTGCTCGGCGTCGATGTTTTCGGCAGCCTTTTCGACGAGGCTGACGATATCGCCCATGCCGAGGATGCGATCGGCGATGCGCTTGGGGTGGAATTCCTCCAGCCCATCCATTTTTTCGCCGGTGCCGATCAGCTTGATCGGCTTGCCGGTGACGGCGCGCATCGAAAGTGCGGCGCCGCCGCGGCCGTCACCGTCCATGCGGGTCAGCACAAGGCCGGTGATGCCGACGCGTTCGTCGAAGCTTTTGGCTAGGTTGACGGCGTCCTGGCCGGTCAGCGAATCCGCGACCAGCAGGATCTCGTGCGGGCTCGACACCTTCTTGATGTCGGCCATCTCGACCATCAGCGGCTCGTCGATATGGGTGCGGCCGGCAGTGTCGAGGATGACGACGTCGTGGCCGCCGAGCTTGGCCGCCTGCACGGCGCGCCTGGCGATGTCGACCGGGTTCTGGCCTGATATGACAGGCAGCGTCGCCACCTTGACCTGCTCGCCGAGCTGGCGGAGCTGCTCTTGTGCTGCGGGCCGCCGCGTGTCGAGCGAGGCCATCAGGACTTTCTTGTTCTGGCGCTCGGTCAGCCGCTTGGCGATCTTGGCCGAGGTCGTGGTCTTGCCGGACCCCTGCAGGCCGACCATCATGATGACGACCGGGGCGGGCGCGTTGAGGTCGACGGCGACGCCCTCGGCGCCCAGCATGTCGACCAGCTCGTCATGGACGATCTTGACGACCATCTGTCCGGGCTTGATCGACTTGACGACGGCGGCGCCGACGGCCTTCTCGCGCACCTTGTCGGTGAAGGACCGCACCACTTCCAGCGCCACGTCGGCCTCGAGCAGCGCACGGCGCACCTCGCGCAACGCCGCCGAGACATCCGCCTCCGACAGCGCGCCGCGGCCGGTAAGGCCGTTCAGGATGGAGCCAAGGCGCTCCTGCAGTGATTCAAACATCTGTCGTCCTTCGATCTCGGTTCGGGGTTCGATCCGAGAGGTAATGCGTTCGCGCCAAGTGTCCAAACAAAAGAGCTTGTCCAGACCAAAGCCCGGGCAAGCGCAAAGCCAAAAAGCACCCGGGGGCGCTCAGCGCTGCCGGGTGTTGGCCTCCAGGATCTGTTTACAGCACTTGGCCTCAAAGAGGCTTTGGCGTCCTGGTCGGCTTGCTCGGAGGGATACTCGTCGCGGAATTCGGGGGCTGTAGACAGGAAATCGGCCGAAGAGTCAAGACAAGGCCGGCTTGCCCGTCTCTGCGCCCATCCTGGCTCAGTTCACCCTGGCTGCATCCCTAAGGTCCGCCGTGACCTTCAGCGGCGAGCGTGGGTGCAGGAGTAGCACGATTGTCAGCAAGGTGCAGACGATGCCGATGGCGGCGATGATGACCGCATCCGTCGTCGTCCAGTCGGGGCCTTCCAGCGGCTTGTCGTTGAACAGGGCAAAGGAATTGTAGTTCTCCTGGTGCGAGATCAGCAGGAAGCCGGTGAGATTGTTGCCGAGATGGGCGCCGAAGGCGGCGCCGAGATTGCCGGTGACATAGACCACCAGCGTCAACAGCAGAGCGAAGGCGGCGATCGAGGCCAGCACGCAGGCGTTGATGGCGAGCGTCGAGCCCGGGCTCCAATGCAGGGAGGTGAACAGCAAAGCGGGAAGCAACGCCCAGACGTACGGGCTGTCGAAGCGCTTGGCCAGGCCGCGCAGCAGATAGCCGCGAAACAGTATCTCCTCCGACGAGGTCTGCAGCAGGGTCAGCGCTACGATCGGGACCAGGAACAGTAGCCAGGTCGACAGGCTGATGGCGCCGCGCGCGATTTCGGGCTGCAGCCAATAGAGCAGGACTTCGGAAAGCGCCGATGTGATCAGCACCGCGATCAGCCCCTTGAGGAAACCCGGCCAGGAGACGCGGCGGCTGGCGCCGAAAAGCGCTGTCAGCGGCTCGCCATGGACGAAACGCATGGCAAGCCACAGGCCGAGCCAGATGCCCGCGAACGAGGTGAGCGCGGTGAGTATGCCGATCGGCGAAGCCAGAAAACCCTGTATCGGGCCGCGCGGATCGCCCGGCAAGATATGCCAGATGATGGCGAGATAGGTGCCGCCAAGCACCACAACCAGGGTGACCGCCACCCAGAACAGGACGACAATGGCCGTTCCGATCATCAGGCGCGGCAGGTTCGTCTTTTCGGTGGCTGTGTTGCGATAGCGCTCGAAGGCGGTTGGATCTGATATCACGCGAATTCCTCTGCCGAACGCATCGGGTCGAATGATCTAGGAGATCGGCGCGCCGCGCGCAATCGTGGGCGCTGGCGATAGATTCGCAGGACGTATCGCCACGAGATACGTCATGTTTGACACGTGAGACGTATCGTCGTATGATACTTACCATGGAGACGGCGGTTGATACGCTCGTTCAGGGACAAGACCACGGAAGCGGTTTCTCGCGGCAGGGCGCCGAAGGGCTTCCCTTCCGACCTTGTCCGCGCGGCTCAGCGCAAGCTGTTCATGCTGGACAATGCGGACGATCTCGCCGACCTCAGAACGCCTCCGGGCAACAGGCTCGAAGCGCTGAAGGGCAACCGTGCCGGCCAGCATTCGATCCGCATCAACGATCAGTTCCGCGTCTGCTTCCGGTGGGTGAATGGCGGGGCAGAAGACGTGGAAGTCACCGATTACCACTAACCCGGGCAGCAGGAGCCGATGATGTTGAACCTCGATACCCCCATCCATCCCGGCGAAATCCTTCGCGAAGAATATCTCGTTCCGCTTGGACTGAAACCTTATTCGCTGGCGAAGAAGCTGCATGTCCCACGCACGCGCATCGAGCGCCTGGTGAACGAAACGACGCCAGTCACACCCGATACGGCACTTCGTCTCGCCAAGTTCTTCGGCACGTCGCCGAGATTCTGGATGAACATGCAGGCAAGTTATGATCTTGCTGTCGAGGGCAGGGCCAAGCACGCCGAGATCGACGCTATCGAGCCGTTGCAGGCCGCTTAAGGAACCTTCCAAAAGGGAAGCGACCGCGGGGTGGCGGTCGCTTCGGGAGAATCGCGTCAGCGCACGACGTACATGATGCGCCGTGTCTGCGGGTCGACCAGTGCTTGCTGGCCGTTCACATAGACATAGCGGTAGCGGTAGTCGGGGATTTCACGCAGTTCGACGGTGTCGGGCAAGGTCGCGCCGGTCACCACCTCGCCGTCGAGATAGACGGGGTCGAGCCGGTGCGTGCTGACATAGGTGCCGACTTCAGCCGGCGGCCTGTCGATGGCGTCGATCGGGCCATCATCGGAAAGGATCGCGCCGGTATAAGTGTCGGGATAATCGTCCTGCGGCGGTGTAACGACGGTGATGGCGGCGTCGGCGGGGCGGCGCGTCAGCACGACCCGGTTGCCGCCGAAATCGGCCGTCACATAGTCGGAATAGACCCAGCCCTGGCCACCGGCCTCGGCGATGGTGCACCATTTGCTGTTTTCGATGCAGCCATTGAGCGTCGCCGACTGGCCGGCGGCAAGCACGCCGATCACCGGATATTGCGGGCCGGGGCCGGCGCGCACGTTAAGATCGGTGACGGCCGAGACGGCAGTATCGGCAAGTGCCGCACCCGACATGGCGACAAGCGTCCCGGCGACAGCCGGAAACAGTATGCGTCTCATGGTTTCTCTCCGTTTTCATGGTCCCTCGCGACCCCAAACGAAAACAGAGCGCATGCGTTCCGGCTAAAATGCCCCTACCGGCTCACGATTTGTTCCGGTTTCTTTCGGCAAACCGGTCAAAAGCTCATGCACGAAGGCGAGTTTCTGCGCCGTCACGTCCGAAATGACGAAAGGATAGAGGTCGGGCAGGCCCATGCAGCGGTTGATCGAGTTGGAGGCTTCCGACAGCACCAGCCAGCGGGCGAGGATCTTTTCGAACGGCTCGGGCACAGCATCGGGTTCCGCGGGCGCGGCCTGCAGGCGGCCGCCGGTGTCGCTCTGCGGCAGCACATTGGTCTCCATTGTTTCCAGCTGGCCGAGCGGAAAATTCAACGCGTGCACCATCTCCAGCGTGTCGGTGATGTGCAGATGGTGCGCCCAGGTCTCGGCCCAGTCCTCCCACGGGTGGGACGTCGCATAGGCCGAAATGTGGCTCTGTTGCCAGTCGGGCGCCGCACCATTGGCGTAGTAGGTCTGCAGCGCACGCTCGTAATCGACGCGTTCGTCCCCGAACAGCGCGCGAAAGGCGCCGAGCCTCTGCGGGTCGTCGCGGATCAGCCTGTCCCAGTAATAGTGGCCGAGCTCATGGCGGAAATGGCCGAGCAGCGTGCGGTAGTTCTCGCCCATCTCGACGCGCCTCCGCTCGCGCTCGGCCGAATCCGCCTCGGCGACGTTAAGCGTGATCAGGCCGTTGTCGTGGCCGGTCAGAATGCGCTCGCCGCCGGGGCCACCGCCGATCGGGTCGGCCAGGAAGTCGAAGGCGAGCCCGATTTCGTCGCCGGGATTCTGCTTGGGCGCCACCGGCAGGCCGACGGCAAGCAGGGAATAGATGGCGCGCTTCTTGGCTGCCTCGACGCGGATCCAGCGACGACGGTTGCCGTCGACGGAGAGATCCGGGATCAGCTTGTTCAGCACGCAGGCGCGGCAGAAGGGCTGGCCCGGCTCGGCCATCCAGTTGCAGGCGCATTCATCGGCGTTGGTGCAGTGGAAGATGCCGTCGATATCAGACAGGGCGAAGCGTGCATGCTCGGGATCGTAAAGCACGAGGTTCGAGCAATTCAGGCACTGCGCGTTCTCGAAGTAGAGACGGTGGCCGCAATGCGGGCAGTCGAACAGTTTCATCTCGGCCTCAATTCGTCACGGCAGGATATATGGTATGCGCGGCGCGCTGCCCAAAACGCCAGTGATCGGCGGGCGTTCCGCCTTCCCGGCGCTATTTCACTGCCAGCCGGGCGGCGACCTGGCGCGCCACGTTCTCGCCCGACAGGCGTGCGCCGCCGCAGGTCTGGATCAGCGGCCCGGCCAGGTGCTCGCCGGCGAAGAAGATCTTTTCCGCCACCGGCTGCATCAGCGTAGCGCGGGCCCGGGAACGTCCGGGGCGGGCCGCCGCGTAGGCGCCGCGCACGAAGCGCTCTTCGCCCCACTTGGTCATCATGGCGCGCGCCACATGCTTTCTGGTGTCGCTGCCGAAAATGCCGCACAGCCGGTCGATGACAAAGTCGATGCCGGCCGCCTCGCCGGCCGCCGACATCTCCCAGGCAAAGTCGCCGCCGACGAAACCGACCATCAAATCGAGGTCGAAGGGAAAGCACAGGAAATAGATGTCGTGCCGGGCCATGCGTTCGATCAACAGGTCGTCGAAGGGTTCGAGACCCAGCCTGGTGCCGCGGATCTCCACCGGCAGTTTGGTCAGCATGCCCATCGGCAGGTCGAAAAAGGCGCCGAAATGCGTGTCGGGAAGCGCCGGCGAAAACTCGATCTCCTCGAAGGCGAGAACCGCCGGCGAGGCGGTCACGATCACCGCCTTGGCGCGCACGGTGCCGCGATCGGTGACGCAGGCGACGCCCGGAACATCCCACAGGATCTTGCGCACCGGCGTCGACAGTTCGACCGGCAGGTCTTCGCCGAAGCGGGCGACCAGCGCGCCGAAGCCTTCCTTGCTGAAATAGTTCGGGTCGAGGTCGGCTGCGGCCTGGAAATCGCGGATCGAGATCTCGTCCTCGTCGGCGCCGAAATCCATCGGTCCTGCGAAGGTGGCGGCGGCGCGAGGCGCCTGGCCCTTGGCCAGCAGCGTCGACAGCCGGTCGTCGTCGCCCTCTTCCACCTGATGGGTGGCCAGCAGCTCGAACAGCCGCGCATCGGCGGCTTTCATCTCGGCCTCCTCCTGCTCGCTCGCCTTGCGCTGGCGGTAATAGAGGTGGTCGACATTCATGTTGTGGTGATGCAGCGTCCAGCCGGCGGCTTGCGCCTCGGGAAAATAGGGATTGCGGTCGGCGGCATGCAGCCAGGCGCAGCCAATGTCGAACGGGATGCCGAAATGCTGGTCGCTGGTCCAGGCGCGGCCGCCGATGCGGCCCATGCCTTCGAGCAGCTTGAAGGAAAGGCCTGCGGCACGAATGGTCCTGGCGGCAGCCAAGCCCGCCGAACCGGCGCCGATGATAACGACATCAACGTCTTCCATGGTTTCCCCGCCACAATAAGCACTTGATCGTAGGCAAATTCCGCTGCATTGGCCAGCGTAGCGCCTGGGTACGGTGACAATGGCGCGTTTCACTGGCAAGTTCACAACCGGGACGTGATTCAGGCAATCAGGAGAGAAACATGGCATTGTTTGCCAAGGGAAAGATTTTTGCTGCCACGGTGGGGGCGATGCTTGCGCTGGCGACGGGCGCGCAGGCGGCGGCCAGTTGCGGCAAGACCGGCGCCGGTTTCGAGGCGTGGAAGCCGGAGTTCGCGGCAGAGGCCAGATCCGAAGGTGTTGGCCCCAAGGGCCTGGCCGCTCTGGCCGGCGCCAGCTACGCGACAAAGACGATCTCCGTCGACCGCGCCATCCACAAGGCATTCAGCGGCTCGGTGGACGCTTTCATGAAGCGTCGTGGCGGGGCGTCGATCATTTCCAGGGGCCGTTCGCTGAAGAAGCAGAACGCGGCCATGTTCGACAGGATCGAGAGCAATTACGGCGTGTCGCCGGGCGTGCTGCTCGCCATCTGGGGCATGGAGACCGGCTTCGGGTCCGCCATGGGCAATCAGAACACCGTCTCTGCCATTTTGACGCTTGCCTATGATTGCCGCCGTCCGGGTTTCTTCTACCCGCATGCCATTGCGGCGCTTAAGCTGGTCGATCGCGGCGCGCTGAGCGCATCGTCGGTCGGGGCCGCGCATGGCGAGATCGGCCATACACAGTTTCTGCCGGGCAATGTCCTGAAGTATGGCGTCGGCAACTCAAATCTGCGCGACAAGGCGACCGCGCTGGCGTCCACCGCCAACTTCCTCAAGGCTCATGGCTGGCGGGCGGGTGCGAGCGCGAGTGCTAACATGGGCGCGATTGCCGGCTGGAATTCCGCCAGCGTCTACCAGCAGGCCATCGCCCAGATCGCCGACGCGATCGACGGCAACTGATAGAAATCTCTATTCGATGGAGAGGCCCGGCCATGCGCCGGGCTTCTATTTTATGTCCAACGTGTAGGAGCAGCCGGCAAGCGTCTTTGCGGGATGTAACTCGACGGTCGAGCCAAGCCAGGAAACCGATTTTGAAACTGGCCCGGCGCCCAGGAATATCTCTCTCAATTATAGCCGCCGCCCAAGGGGCATTTCTCGGAAGCGGGAACCTCGAAGGAGCCGCCGTAAAGATTCGAGCAGGTACGGAACTTGGGGTTCCGCGGCGTTGGAGGAGCCGCCTTTGGCCTACCCTCGATCACCGTCGGGACTCCGGCAGCTTGCGAGTAGCTGCCGCCCAAGGGGCATTTCTCGGAAGCGGAAACCTCGAAGGAGCCGGTTATAACATTTGAGCAGGTACGGAATTTGGAGTTCCGCGGCGCCGGTGCTTGCGGAGGCGCCTTTGACTTGCCCTTAATGACCAGCCAGATTTCGGTCGATTGGTCGAGCTGCAGCCGGTTAAGGTCGGAGTAGGTAATCCGCCCGCTGCGTATCCCTTCGCCAAGGCGCTGGCAGAACAGGGCCGGCATGCGCTCCTGCGAGACGCCCATGAACGTGGCGATCTCGTGCTTGAAGGTAATGCTCCATAGGTGGACAGCGGAGATGCATCCGTCTGGATTCTGCTCGCGTTTCCCGGCTGCCTGCGAGGACTGGCATCCGGTAAAGACGATGGCCGCCGCAAGCAGGAGAAAAATGGCATTTTTCACTATCAGAATCCCTCCGTCCCACGAGGGAATTTAGATGAAGCTTTTAAAAGGTCAACACGAGCCGCTTTAGCTTGCTCGACTTTCTTTATATTAGAGAAATCAAATAAAAACCCGGCATCTCCGCCGGGCTTTTCGGGAACAGTATTTTGGCTCAACCCTTGCGGTTGCGCGCCGCAAGCGTCCTCAGCCGCAGTGCATTGAGGCGGATGAAGCCGGCGGCGTCCTTCTGGTCGTAGGCGCCGCGGTCGTCCTCGAAGGTGACCAGCGCGTCGGAATAAAGCGTCTTCTTCGACTTGCGGCCGGTGACCATGACGTTGCCCTTGTAGAGCTTCAGCCGCACGGTGCCTTCGACGTCTTCCTGGCTCTTGTCGATCATCGCCTGCAGCATCAGCCGCTCGGGCGAGAACCAGAAGCCGTTGTAGATCAGCTCGGCGTAACGCGGCATGAATTCGTCCTTGAGATGGCCCGCACCCCTGTCGAGCGTGATCGATTCGATGGCGCGGTGGGCCACGATCAGGATCGTGCCGCCGGGCGTTTCGTAGACGCCGCGCGACTTCATGCCGACGAAGCGGTTCTCGACCAGGTCGAGCCGGCCGATGCCATTGTCGCGGCCGAGATCGTTGAGCGCCGTCAGCATCGCGGCCGGCGACAGCTTCTTGCCGTTCAGCGCGACCGGATCGCCCTTCAGGAACTCGATCTCGATCTCGGTGACCTTGTCCGGCGCGTCCATCGGCGAGACGGTGCGCTGGTGGACGAATTCCGGTGGCTCGCTCCACGGGTCTTCCAGCACCTTGCCCTCGGAAGACGAGTGCAGGAGGTTGGCATCGACCGAGAACGGCGCCTCGCCGCGCTTGTCCTTCGCCACCGGGATCTGGTGCTGCTCGGCGAAGTTGATCAGGTCGGTGCGCGACTTGAATGACCAGTCGCGCCAGGGCGCGATGACCTTGATGTCGGGGTTAAGCGCATAGGCCGAAAGCTCGAAACGGACCTGATCATTGCCCTTGCCGGTGGCGCCATGCGCAATCGCGTCGGCCCCGGTTTCCTTGGCGATCTCGACCAGATGCTTGGAGATCAGCGGCCGGGCGATCGAGGTGCCGAGCAGGTAGGTGCCTTCATAGACGGCGTTGGCGCGAAACATCGGGAAGACGAAGTCGGAGACGAATTCCTCGCGGACATCGACGACGCGGATATCCTTGATGCCCATCATCTCGGCCTTCTTGCGCGCCGGCTCCAGTTCGCCGCCCTGGCCGAGGTCGGCGGTGAAGGTGACGACTTCGGCGCCGAGTTCGGTCTGCAGCCATTTCAGGATGATGGAGGTGTCGAGGCCGCCGGAATAGGCGAGCACGACCTTCTTGACGTCTTTGGTCTTCGACATGGTTGGCGGTTCCGCGACAAGGGTTCTTCGCGGGCGAGGTATCACGGGCTTTCCGGCCAGCGCAAGGGACGAACGCTGATCGCTGGACTAGATGATGCAACCCGTCAGCGGCTGGAAGCGACCCGGCGCCTGCGCTATAGGGCTGCGTATCCTTTCGCGCAGGGGCGACCATGTCCTTCATTCCCGACACCACGACGCTGATCCAGTTCGCCATCGCCACCATGATTCTGGCGATCACGCCCGGCCCGGACATGACCCTTTTCGTCTCGCGCACGCTGAGCCAGGGGCGCTCCGCCGGCTTTGCCTCGCTGGCCGGAGCGCTGTGTGGTACGCTGATCCACACAACTTTGGTGGCTGTCGGCGTCTCGGCCCTGATCGTCGCCTCGCCGATGGCCTTCCTCGTGCTGAAGATTTTTGGCGCGGCCTATCTCGTCTTCCTGGCCTGGCAGGCGCTCACCAAGGGCTCGGCATTTTCGCCCGAGAGGAAGAGCGGGCCGCAGATTTCGCTGTTCCGCAGCTGGGCCGCCGGGCTCGGCGTCAATCTGCTTAACCCGAAAATCATCCTGTTTTTCATGACGTTTCTGCCGCAGTTCGTTTCGGCGCATGATCCGAACGCGCCGGGACAATTGTTCTTCCTTGGCGTCATGTTCATCTTGCTGTCGATCCCGGTGACGGCGCCGATGGTGTTTGCCGCGGAAAAGTTCTCGGCGGCGATGAAGGCCAGCCCGCGGGTGACGCGGGTGGTCGACTATCTCTTTGCCGGGGTGTTTTCGGCCTTCGCGCTCAAGATTCTGACCGCTCAGGCGAAGTAGCGGCGTGCCACCAGCTTCCGGCCCAGCGGCCGGCGCTTAGCCAGTAGAAGATGCCGCCGACCATGCCGCAACCGATCACCGCGGCGATGCCGCGCGGCTCGGTGACGTCGAAGTTGATATCGGCATTCTGGTGGACGAAGCCGAGAAAGGCAGCGGCCACGATGCCGCCGGCCAGCGCATAGAACAGCCAGTCGCGCCGTCTGAAAATCTCCGAGATCAGGATGACGATGGCCGCCGGCATGAAGGCGAAGTAAGCGATGAACAGCGCCACGAAGGGGATCGAGAAATACAGCGATGCGGTTGCCGTCGGGTGGGCATGTTCCGGCGCGGAGCCGAGAGAGGCCAGGAACAGGACGTTGAGAAAGGCGCTCGCCGCCAGCGAGGCGACGATATAGCCGAACAGAATGACGGCGAAGCGGACGAGATAGGCGATGAGGCGGCTCACGCCTCGCCATGCCCCGCGATCATCATGGTTTCCAGCGCCAGCCGGTCGACCTTGCGCATGCGTTCGGAGTCTGACTTGAGCTGGCCGCAGGCGGCCAGGATGTCGCGGCCGCGCGGGGTGCGGATCGGCGAGGCGTAGCCGGCATTGTTGATGTAGTCGGCAAACTTCTCGATCGTCTCCCAGTCCGAGCACTGGTAGTTGGTGCCCGGCCACGGGTTGAACGGAATCAGATTGATCTTGGCCGGAATGCCCTTGAGCAGCTTGATCAGCCCCTTGGCGTCCTCGATGGAATCGTTGACGTCCTTCAGCATCACATATTCGAAGGTGATGCGCTTGGCGTTGGACAGGCCCGGATAGGCGCGGCAGGCTGCGATCAAGTCCTTCAGCGGATACTTCTTGTTGATCGGCACAAGCAGGTCGCGCAAATCGTCATTGGTAGCATGCAGCGAGATCGCCAGCATGACGCCGATCTCCTCGCCGGTGCGCAGGATCTCGGGCACGACGCCGGAGGTCGAGAGCGTGATGCGGCGCTTCGACAAGGAAAGCCCGTCGCCGTCGGAGGCGATCAGCAGCGCTTTCTTGACCGCCTCGAAATTGTAGAGCGGCTCGCCCATGCCCATCATGACGATGTTGGACACTTTCCTGCCCTCCGCCGGCACGATGGCGCCGTCGGGCGTGTCGCGGTCGGGGAAGTCGCCGAGCCGGTCGCGGGCGGTGAGCAGCTGGGCGAGGATTTCTTCCGCCGTCAGGTTGCGCACCAGTTTCTGCGTGCCGGTGTGGCAGAAGGAGCAAGTCAGCGTGCAGCCAACCTGCGAGGAGATGCACAGCGTGCCGCGGCCCTCCTCGGGGATGTAGACGGTCTCGATCTCGACGGGACGGCCGGCGCCGCGCGGTGGAAAGCGGAACAGCCACTTGCGCGTGCCGTCGGAGGAAATCTGTTCCTCGACGATCTCGGGCCGGGCGACGGTGAAATGCTTGTCGAGTTCGGCGCGCAGATCCTTGGAGATGTTGAACATGCCGGCAAAGTCGGAGACGCCGCGCACATACATCCAGTGCCACAGCTGCTGGGCGCGCATTTTCGCCTGGCGCTCGGGCACGATACCGGCACCGACAAGGGCTTCTGCGAGCTCTGCGCGGGTTAGGCCGATCAGCGACGGCTTTTCAGCCGATGCAGCGCGGGCGCGCAACGCATCGCGTGCGCCCTCAGTGGTGAGATCGAAGGAAAGGGTCATATCAGCGCCAATATAAGCGAATTGCGGCCGATTTCATCCATCGTGCCGAAAAGAAGCGCGGCGCATAGCACAGGTTGCGGCGAGAGTCATGCGGAGCGTTGTGCGCGCCGCTGCCCCGTCTAATTACACTTGGCGATTGACGACAGCGCGGCCGAAATGCCTTTCAGCGAAAACACATAGGTCGTCGTGTTGCCACGGCCCGACTTTGCCGACACCTTCATGTCGGTGCCGGTCTTCATGGCGGCGATCAGCACCGGCTCTTCGGCGGCGTTTTCCACCCAGGCCGACTTGCCGCGGGTGAACATCGAGAACGACTTCTTGTCGATGGTGACGGTGGCCTTCGAGCCTTCCTGGAAGGTGTAGCCGGCGATGAATTGCGGTTCGTAGGACACTTGCTGGCCCGGCCGCTGGCTGACGAAGAAGAACATGTCGCCATGGTCGAGCGTCGGCGGCTGCTTGTCGGTCGGCACGGTCAAGACGTAGCACACCTTGCCGCCCTGCGCCTGATAGCTGTAGGTGCCCCAGGCGTTGTGCTGGCCGATCTTGGTCGCCTGCTGCGCCAGCGCCGGCGCTGCAAAGGCCACCAGGACCAGGCTCGAGACTAGTGCAATCAATCCGCGCATCGTTTTTCCCGTATTCCAAATGGTGCGGGGGCAGGCCGGCTTGGCGTCCTGCCCGTCGCTTCATTTTGATTTAATCTGGGTTACCAAACGGTGAATTTCCTTCCGGAAAAGGACGTCCAACCGAGGAAACCGCCGCCATTTCCGCGCCGCTTCTTGAAAAACGGCTTTCGCAATGTCCCTTCGGCGACTTGGAGGCCACGAAAGCGGCAAGAGTTTGACTTTTTCAACGGCCGCAGCGGAAGCCGAAGCCGAGTCGCTATTGTCCTGTTTGAGCGCCGGATTTCTTGTGAACCAGTTGCCAACGCAACGCCGATTCAGCCCTTGTCGGCAATCGCTTCCCTGGCAGCCTTGCGGTGCGCAGGGGTGATATGGGCGCTGACGGCGGTGATCGCGGCCGTCAGCACGGCGATGTCGTCAGTGAAGCCGAGGCCGAAGACGAAATCGGGGATGACGTCGACCGGCAGCACGAAATAGCCGAGCGCTGCCAGCAATATGCCCTTGGCGCGCAAAGGCGTCTTCTTGTCGAGGGCGCAGTAATAGGCGGCGACTACCTCTTCCATGAACGGAATCTGCCGGGCTGCCTTCTTGGCCGTGCGCCAGAATTTGGCGCGCACTTCGCTCTCATCGCCCAGCTTGCCGCCGAAGCCGAAGAAATCAAAACCCGGTTGCTGCGCCATCAATGTCTCCTCTGCGGGCCGTCACGCACCGTGTTGCGCGCCGCTGCCAGCGGAAAATGTGGTGAAAGTGCCGGTCCGCTACAAGAGGATGACGCCGATTTGCCGGCACAGGCGCGTTGCACGCCGGACGGTCAGCCGCCGAAGTACCCGTTCATCTTCTTGGCCAGCGCAATGTCCAGCGCGGTGACGCCGCCGGCATCGTGCGTGTTCAGCGTCACGTCGACCGTCTTGTAGACGTTCGACCAGTCGGGATGATGGTCCATCTTCTCGGCGGCCAGAGCGACGCGGGTCATGAAGGCGAAGGCTTCGGAAAAATTCTTGAAGACGAAGCTGCGGTTGATGGAAGCGCCGTCCGCGGCCAGCGACCAGCCGCCCAGTTCGGCCAGTGAAGCTGCAATGGCGTCCTTGCTGAGTTTCTCTCTCGTCATGATGGTGTCCCGTGCTATCCCGGATTTTGACCCTGACCATAATGCAAGTCGTCCAAGCGTGCTTTGCGCTTTTGGGCTTCCAAATGCACAAATGGCGCATACCGATGAGCATAAAGCCGATAAACTCCATACTCTTCGTTTGCCTCGGCAATATCTGCCGCTCGCCACTCGCGGAAGGCGTGTTTCGCGCCGTGCTCGCCGAGCGCGGCCGCGACATGCTGCTGGACTCGGCCGCGACCGGCGGCTGGAACCTCGGCGAGGCGCCCGACCCGCGCTCGATCGCAATTGCGGCCCGCCACGGCATAGACATTTCCGGGCAGCGGGCACGCAAAGTCAGGCCAGAGGATTTTGCCCGCTTCGACCTGATCCTCGGCATGGACCGGCAGAATGTCCGCGACCTGAAGGCGCTGGCGCCGGCTCACGCAAGCGAGCGCATCCATCTGCTGGCGGCGTTCGCGCAGGGACAGGCCCGCGACGTGCCGGATCCCTATTACGACGGGGCGGACGCCTTCGCTTCGGTCTACCGCATGATCCGCGAAGCGTCGGAAGCGCTGGCAAAGCTGCTCGAAGAGCGCGCATCGGCGCCGGAGAGCGGCCAGGCTTCCTCGACGATGTAGGGTCCGCCGCCGACCGAATCGCGCGACGACATCAGCACGAAGCGGCCGACGCGGAACGGCAGCGTCGAGAAATTGCCGCGCGCCGACAAGTACTGCGCTACGTCGAGCGGGCTCGAATTGCGCAGACGCGCCAGCGTCACATGTGGCGTGAACTTGCGTGGGTCTGCCGGTAGGCCTAGCCGCTGGCAGATGCGGTCGATTTCGCCTTGCAGGGCGGAGAGATCCGGTGAGGCGAAAACGCCGGCCCAGACGGCATGCGGCTTTTTCTGGCCGAAAGCGCCGACCCCAGACAATGTCAGCGAGAAGGAGGGGCGGTGAACCCGGTCGAGCGCGTTGGCGATCTCGTCAGCGACATGGCCTTCGACATCACCGATGAAGCGTAGCGTCATGTGGTAGTTTTCAACGTCGATCCAGCGCGCCCCCGGCAGCCCGCCCCTGAGCAGGGACAGAGAAAGAGCGGCGTCACGCGGTATTTCGAGGGCGGTGAAAAGACGCGGCATGGTGAGCCTCCCTTCCTCGAATCGAACTATGCCCTACCGAATCATCGATATTGAAGCGGGGCAAGTGGTTTGTTGGTCGCAGGCTTTCCCTAGTGTTTCCCTTGCGGAAGGCTACGCCAGGAGTGAAGACCCCGCTTCAGGCTCCGCCCTCGACGGCTGCAATCGCCTTCTCCACCGTGGGCAGGATGCGCTCGACCATGCGGTCGACGCCCTTGGCGTTGGGGTGCAGGCCGTCCTCGAGCTGGAACCCGCTCTCGCCGGCGACGCCGTCGAGAAAGAACGGATAAAGCGGCACATCGTATTTCGCGGCCAGCTTCGGATAGATCGCATCGAAGGCGGTCTGGTAGTCGGCGCCGAGATTGGGCGCGGCGCGCATGCCGGCCAAAAGCACGGCGATCTTGCGAGCCTTGAGCTTCGCCAGCATCTCGTCCAGGTTCTTTTCCGCGATATTGGGCGAGACGCCGCGCAGCATGTCGTTGGCGCCAAGTTCGAGAATGACCAGCTTTGTGCCGTCCGGCACCGACCAGTCGAGCCGAGCCAGGCCGCCGCTCGTCGTGTCGCCGGAGACGCCGGCATTGGCGACGCTCACGTCACGGCCCTTGGCGCGAAGGGCAGCCTGCAATTTGTCGGTAAAGCCTTCGCCGGGCCCGAGACCGAAACCCGCCATCAGGCTGTCGCCGAAGCCGACGATGGTGAACGTCTCGGCGCGCGCCGACGAAATGGCGCCGCAAAGGGTAAGGAAAAGGATGAGCCCTGCGACAATCGAGTGTTTGAAAGACATGCGGCAGGCCCCATATGACGAAGAATTCTTCCGGCAACGGCTTCCGGCAGGCAGAGCCTTCATCCCCATATAGGACGCTTTAATTGTGACAGAAGCCGTCATCGAGCTGAAAGACATATCCCTGACCCTTGGCCAAGGGGCGTCATCCGTTCATGTGCTGAAGGGCGTCAGTCTCGACGTGACGCGCGGCGAAGCGACCGGCATTGTCGGTCCCTCAGGGTCCGGCAAGTCGACCTTGCTGATGGTGCTGGCCGGGCTGGAGCGGGTCGATTCGGGCACGGTGCGCATCGCCGGCGAATTGCTTAATGGCAAAAGCGAGGACCAAATCGCATCGTTTCGGGGCCGAAACATCGGCATCGTTTTCCAGTCCTTCCACCTCATTCCCAACATGACGGCGCTCGAAAATGTCGCGGTGCCGCTGGAACTGGCCGGCCGTGCCGATCCGTTCGGCGTCGCGGCGCGCGAGCTGGCGGCCGTCGGCTTGAGCGACCGCGTCACCCATTATCCCGGCGAACTCTCCGGCGGTGAACAGCAGCGCGTGGCGATCGCTCGCGCGCTGGCGCCGGCGCCGCGCATTCTCATTGCCGATGAGCCGACCGGCAATCTCGACCAGGCGACTGGGCGGCAGGTCGCCGACCTTCTGTTCGCCAAGGCGGCCGAGCGCGGCATGACGCTGGTGCTGGTCACGCATGATCCGGCCCTTGCGGCGCGCTGCTCGCGCCAGGTGTCGATGCGCTCGGGCCGCATCGAGGATGCGCCGGTCGCGCCGCGCAAGGTGCCGGCCTGATGCCGCTGTCGCAGACGCTGAAGCTGGCGTTCCGCTTTTCACTGCGCGAGATGCGTGGCGGGCTGTCCGGATTTCTGATTTTTCTTGCTTGCATTGCGCTCGGCGTCGCGGCGATCGGTGGCGTCAATTCGGTGGCGCAGGCGATCACCGCCGGGGTCGCCGACCAAGGTCAGACACTGCTCGGTGGCGATCTGCGTTTCCAGATCAACCAGCGCGACGCGACGCCGGCCGAAAGCGCCTTCCTCGATCGTCTCGGCACGGTATCGCACAGCGCCAATATGCGCTCGATGGCGCGGCTCGAGGACGGCTCCGACCAGGCGCTGGTCGAGGCCAAGGCGGTCGACGACGCCTATCCGCTCTATGGCAGGCTGGAGACCGAGCCGGCACTTTCGAGACCGGATTTGTTCCGCGAAAAATCCGGCGTCTTTGGCGCAGTGGCACCCGACCTGTTGTTCGCCCGGCTCAATGTGAAGCTCGGCGATCGGCTGAAGGTCGGCAGTGCGACATTCGAACTGCGCGCCAGGCTGGTCAGCGAACCGGACGCGGTGTCGGACGGTTTCGGCTTCGCTCCGCGGCTGATGGTCTCGACGCAAGGCCTTGCCGCGTCCGGGCTGATCCGGCCGGGCAGCCTGGTCGAGAATGCCTACAAGGTGCGGCTGCCGGCCGGCGTCAGCGAGGCCGATCTCAAAAGCATCCAGGATCAGGCGGCGAGCGATTTCCCCGAATCCGGCTGGTCGATCCGTACCCGCTCCAACGCCGCACCGGCGCTGTCCTCCAATATCGAGCGCTTCTCGCAATTCCTGACGCTGGTCGGGCTGACGGCGCTGGTGGTCGGCGGCGTCGGCGTCGCCAACGCCGTGCGCGCCTACCTCGACGGCAAGCGCGGCGTCATCGCTACCTTCAAGAGCCTCGGCGCCTCGGGCGGCTTCGTCTTCACCGTCTATCTCGTGCAGATCCTGATCATCGCAGGCCTCGGCATCGTGCTCGGCCTCATCCTCGGCGCCGCCATGCCGTTCGTGGCAAGTGCGGCACTGCAATCGGTCATTCCGGTGCCGGCGGAAGGTGGTTTCTATCCCGGCGCGCTGGCTATGGCGGCGCTGTTCGGGCTGCTGGTGACGCTGGCTTTCGCGCTGCTGCCGCTCGGCCGCGCCCGCGACGTGCCGGCAACCGCCTTGTTTCGCGAAATGGGGTTTGAAGGCCGCGGCTTTCCGCGCCTGCCCTATCTGGCGGCGGCGGTCGGCATTGCGCTTGCCCTGGCCGCACTCGCTATCCTGTTTTCCGGCGACCAGCGCATCGCCTCGATCTTCGTTGGCGCCTCGATCTTTGCCTTTCTGGTGCTGCGGCTCGTCGGCGCGCTGGTGCAATGGGTGGCGCGCAAAAGCCCGCGCGTGCGCTCGGTTGCGCTCAGGCTCGCCATCGGCAACATCCACCGGCCTGGCGCGCTGACGCCTTCCGTCGTGCTGTCGCTGGGGCTCGGGCTGACGCTTTTGGTGACGCTGGCGCTCATCGACGGGAATCTCAGGCAGCAGATCTCCGGTAGCCTGTCGGAACGGGCGCCGAACTTCTTCTTCGTCGATATCCAGAACGGCGATGTCGACGCCTTCTCGACACTGATCGGCAAGGAGGCGCCGAAGGGAACGCTGGTCAAGGTGCCGATGCTGCGCGGCCGGGTGATGGCGCTGAACGGCGTCGATGTCGACAAGGCCAATGTGCCGCCGGAAGGCGCCTGGGTGCTGCGCGGCGACCGCGGCCTGACCTATGACGCCAAACAGCCGTCCAACGCGACGCTGACCGAGGGCAGTTGGTGGCCGGACAACTATACCGGCGAGCCGCTGGTGTCGTTTTCCAACGATGAAGGCAAGGCGCTCGGGCTGAAACTCGGCGACACCGTCACCGTCAATGTGCTCGGACGCAATGTGACGGCAAGAATCGCCAATTTCCGGGAGGTGCAATGGGAGACCATGGGCATCAATTTCGTCATGGTGTTCTCGCCCAACACATTTGCAGGCGCTCCGCATGGCTGGCTGGCGACGCTGACCAACAAGGATGCCACGACAGCAGATGATGCCCGCCTGCTCAACGCCGTCACCCGTGCCTTCCCGGCGGTGACGACGGTCCGGGTCAAGGACGCGCTCGATATCGTCAACCGGCTGGTCGGCCAGCTCGGCACGGCGATCCGGGCCGCGGCCGGTGTGGCGCTGATCGCCTCGGTCCTGGTGCTGGCGGGCGCGCTTGCCGCCGGGAACCGCGCCCGCATCCACGATGCGGTGGTCCTCAAGACGCTGGGCGCAACGCGGCGGACGCTGATCACGGCATTTTCGCTGGAGTACATGCTGATCGGGCTGGCCACCGCAGTGTTCGCGCTTGCCGCCGGCGGCATCGCGGCCTGGTACATCGTCGCCCGAATCATGACGCTGCCATCGCATTTCATGCCGGAGGTGGCGGTGGCGACCTTGGTGTTTGCGCTGGTGATCACCGTCGGCATCGGCCTTGCCGGCACCTGGCGGGTGCTCGGTCACAAGGCGGCGCCCGTGCTGCGCGACCTCTGAGTTTTGAGGTGGGAAATCCCGGCCGAATCCCGCCGGTCCGGTTAAATCTTGGTAATGTGCGGGGTTGGAAGCCCAAGAAAACCGGCTTCCGGCGATTCACCAAGCGTTGCACCCCGTTACGGTCTTGTTCTTGACGTCAAGAACCATCATATTTCGCCACAGGCATGCTGGAGCCCCGCCAGCGGCGCCCAGGTCCTAAGGACCTGACACCGTACGGGGCAGAAGCAACAGAGGATTCCAATGGCTGAGCCCATTCGCAATTACCAAACTTCGGCCGTGCCAGGCGCGCGCGCCGACATTGACCAGGGCCTGCGCAGCTACATGCTGAAGGTCTACAATCTGATGGGGCTTGGCCTCCTCATCACCGGCATCGCCGCCTGGGGCGCTTTCCAGCTCGCCGTCACCGGTGACGGACAACTGACCGCTTTCGGCACGCTGATCTATGCCAGCGCCTTCCGCTGGGTGGTCATCCTGGCCCCGCTCGCCGCCGTCTTCTTCTTGTCTTTCAGGATCCAGTCGATGAGCGTGGCTGCGGCGCAGACGACCTTCTGGGTCTATTCGGGCCTTGTCGGCCTGTCGCTGTCGACCATTTTCCTGGTCTACACCGGCGCCTCGATCACCCAGACTTTCTTCGCCACGGCGGCTGCCTTCGGCGCGCTGTCGCTTTATGGCTACACGACCAAACGCGACCTTTCGGCGTTCGGCTCGTTCCTGGTGATGGGCGTCGTCGGCCTGGTGATCGCCATGGTGATCAACATCTTCCTGGCGTCGTCGGCGCTCGCCTTCGCTATCTCGGCGATCGGCGTACTGATCTTCGCCGGCCTCACCGCCTATGACACGCAGACCATCAAGGAAATGTACTATGAAGGCGACCAGTCCGACGTTGCCGGCCGCAAGGCGATCATGGGCGCGTTGAGGCTCTACCTCGACTTCATCAACCTGTTCATGTTCCTGCTTCAGTTCATGGGCGATCGTCGCTAAGCGGTCTCCATCCAGGCAACTGGACTATCTGTTATGCGAAGGGCGGCCCAACGGGCCGCCCTTTTCTTTTATGCCGGCCTTTGCTGTGATGGCAGGCGGATGAATCGTTTGCACAAATCATGAGCATTGTTACCATACGAGCGGCCTTGGAGGTCGACCTCGACCGAAACACCGAGATCTACGCCGATGCGGTGACGCATGGCACGGCGAGCTACGAGCTGGAGCCGCCCAGCCGCGCCGAGATGGGCGCGCGCTTCGACAGCCTGACGGGTGGCGGCTTTCCCTATCTGGTGGCGGAAAAGGATGGCGTGGTGCTTGGCTACGCCTATGCCGGCGCGTTCCGGCCGCGCCCGGCCTACCGATTCATCGTCGAGGATTCGGTCTATGTCGCGCCTGACGCCAAGGGGCAGGGCGTCGGGCTCATGCTGATGCAGGCGTTGATCGAGGCCTGCCGGGTCGCGGGTTTTCGCCAGATCATAGCTGTGATCGGCGACGGCCATGCCGACAGCGCCTCGGTGCGGTTGCATGAAAAGCTCGGCTTTCGTCATTCCGGCCGGCTGGAGGGCTCCGGCTACAAGCACGGACGCTGGCTGGACACGGTGTTCATGCAGCTGTCGCTGAATGGCGGCGCAACAGTCCCGCCCGATCCGGATTCGTTGCCGGAGCAGAAATTTCGCAACAAAATAATTAGTTAGCCTGGGACCAGCTTCAGCTTGCTGTCGAACACGCCAAGCACGCGGCCGAGTTCCTGGCCGCGCTTGAGGATGCGGCCGCCAGCGGCGATGACGGCGAAGGCGCCCTGCCGGCGGGCCAGTTTCGGATCCTTGACGATCTGGAACAGCGGCACTTCGCTGGCCCGGCGGAAGACCGAAAAGACTGCGCGATCAGACAGATGATCGATGGCGTAGTCGCGCCATTCATTGGCCGCAACCATACGCCCGTAGAGTCTCAGGATCTCATCGAGTTCACGCCGGTCGAAACGAACCGGCTGGTCGAGGCGTTCACGTCGCGCCTCCTGCAGCGGGATCAGTATTGCGGATGCGTCCCCATCCTCCGTCCCACCGCTGCGATCGGTCATACCGCGATCCCTTAAAAAAAATGAATCTCGCTTGCAGAAGTTGGCGTGTTCGCGGTGGAATTGCAAGACCCGGCTAACCATCCCGGGGCTGCGCTGTTTTCGCAACGTCCAGTCACTTTTGTAAGACGCCGTGTTTGAATTGGTGATGCTTCGCCACATTCCTGCCTTATTTTATCCGCGCTCATGCCCCAATGTCCGACGAATTTACCGGCGTTGCCTGAGACGGTTCGGTCCGGCACCGGCTCGTAAACCCCAAGCCCCCCGCCCACGGGTCTGCGTCGGATCGAACCAACCTCGGACCTTCCCCAGGGAAAGACCGGGTGCGACGATCCCAAAACCTAAATGACCGACGTCAGAAGCAAGCTGACGTCGGTTTTTTGTTGCGTGGCTTCGTCATCCTAGGGCGGAGTGCCGCAAAGCGGCGCGCAGACCCTAGGATCCATGCCGTGAAACTTGCCGTAGAATGATACGATCCAGAAGAGAGATCGGCGACGCTAGCGCTCCGGTACTGGGATTTGCACCCTCGGATAGCACGTGGGTCACCGCATGGATCCTAGGGTCTGCGCAGCGTCGCTTCGCTCCTTGCTCCGCCCTAGGATGACGAAGGCTAGCGGTGCTCTCACGGCTTATGAATAAACGCGGCGCCCAAAATCGGGCCGGGCAGGCCGTCCTTGCCGACCGATTGCAGCAGCACGGCGCAGCCGCCTTTCTTGGCGATCTCGGTCATCGGCAACTCGTAGCGCTGCGCCTTGCCGTGCCACATGCCGGCCGTCTGGATGCTGGAGACGGCGTTCCAGTAGGTCATCGAGCGGCCGGTGTTCTCGCCCTTGGCGATGGCGACCGTCTGCGGCGGTTCGAAATAGACGATGACGACATGGGCGTCGGTCGGGCCGCTGCCGGCGTCGCCGGCATCGATCATGACGCGGTCGCTGGTGCGGCTGACCTTGATCGAGACCCGCATGCCGTCGCCGGACTTCTCCATGCGGGCAAGCGCGCCGTCGACTTCCTTGCGGCTGGCGCCGTTGACATGGCTGCGGCCATTGATAACGGCCTGTGGCGTGTAGACGGAGCGGGTGCCGAAGGCGCGCATGTAGTCATATTGCCGGTCGGTGTTGTCCTTACTGCTCAGCGTGTCCTGCCAGCCGAGATAGTCCCAGTAATTGACGTGATAGGCGAGCGCGACGACGTTGTCCTTGGCGGCCAGCTCGGCAAAGAAAGCGTCGGCCGGCGGACAGGAATTGCAGCCCTGGCTGGTGAATAGCTCGACGACGCCCAAAGGCCTATCAATCTGGGGCTTGTCGGTCTGCGGCTTGTCTGCCTGGGTGGCGCCGGTCTCCTCGGCAAAGCCGCTCCCGGCAAGCGCCGAGAAGGCCAGCGCGAAAGCCGCAAGCCGTAGGGGTTGTCGAGGTGTCATGGTCGTTCCGATTCCCGCCGGTGACGCCGGCCTTGTTCTGGTTGCCCAGATTTGTGGCAGAAGCGACAGTCAACGGGAAGTCACGTTGCGGTGAAATTTTTGCTGCCGCAACCGTGGGTATGGCCGCTGCGGGCGGAGCACTTCACCGCCCGGTTCGATCGGGAGCATGGCGGCAGGAGATCGCGGCAGATCTTGCTGAGCCCAGCCGGTTTTTACTGCGGGCGGGCAGGGCGGAACTTCCGCCGGACCGGCCAATGCTTTGGAAAGACTGGGCAGTAGGGCAGTAGGGCAGTAGGGCAGTAGGGCAGTAGGGCAGTAGGGCAGTAGGGCAGTAGGGCAGTAGGGCAGTAGGGCAGTAGGGCGGCCTCCTTGCCTTACTCCTACTGCCCTGCTGCCCGTATTCCCTTCCTGCTACGCAGCCAGATCGCGCAGCACGTATTGCAGGATGCCGCCGTTCTTGAAGTAGTCGAGTTCGTCCAGCGTATCGATGCGGCAGATGATCGGCACGTTCTTCACCGTGCCGTCGCCATAGGTGACCTTGGCGATCATGGTCTGGCGCGGCTTGATCGTGCTCAGGCCGTCGATCTCGACCATTTCGTCACCCTTGAGGTTGAGGGAAGCCCATGAGGTACCTTCCTCGAAGACGAAGGGGATGACGCCCATGCCGACCAGGTTCGAGCGATGGATGCGCTCGAAGGACTGAGCTATGACCGCGCGGACACCGAGCAGGTTGGTGCCCTTGGCCGCCCAGTCGCGCGAGGAGCCGTTGCCGTATTCGACACCCGCGAAGATAACCAGCGGTACACCTTCCTTCTTGTACTCCATCGCCGCGTCGTAGATCGATTCCTCTTCTTTCGACGGGTAGTGGATGGTGTAGCCGCCCTCGCGGCCGTTCTCGCCCAGCATGTGGTTGCGGATGCGGATGTTGGCGAAGGTGCCGCGCATCATCACCTCATGATTGCCGCGCCGCGTACCGTACTGGTTGAAGTCGGCGACGCCGACGCCATGGTCTGTGAGGTACTTGCCGGCCGGCGACGCCGCCTTGATCGAACCCGCCGGCGAAATGTGGTCGGTGGTGATCTTGTCGCCGAAGAGGCCAAGCACTCGCGCGCCCTTGATGTCGCCGATCTTGCCGAAACCGGCCGTCATGCCGGCGAAATAGGGCGGGTTCTGCACATAGGTCGAATTGTCGTCCCAGGCATAGGTCTGGCCTTCCGGCGCCTTGACGTTCTGCCAGTACTCGTCGCCCTTGAAGACGTCGGCATATTTGCGGGCGAAAAGCTCGCGGGTGACGTTCTTCTCGATGAACTCCTGGATCTCGGCCGAGCTCGGCCAGATATCCTTCAAGTAGACCGGCTTTCCGTCGCGGCCTTCGCCGAGCGGTTCTGTGGTGAGGTCCTTGGTGACCGTGCCGGCCAGCGCATGTGCGACGACCAGCGGCGGCGAAGCCAGATAGTTGGCCTGCACGTCAGGCGAGACGCGGCCTTCGAAATTGCGATTGCCGGACAAGACCGCGGCAGCAATCAAACCTTTATCGTTGATGGTCTTGGAGATCGGCGCCGGCAGCGGGCCGGAATTGCCGATGCAGGTGGTGCAGCCGAAGCCGACCAGGTTGAAGCCGATCTGGTCGAGCTCTTTCTGCAGACCGGACTTTTCGAGATATTCGGCGACCACCTGGCTGCCCGGCGCCAGCGAGGTCTTCACCCAGGGCCTCTGCTTGAGGCCGACGCGGTTGGCGTTGCGCGCCAAAAGGCCCGCGCCGATCAGCACGCTGGGGTTCGAGGTGTTGGTGCAGGAGGTGATGGCGGCGATGACGACGTCGCCATGGCCGAGGTCATGGTCGGTGCCTTCGACGGCATAGCGCTTGGAGATTTCGGCGGCCTTCTTGTATTCGGTTTCCATCGCCTTGGCGAAACCGGCCGGAATGCCTTCCAATGCAACGCGGCCTTCGGGACGCTTGGGGCCGGCCATCGACGGCACGACTTCGCTGAGTTCAAGCTCGAGCAAATCGGTGAAGACCGGGTCGGCCGAGCCGGCGTCGCGCCACATGCCTTGCGCCTTGGAATAGGCCTCGACCAGAGCGATGCGGCTTTCCTCGCGGCCGGACATTGTGAGATAGCGGATGGTTTCGCCGTCGACCGGGAAGAAACCGCAGGTGGCGCCATATTCGGGCGCCATGTTGCCGATGGTGGCGCGGTCGGCCAGCGTCATGTTGGACAGGCCGGGGCCGAAGAACTCAACGAATTTGCCGACGACGCCCTTCTTGCGCAGCATCTGGGTGACGGTGAGCACGAGGTCGGTGGCGGTGACACCTTCTTTCAACTTGCCGGTGAGGCGGAAGCCGATCACTTCCGGCAACAGCATGGAGACCGGCTGGCCAAGCATCGCCGCCTCGGCCTCGATGCCGCCGACGCCCCAGCCGAGCACGCCAAGCCCATTGATCATGGTGGTGTGCGAATCGGTGCCGACGCAGGTGTCGGGATAGGCGGTGGTTTCGCCGTCCTCGGTGTTGGTCCACACGACCTGGCCGAGATATTCGAGATTGACCTGGTGGCAGATGCCGGTGCCGGGCGGCACGACGCGGAAATTGCGGAACGCCTGCTGGCCCCATTTCAGGAATTTGTAGCGCTCTTCGTTGCGCTCATATTCGAGTTCGACATTCCTGGCGAAGGCCATCGGCGTGCCGAATTCGTCGACGATGACCGAGTGATCGATGACGAGGTCGACCGGCACCAGCGGGTTGATCTTCTGCGGATCGCCGCCGAGCGCCTTGAGGCCGTCGCGCATCGCCGCCAGATCGACCACCGCCGGAACGCCGGTGAAGTCCTGCATCAGGACGCGGGCCGGGCGATAGGCGATCTCGACGCCGGCCGTGCCCTTGTCGGTCAGCCAGCCAGCAACCGCCTGGATCGATTCCTTGGTGACGGAGCGACCGTCTTCGTTGCGCAAAAGGTTTTCCAGCAGCACCTTCATCGAATAGGGCAGCTGGGCAATGCCAGTGAGGCCGTTTTTCTCGGCCTCGACCAGATTGTAATAGACATAGTCCGCGCCACCAACGGTGAGGGTGCGGCGGCAATTGAAACTGTCGAGGGATTTTGACACGTGCGGTCCGTCCTTGTCTGTTCAGCCTGAAAGGGAACGGACGCCGATGGGCATGCAATCACGCGCAAAGGTGCGGGTACGGCCATTTCCGCTGTCCGCTCCCAAGCAACCCGAGCCGTTCAAGGCGGCGCGTGCGCTGGTTCGGCGCAAATTCTGTTCCCGTGCCGACCGCTGGCACGGATGACCCGCATATAGAGAATTTTCTGGAATAGTTCTAGACAGGCGACAGGCAATTTTGTGCGATGCGGCAGCTGTCGCGCGGTAAAGTTTTCGGGACGGGCAGGCATGCGGCTGATTGCCGAAAATCTGGGCGGCGAACGCGGCGGCGAGACGGTCTTTTCCGGCATCGGTTTTGCGCTCGAGAAGGGCCAGGCGCTGATCGTCACCGGACCCAACGGATCAGGCAAATCGACGCTGCTCAGGGTCATCGCCGGGCTGCTGCCGAAAGCGCAAGGCGATGTGCGCATCGAAGGCGGCGGCGAGGCGTTTGCGACGATCGCCTCGGCCTGCCACTATCTCGGCCATCTCAATGCAATGAAGACGGCGCTGAGCGTGGCGGAGAATTTGCGTTTCTGGCGCGATTTCAACGGCGATGGCCAGTTGGGTGTCGAAGAGGCGCTGGAAACGGTTGGTCTGGGCGGTATCGGTCATCTGCCGTTCGGCTATCTGTCGACCGGGCAAAGGCGGCGGTCGGCGATTGCGAAATTGCTGGTCAGTCATAAGCCGCTGTGGCTGCTGGATGAGCCAACGGCTGGGCTGGACAAGGCTTCGGAGGAACGGTTCGCGAGGTTGATGACGAGGCACTGCGCCGACGGTGGCATTGTCGTTGCGGCGACGCATCTGCCACTGGGGATTGAAGGAACCGGTGAACTGAGGATGGGGGGGTGATGTTGGCGCTCCGTCACACCCCCCTCTGGCCTGCCGGCCATCTCCCCCGCAAGGGAGGAGATCGGATGCCGCGTCGGCTTTTGCCAATCACCAACGATGAAGGAAAGGTGCCTTCAAGGACGCTGCCAATCTCCCCCCTTGCGGGGGAGATGTCCGGCAGGACAGAGGGGGGTGTGAAGGAACGCTACGATCGAAGAGATGGCGATCCAGCCGCAGAGGCGTCTCGCCGATGCTAGCCCTCTTCCTCCGCGATATCCGCCTCTCCATCCGCGCCGGCGGCGGTGCACTCACCGGCGTCATCTTCTTCCTCGCCGTCATTGCCACCATCCCCTTCGGTGTCGGCCCCGACCTCAAGCTGCTCGCCCGCATCGGTCCGGCGATCCTTTGGATCGGCGCCTTGCTCGCCTGTCTGCTCGGTCTCGACCGGCTGTTCCAGGCCGACCGCGAGGACGGTTCGCTCGATCTCTTGGTGCTCGGCAACGACCGCCACATGCTGGCGCTGACGGTGCTGGTGAAATGCCTGGCGCATTGGGCGGGCAGCGTTCTGCCGTTGGTGGTCGCCGCGCCCTTGCTCGGCCTGTTCATGAACATGGAGCCGCTCAGCATCGGCGCCACCGCACTGACGCTGCTCACCGGTACGCCGGCCATCACTTTCATCGGCGCGGTCGGTGCGGCGGTGGCGGTGGCGCTGCCGCGCGGCGGGCTGCTGATCTCGGTGCTGGTGCTGCCGCTAACCATTCCGGTGCTGATCTTCGGGGTGTCGGCCAGTTACGGCGCGGTGGCCGATCCCGATCCCTTCGTGCAGCCCTTCCTCATTCTTGCCGCGCTGACGCTGTTTCTTGCCGTGCTCGGCCCGGTGGCGGCAGCGCTGGCGCTGCGGCATGGAACGGATTGATGTGGCCGCTGCGCATTGAAAACCCGATCTTTCTTGAGACCATCTACGGTCACTACCCTGATCTGTCTTCGGTCGAGATTACCGCAGCCACAATGCACCGCGACGGGCCTAGCATGCACCTCTCCTTTATTTCGACGATCCTTCCTTACCGCCCGCCCGCCAAATGGGGCGAGTTCAATGCTGTGTCTTTCGCGCTTGAGTTCATCGCGGTCGAGTCGATCAGCCTTCGTAAATTCAAGAGCCATGGCAGGAGTGCCATCAGAATGTGGGACGACGCAGGTAAAATCCTGCTTACTTGCGAAGGCGCTGTCAGGCTGTCGCTGACATGCGGGTGGCTACAGATCAAAGCAATATCCGGCTTGCGGCAGGAGCAGTGACGAATGACACCCAACCGTAAATCTGCCGCAGAGGCAGTTCATTGCGGCGAGCCGCCACTATGACTATGAAACCATCCTTGGAAGCCTTGGACCTGTAAATGAGCGCGCACGCCCTTTATGTCACCGCAGCCTACGCCATCACGGCGATTGTGCTGGCCGGGCTGATCGGCTGGGTCCTGCTTGATCAGCGAGCGCGCAAGCGTGACCTCGCCGAACTCGAAGCTACCGGCGTGCGGCGGCGTTCCGACAAGACAAAGGCGGCAAAGTCGTGAGCGACGAAACAGAAACCCAGGCGCCGCGCCGCCGCCTGATCGTGCTGTTGCCGCTGCTGGTTTTCCTTGGCCTTGCCGGATTGTTCCTGTTGCAGCTTTTGTCGGGACGCGAGGAGGCGGAAGTGCCGTCGGCGTTGATCGGCCTGCCTGCGCCGCAGACCAACCTGCCGGCACTGGAGGGGTCAAACCTGCCTGGACTGGATTCGAAAGCGTTCGCCGGCAAGGTGACGTTGGTCAACGTGTTTGCATCGTGGTGCGCACCGTGCCGGGAAGAACATCCGGTGCTTTTGGCGCTGTCGCAGGACAAGCGCTTCACGCTTGCCGCACTGAACTACAAGGACGAGCCGCAAAACGCGCGCCGGTTCCTCGGCGATCTCGGCAATCCGTTCCAGGCGATCGGCGTCGACGAAGCCGGCCGCACGGCCATCGACTGGGGCGTCTACGGCGTGCCGGAAACTTTCGTCATCGGCAAGGATAGCAAGATCGCCTACAAGCATGTCGGGCCGCTGACGGGCGAGTCCGCGCAGACGGTGCTGATGCCTGAAATTGAGAAGGCGCTCGCGGCACCGGGCTGACGGCCGCCTCGCGTCGAACGCGGAGCCGTCAGGTCGTTAAGCTCAGCCGTAAATCTGCTTGTGGACCTGATAGAGCATTTCCGAGCGATCGGCGCGCAGGTCGGCGAGGTCGCGACCGGAAAGGTTCTCGATTTCGGCGACGAGGCGGTTGTAGTGCTTGCGCTTGGCAATCGAGGTGCGAGCGCGGGTCATGAGACTGTCGAAGATCATAGCAAGGGTCCTTTCGTGCCGCATATCGCGGCGAATTTGTTCCTCCCTTGACTGTACGCAGCATGACATAGGAATGGTGCAATGCAAAAACGAGATGTTGCAATGCACCATTGCACAGGACGCATAGCCGGTTAATGCAGCGCTAACAGTGCCATGCCCTGCCGGACAGGCTGGCGAGCTAATGCTGGCGGCGTGTCTTTTGTCTTACAAATTGCGTATGCGCCATCTTGCCTTCTCGCTTACAGGCTGGCTTGATCCACGCGTTGCGTGATGCCCGGAGGAAAGCATGGCTGCTGCAGATTATTACGAAATTCTCGATTCGCGATTCGCGCGCCTGTTCAACGGCAATGCGCAGGTGGAAAAGCTGTTCACCGGATGTCAGTGGGCGGAAGGACCTGCCTGGTTCGCCGCCGGCCGCTATGTCGTCTGGTCCGACATCCCCAACAACCGCATGCTGCGCTACGACGAAACCGACGGCAATGTAAGCGTGTTCCGTCAGCCCTCCGGCAATTCCAACGGCAACACCGTCGACCGGCAGGGCCGGCTGGTGACGTGCGAGCACTCCGGCCGCCGCGTCAGCCGCACCGAGCATGACGGCTCCGTCACCACCATCGCGGCCAAATGGAAAGGCAAGCGGCTGAACTCGCCCAACGACGTCGTGGTGCGCTCCGACGGTTCGATCTGGTTCACCGATCCGAGCTACGGCATCGACACCGACTATGAGGGCGACAAGGCCGTGAGCGAGATCGGCGCCTGCTACGTCTACCGGGTCGATCCCGACAGCGGCGAGGTCGAGGCCGTTATCACCGACATGGTCCGACCGAACGGGCTTGCCTTCTCACTCGATGAAAGCCAGCTCTATGTCGTCGACACCGGCCGCACGCATGGCGCGCAAAACCCGGCGCATATGCGGGTCTTCAACATCGGCAAGGGCGGCAAGAAGGTGTCGGGCGGCAAGGTGTTCGCCGACTGCACGGCCGGCCTGTTCGACGGCTTCCGGCTCGACGAGGCCGGCCGCATCTGGACCAGTGCCGCCGATGGCATCCATTGCTACGATCCCGACGGCACGCTGATCGGCAAGGTCAAGGTGCCGGAAGTGACCGCCAATTGCGTGTTCGGCGGCAACAAGCTGAATTGCCTCTACATCGCCGGGACGACGTCGCTTTACATGGTGCGGCTGATGGTCAACGGAGCCAAGACCTATTGAGCGAGAGTGCTTGGAAATTCTACTCTGGCGGCCATCTGATGGCGTTTTCTGCGCTTCCGGTGCTCACGGACCAAATGTCCGCTGCGCTCCGGTTCTCGAAACCACCATCATATGACTCACCAAAGCGAATTTCGAAGCAGTCTCTCGGCGCTGTCTGCAGAAAATGAAGGGGAGGACGTCATGCCATTCGTCAACATCCGCATCGTCAAGGAAGTGATCGCCGCCGATCCGGCGGGCAAGAAGGCTGACATCGCCAAGAAGGTCACGGCGGCCATCATGGATGCCACCGGGCTCGGCAATGACGATGTCTGGGTGGTGTTCGAAGAGGTCAACGCGCGCGATTGGTATGTCGGCAAGACCGATGTCGAGACGTTGCGGAAGGGGTAAGGCCCGCCTTCCTTCTCCCACAAGGGAAGAAGGGGAGGGCTCCCTCACCGCCTGCGTATAAAACCCGCAAAGGCCTCCACGGCGGCGCGCATCGCCAGCAGATTGTCCGATTCCGCCAGGATGGCTTCCATCTCCGGCGGTTTCCTGCCGAGCAAGGCAATCTCCAGCAGCGCGTCCTCACAAAGCGCGAACGACATGGTCCGCATGATTTCAGCCAGAGCGGCGCGGGCATAGAGCGAGCGCGCGGAGGCATGCACCAGCATGGCCGGCTTGCCGACGGCGGCGTCGCGCGAGACCAGCCAGTCGAGTGCGTTCTTCATGCCGCCCGGCACGCCATGCGCATATTCGGGGCAGGAGACGATGATGCCGTCGGCGCTGGTGACGGCCTCGATCAGCCGTGCGGCTTCGCGTGGCGTGCGCTCGCCTTCGTCGTCGGGATTGAAGATCGGCAGCTGGCCGAGCTCGTCATAGAGGCTGACGCGGCAGCCGGATGGCGCATTGTACGCCAGAGCCGCGAGCAACGCCGAATTGGTCGAGGCGGCACGCAGACTGCCGGAGATGGCGAGGAGCTCGATCAAGGGGAAACCGGGGTAGGGGAATCGTGCTCCACTCTACCACATGGTCTGGCGGTAGGCCTCGTCGAGCGAGCGGTCGAATTCGCCGGCAGTTTCGGAAAGCGTCATCTGGTCGGATAGAATCTGGCCGAGCGTCGGCAATGTCGCGCGATCATACCAGCTGTCCGGCCTCCACAATTGCGAACGCATGAAGGCCTTGGCGCAGTGCATGTAGGCGGCCTTGACGCTCACCATGACGATGCTTTGCGGTTGCTTGCCATCGACGGCAAGGCGCTCGCGCAACGCCGCATCGATGGTGATACGTGCGTCGCCATTGACGCGCAGCGTTTCGTTCATGCAGGGGATGAGGAAGAGCAGCCCGACCGACGGGTTGCGCAGTATGTTTTCCAGCGTGTCGAGCCGGTTGTTGCCAGGCCGGTCGGGTATGGCGATGGTCTTGTCGTCAAGGACGAGGGCGAAGCCGGGTCTATCGCCTTTCGGCGTCACGTCGGCATTGCCGGCGCCGTCGGAAGATCCGATCAGCACGAAGGGGCTCTTGCCGATGAAGGAGCGGCAATGGCCGTCGAGCGCCCTGAGTTCCTTGCGGATGGGAGGGTCGGTCGGCCGCGGCGTCTTGTAGATCGTCCTCAGCTCGTCGTGCGTGGTGACGAATTCCATAGCCGTCTCCCCTTACTCTGACGCAATTCCGAACGGAAAAACCGCCACACACTTTTCCTGGAATTGCTCTACTTGCCAGCGTTCTCCGCATTCTCGGTCTTGTCATCCAGCGAATGGCGCAGGATCAGCGGCATCTGGCTGAAGGTGAACAAAAGCGTGATCGGCATGATGCCCCAGACCTTGAAGGTAACCCAGAAGTCCGTGGAAAAATTCCGCCATACGACTTCATTGGCAAGAGCCAGAAACAGGAAGAACAGGCCCCAGCGGAAGGTCAGCTTGCGCCAGCCTTCGGCATCAAGGCGAAAGGCCGAATCGAAGACATAGCCGAGCAGCGAGCGGCCGAAGTAGAGGCCGCCGAGCAGCACGCCGCCGAACAGCGTGTTGACGATAGTTGGCTTCATCTTGATGAAGACGTCGTCCTGCAGATAGAGCGTCAGCGCGCCGAAGATGAAGACGACGACGCCGGAGACCATCGGCATGATCGGCAAGGTGCGCATCAATAGCCAGGACGCGATAAGCGCGATCGCGGTCGCGGCCATGAAAAGGCCGGTGGCGACGAAGATCGGCCCACCGAATTCGGCCAGCACCGGAAATTTCTCCACCAGCCAGGCGCCGCGCGCATTGGCGAAGAAGAAAACCATCAGCGGTCCGAGCTCCAGCACCAGCTTGAGCAGCGGATTGACGCTTTCTTTCTTCTTTTGCGGGTCGGACGGGTCGCGTTCGAGGATGGGAGGGTTCATGACTTCCTTCTGACGCATGATCTTGTCCAAAAAGCCTGCAGCTCTTCGGGATCGTGCCTTTTACGCTACGCCCGCGATCGCCCTGGCGAATTCGCTTGCCGAGAAAGGTTCGAGGTCGTCGACCTGTTCGCCGACGCCGATGAAATAGACCGGCAATTTGTGCTTTGCCGCGATCGCCACCAGAATACCGCCGCGTGCCGTGCCGTCCAGCTTGGTCATCACCAGGCCGTTGACCCCGGCGACATTGCGGAAGATCTCGACCTGGTTGAGCGCATTCTGGCCGGTGGTGGCGTCGACCGTCTGCAGCACGGTGTGCGGCGCTTCCGGGTCGAGCTTGCCAAGCACACGGACGATCTTCTCCAACTCGGCCATCAGTTCGGTCTTGTTCTGCAGCCGGCCGGCAGTGTCGATGATCAGCACATCGGAGCCGGCTTCCTTGGCCTTTTCGAACGCATCGTAGGCGAGGCCGGCGGCATCGGCGCCGATCTTGGATGCGATGACTGGCGACTTCGTCCGCTCACCCCAGATCTTCAGCTGCTCGATCGCGGCGGCGCGAAACGTATCGCCGGCGGCAAGCATCACCGACAGGCCGCCATCGGTCAGTTTTGCCGCCAGCTTGCCGATGGTCGTGGTCTTGCCGGTGCCGTTGACGCCCACAACCAGGATGACATGCGGCTTGTGCGAGAGGTCCAGCTCCAGCGGCATGGCGACATGGGTCAGCACCTTTTCCACTTCGGCCGCCATCACGGCGCGCACTTCCGTGTCCGAGACATCCTTGCCGTAGCGGCTGGAGGCCAGCGCATCGGTGACGCGCAAGGCGGTCTCCAGACCGAGATCGGCGCGGATCAGCACATCCTCCAGGTCCTGCAGCGTGTCCTCGTCCAGCTTGCGCTTGGTGAAGACGCCGGCAATGTTGCCGGTGAGTTCGCGCGACGACCGCGCCAGCCCGTCGCGCATGCGCTGGAACCAGGAGCGCCGCGGCGCCGGTTCGGGCGCTTTGGCCGGTTCAGCCTTCTGCTCGACCTTTTTGGTGACGGTGACCTTGCCAGCGGCGGGGGGCGGTGGGGTGGGCTGCGGCTCGGGCGCAATTTCAGCAAGGATAGGCTGCGGCTCAACCGGAGCCGGTTGGCGAATGGGTGGAACAATTTCAGCTGCGGGTGCCTCAACCGCTGCTGCTGATCCTTTCGCAGGTTCGCGCTGCCCCTCACCCTGACCCTCTCCCCGCAAGGGGCGGGGAGAGGGGGGCATCAGCGTTGCGGTTTCTTCTTCGATATTTGCAGGGGGAGGCGCGGAGTTCGATTCAGCTCCCTTCTCCCCGTCACTAGACGGGGAGAAGGTGCCGGCAGGCGGATGAAGGGCGGCGGTGGCTTCTGACGTTGGCTGCGCGGAAGGCGCTTCCGGTGGCGGCACCTCGATCGGGGCAGCCGGTTCTGCCGGAACCTCAACAGGCGTCGGTATCTCGACATGGGCAGGTTCAGGCTGCTCCTGCGGCCGTGACGGCTCGATCTCCGGCTCGGTCGGTACAGGCACCTCTTGCGGCTGCGGCTGCGGCTCGGGCGCCGGCTGAGCCGGTGGCGGCACTTCCTCAGGCGCCGGCGGTTCAGCTGGCGTCTCAGGTGCGGGCTCTTCTTCCGGCGCGGGTGCCGGCAGAGGTTCGGGCTCCGAGGGAACGACCGGTTCCGGTGTTGGCGGAATGATTGGGGCAGGTTCGGGTGTTGGCTCCTCGGGCGTCGGTTGGACCGCCGCTTCAGGCTCGTCGCGCTTCAAAAACTCCGGAACGACCTGTTCAGCCGCCGGCTTCAGCGCCTCAAGCGCATCCCATTTGATCGGCGGCAACGGGGCAGTTTCGTCGATGCGCTCCTCGACGACTTCCTTGTTGCCGAACGAAAATATCTTCTTGAAAAAACCGGCCATGCTTCAATCGTCTCAGGCGGCGCGGGCGGTGAGCGGGGCAGCGGTCAGGCGCGCGCCGTCATGGCCGGTAATGGTGGCCTCGACTATCTCGCCAGGCGCACCGGCGGCGATGGCGGCCAGCGTAAATCCTTCGGTGCGGCCCAGGCCGTCGCGCTCGACCAGTATCGACTGGCGCGTACCGGGAAGCGATGCGAGATGACGGCGATAGGCGACCTCACCCGCGGCGCGCAGCCTTGCGGCGCGCTGCTTGACCAGTTCGCGGCGCACCTGCGGCATGCGGGCGGCGGGCGTGCCTTCGCGCGGTGAGAACGGGAAGACATGCAGATGCGTCAGCCCGCACTCCTCGACGATTTTTAAAGAATTCTCGAACATGTCCTCGGTCTCGGTCGGGAAGCCGGCGATGATGTCGGCGCCGAAGACGATTGCTGGGCGCAGCTTCCGCACATCCTCGCAGAAGCGGATCGACTGGTCGCGTAGATGGCGACGCTTCATGCGCTTCAATATCATGTCGTCGCCGGACTGCAGCGACAGATGCAGATGCGGCATCAGCCTGGGTTCGGTGGCAATCGCGTCGAGCAGATCGTCGTCGGCCTCGATCGAATCGATGGAGGACAGCCGCAGCCGCCTGACGTCCGGCACCTGCTTGAGGATTGTCTTCACCAGTTTGCCCAGTTGCGGCGCGCCGGGCAGGTCGGCGCCGAAAGAGGTCATATCGACGCCTGTCAACACGATTTCGGTATAGCCATTGCCGGCCAGCCTCTTGACCTGCTCGACCACGGCGCCCATCGGCACCGAGCGCGAATTGCCGCGGCCATAGGGAATGATGCAGAAGGTGCAGCGGTGGTCGCAGCCATTCTGCACCTGGACGAAAGCCCGGGCCCGGCCTTCGATGGCGTCGACCATATGGCCGGCGGTCTCGCGCACTGAAAAGATGTCGTTGACGCGGGCCTTTTCGGTGTCGTTGACGCCGAAATCGGGCAGCGCGCGGTAGGAGTTCGCCTTCAGCTTCTCCTCATTGCCAAGCACGAGGTCGACCTCGTCCATGGCGGCAAAATTCTGCGGCTCGGTCTGCGCCGCGCAGCCGGTGACGATGATCCGCGCCGCCGGGTTTTCGCGACGGGCTTTGCGGATCGACTGCTTGGCCTGGCGCACCGCTTCGGAGGTGACGGCGCAGGTGTTGAAGATGATGGCGCCGCCTTTGAGCGCGCCGAGGCCGGCGCTTTCGGCCTCGCGGCGCATCACCTCGGATTCATAGGTGTTGAGGCGGCAGCCGAAGGTGACGACGTCTATCCCTTTGGAGTTGGCAAGAACGGACATCAGGCCGCGCTTTCGGTGTCGCGGGCCCAAGTGCCGGTCGACGGATCGAAACTGCCAGAAAATTCCCATTCGGCCGCACCGGTCAGGATGACGTGGTCGTCATCGCGCCATTCGACATGCAGCGAGCCGCCGCCGGGCGTCATCAGCGTGACGCTGCGGCCGGTGCGGCGGGTGCGGGCGGCGGCGACCACGGAGGCGCAAGCGGCCGAGCCGCAGGCCTTGGTCAGGCCGGCGCCGCGCTCCCAGGTGCGGATGATCATGGTGTCGGGCGACGTCACCTGGGCGATGGTGATGTTGGCGCGCTCGGGGAAGATCGGATGATTTTCGAGCAGCGGGCCGAAGCGCTCGAGTTCGTAGGACCAGACGTCGCGATCGACCCAGAAGATGGCGTGCGGATTGCCCATCGAGAGAGCCGAAGGCGAATGCAGCACCGGCGCGTCGATCGGGCCGATCTGCAACTCGATCATGCGGGTGTCGCGGAATTCCTCGGCCAGCGGAATGTCCTGCCAGCCGAAGCGCGGCGTGCCCATATCGACCGAGATGGTGCCGTCGGCATGCTCGACGGCGTTGAGAATGCCGGCGCGGGTTTCGAAGGTGAAAGTCTTCTGGCCGGTCTCGGCGGCCAGCGCCTGGACGACGCAGCGCATGCCGTTGCCGCACGCCTGCGCGCCCGAGCCGTCGGAATTCAATATGTCGATGTAGTAGGCGGTGCCAGGCGTGCGGGCGTCATGGATCGCCATGATCTGGTCGAACTTGGTCGCCGCGTCGGCGTTCAGCGCAACAGCCGACGCCGCCGTCACCCGGTCGGCACGGCCACGCATGTCGGCAACGATGATCTCGTTGCCGATGCCGTTCATCTTGGCGAAGGGGGCAGTGCCTGCCATGTCTCAGGTAATTCCTGTCCGTTTTGCCGCTATATGGCGGAAACGGGCGGGAATTACCAGTGTGGGCTGCGTCTAGGTTACCGCAAAGACGCCGAGCACGATCAGCAGGAAGATGACGAGAACGATGCCGATGAGCACACGCGCGCCGGTGGCGGCGGCGCCCGCCAGCGCCGGCATGCCAAGCAGGCTGGCGGCAGCGGCGACAATCAGAAGAATGATGATCCATTTGATCATGGAAAGGCTCCCGGCCAAATTGCGTTGAGCAAACAACGCGTTTCGCCCCTTTGGGTTCCTTGCTAGGCGTCCGGCACGTCCCAGATTTCGCCCGGCCGCAAGGCACGGAATCGCTCCTGTGGAAGGCCTTCTGCCTCCAGCGCCTGGCCAAGTTTTTGCGCCGGCTCGTCAATCGGCTCGTCGGTGAGCCGAAACGTCCCCCAGTGGCAGCCGGCGGCATAGGCGGCGTTGCAGAGCTGCATGCCTTGCACGGCCTCCTCCGGGTTCTGGTGCTGCGGCGCCATGAACCAGCGCGGCTCATAGGCGCCGATCGGCAGGATGGCGAGGCGGAAGCCGCCATGCTTTTCAGCCATCAGCCGGTAATTGGCGCCGTCATGGAAGCCGGTGTCGCCGGCGAAATAGGTCTTTCCGGCCGGAGTCTCGACCACGAAGCCGGCCCACAGCGCCATGCGGCGATCGCGCGCGCCGCGCGCCGACCAGTGGTGCACCGGCTCGAGATGAACGGCGACATCGTTGCCGATGTCGATGCGCTCGCCCCAATCATGCGCCGTCATTCGCATGCCCGGCACGGCGTCGTCGATGATGGCGTCGTTGCCGAGCGGCGTCAGCACCTGCGGATCGTGCTTGGCCTTCAGCCGCTTGAGCGTGGCAAGGTCGAGATGGTCGTAATGATTGTGGCTGACCAGCACCAGGTCGATCGGCGGCAGCCGGGAAAAGGCGATGCCCGGCGCATTGACGCGCCTGGGTCCGGCAAAGGAGAGCGGCGAGACGCGCGGCGACCACACCGGGTCGGTCAGGATGTTGAGGCCGGCGGTCTGGATCAGCAGCGTGGAATGGCCGACCATTGTCAGACGCAGTCCGCTGCCATCGATGCGCGCCGCCGGCTCTGCCGATTCAAACGGGCTTGGATTGGCTGCTGGCCATTTCGAACGCTCGCCGCTCAGCTGCCATTTGAGCAGATCGGTGAAGCGGCCAGGCATCTGGCCGTCGGGGTTGAAAAACAGAGTACCGTCGAAATGGTCGCTGGGCGGGCCGCTATAATAGCGGTTGGCGGCTCTTTTTCTCGCGGCCAAGGTTTCGGCTCCGGCGGATTTCTGTCCTTGCTAGATAAGGTCGACGTCTTCCGGCGCAAGCATTTGCCGGGGGCGGATGGCTGTTTTGGGCAAAAATACCGCGCGCTGGTGCGGTCGATGGGTTCCGGTGTACGATCCGGCGGCGGAGGGCGCCACTATGCGTTGGCAGGCAGTTCTTGCAGTCATGGCGGTGATCGTGCCGATATCGGCGGCCGCCGCGCAGACAGAGCCCAGTGCATGTCCCTACACGCCAACCATCCTGGAAGCGGGCGACTTCCTGCTTGCCGAACCGGCGACGTTTCCGAATTTCTGGCGCGATCGTTACGGCGATGACGCCGCCTATCTGAAGATACGCTATGGCGGCCTCGGCTATGTCGAGGGCACAGCATTGCTGGCCGATCTGGAAAAACGGAGCCATCCGCCGCAGCGCATTGTCGAACTCAGGCTTGCCTATGCAAAACCCGCGGAGCGGGCGGCGATGATTGCAGCCATGCAACCGGCGCCCAACGCGAAGTCGATTCTGCCTCAGCTTGGGCTAGCTGCCTTCCACGTGCTTGTTACCGAGGATGGCGGCGATTGGCTGCTGGGCGAACTGGGGCGCTTGCAGACGTTGGATCTGGATCAGGCGGCAGACGTCGCCGAGACAATTGCGGGTGCGCTGTCCACTCTTGATGATTCGGCAAAGACTCAACTCGCCCAAAGGGCCGAGAATGCAGGCATTTGGCCGCTAGCTCTCTATATGCGGGCAGTCAAGGATGACCTCTCAGACTACGTCGCGTACCTCGACAAGCTTCCACCCCAGAAGGGCAATCGCACGGGCTCTATCCGCAATGCCCTTTACTCAGCCTATCTCCGCCCTTCCTTCGATATCTCCAAACAGCCAGCCGAAGTGCAGGCGCTTGACCATCAAACCGATATGGGGCCGGCTATCCGACAAATCGGGCAACTGATGAACTCTGCTCCTCAGGCCGCGATCTTGCTGCCCCTCGTGAACCAGACCGGCAACCTGAGCCTCGGCACAGCGGTGGCAGGGGCGATCAACGCGCAGATTGCCGCAAAACATCTCGATCCGATCAACAATCCCGATACGGTCACGGCAGCCATGCTCGACGGGATCGACTACGTTCTTGGCCGCCGCGACCGGGAGCATAATTTGCGCGACGCTCTGATCTCCGAAATGCAGGGCGAAACGGCGGAGTCGTTCATGGACAGGGCGTTAGCCCGGGTGATGTTGGCCTCCTTCATGCTAGACAATGGGGCCGAACCGCCACGTCGCCCGGATCTGCTCACAGCGACCTTCCTCTGGGAACAGTGGGTCGGATTGGCCGGGAAGCTGAAGACCGGCGAAGCCATCGCGCCGGAAGACCGAATCGCTGGGGCCGATCTCATGATCGCAGCCGACCGTCCTGCGGATGCGCTGGCCTTGCTGAAAACGGCCGGCGATTGGAAAACGGCAGTGCGGCGCTCTCATGAACTGGCGCTTAGGCTGGACCGCCGATGCGCCGACCTGCTGCGGTCTCCGCCGCCGCTTTCGCAATCACTCTACCGGTTCGAACCGCGCTAGAAAGTCGGTGAGGCGATACAGTGCGAACGCTTGACGCAAAGGCAGACGGCTGTTCGGCCGCCATTTTGCGATAAAATTACAACAATTCTTGCTGCAAACCCTATTTTAACCATATCGGGTTGAAATTTCGCCACCTTCTCCATCTTGGTGGGGGTGAGATTGTGCGGACGGCTTCCCCCCAGCCGGATCCGACGGAGGTTGACATGACTTTTTCGAGAAGCGGCCTGGTGGCCGTATCGCTGGCAGCGCTGTTTGCAAGCGGCTGTTCGACCTCGCGTTTTTCATCGATGGATGATCAGCAGCCGGCGCCGCTGCAGCCCGCGCCCGCCGGTACGGTGAGCGGAAGCCAGCTGCCGCCGCCGGCAGCGCCGGGCACAACCGACCCGTCGCAATTCCCGAACGCGCCGGCGGGCACGCAGGTCGCCTCGCTGCCGCCGGATGGATCGGCGCCTGCGGGCGCCACCGACCTCACCGCGGCCAGCGTCGCCGGCGTCTGGAACGCCAGCGTTTCGGGTCAGAGCTGCAAGGTGGCGACGCCGCAGACCAAATTCGGCGCCGGCTATCGCGCCGGACCGCTGCATTGCCCGGCGCCGATCGACGGCATCAAGTCGTGGAACGTCGCCGGCAAGCAGCTGACGCTCTATGACGAGAATGGCGGCACGCTGGCGCGGCTTTACTCATCGGGCGGTTCGAAATTCGACGGCCAGACTTCCACCGGTCTGCCGATTTCGCTTACAAGATAAGCTGCCTATCCCCAGTCAGCGACGTGACCGATGCATTTGCGTGACGGCCTCCAGACCCATGCGACCGTCAGGCAGCGCTACGACCATCTGGTCGACACCGGTGCCATCGAACGCGATCCGGCGCAGGAGCGAACCGCCGCCGCACTCGACCGGCTGACCGACGAGATCTCGGTCAAGCGGCTGGCGCAAAAGTCGAGCGCGCTCGGCTGGCTGTTTGCCCGCAAGCGCGAGACGCGCGAAGTCGTCAAAGGCCTCTACATCCATGGCGGCGTCGGCCGCGGCAAGACCATGCTGATGGACATGTTCTTCGAGTTGTTGCCGGTCCGGCGCAAGCGCCGTGTCCATTTCAACGACTTCATGGCCGATGTGCAGGACCGCATCCAGAAGCATCGGCAGGCGCGCAAGAACGGCGACGTCAAGGAGGACGACCCGATCCCGCCGGTAGCGCTGGCGCTCTCCGAACAGGCCTGGGTGCTGTGCTTCGACGAGTTTTCGGTCACCGACATTGCCGATGCGATGATCCTGTCGCGGCTGTTCTCGGCGCTGTTTGCCAATGGCGTAGTGCTGGTCGCAACCTCGAATGTCGCGCCGCAGGATCTCTATCGCGATGGGCTGAACCGCCAGCTCTTTTTGCCCTTCATCGGCATTCTCGAGCGCCACGCGCATGTGCTTTCGCTTGACGCGGACAAGGACTACCGGCTGGAAAAACTCGCCCGCACGCCGGTCTATGTCACGCCGGCAGATACCGAGGCCGACCGCGTGCTGGACGAGGCCTGGCAGGTGATGACACGGGGCGCGCCGGTCGCCGAAACGACCGTGGCGGTGAAGGGCCGCCAGGTGGTTGTACCGGCGGCCGCCGGCGACGCGGCGCGATTTTCCTTCGCCGACCTTTGCGAAAAGCCGCTTGGCGCGCGAGATTTCCTGGCCATTGCTGGCCGCTTCTCGACCATCTTCATCGATCACGTACCAGTGCTCGGCGAGGGACGACGCAACGAAGCCAAACGCTTCATCCTCCTGATCGACACGCTCTACGATCATCATGTGCGGCTGGTGGTGAGCGCCGAGGCCGCGCCGCCTGCGCTTTACACAGCCAAGCGCGGCAACGAAGTCTTCGAATTCGAACGCACGGCTTCGCGGCTCATCGAGATGCAGAGCCGCGACTGGCTGGAGGATTGGGCGGAAAGGCGGAAGGAGAAGGCGGCATTGGTTGGAGTGGAGCAGGCACAGGCCTGACACGGGGTCCAATAAGGTAGCGATCCTTCGCGCCCCTCTACAACTGATAGACATACATCACAAACCCCTCCGCCGGCCCATGCGGCTTGCGCGACTCATAAAGCGCGCGGGCCGGCGTGTTGTCCCGTTCGGTGCCGACCCAGGCTTCGCCGCAGCCCTGCTCGCGGCTGAGCGCGAACATGGCGTCGAGCATTTTGCGCGCTATGCCCTGGCGCTGGAAGGCCGGGGAGACGCCGACTTCGTCGATGTAGAGCTCGCTCACCTTATCGGGATGGCGGTGGATGACGGCGGCGCATTGACCGACGACGACACCATCTACCAGCGCGACAATCATCATATGACCTGATGAGGCGAGGTACGCGGCAAGCCTGTCAGGGCGCACGGGCTCGTCGAACACGTCTTCGGCGATCCGCTTCACAAGGGCGTCATCGCCGGCATAGAGTCTTCTGATTTCCATATTCATTGTGTAAAACCTCCCAAGTCGGCTCATAGACTTTGACGTTTACGTAAATCCCAGCGTTTCTAACCGATTGAAAATATTCAGCTTGAAATAATCGATTGAATATTTTTTCGACCGGAGCTACTGGATGCGGCGAAATCTCGCTGAGACCACAGCATTCCGGCCTCTTCCTCGACGCCGTCAACCAAGTCATCCAGGATTTGGGCGTCGTCACAGTCAAAGGGAAAATTTCCTCACATGGCACGCAACAAGATAGCGCTTATCGGCTCCGGCATGATCGGCGGCACGCTCGCCCACATGATCGGTCTCAAGGACCTCGGCGACGTGGTGCTGTTCGATATTGCCGAGGGCATTCCGCAAGGCAAGGGGCTCGATATCGCGCAGTCGTCGCCGGTCGACGGCTTCGATGCCAGGCTGACCGGCGTCAATGATTATGCCGGCATCGAGGGCGCCGACGTCTGCATCGTCACCGCCGGTGTGCCGCGCAAGCCGGGCATGAGCCGCGATGATCTGCTCGGCATCAACCTCAAGGTCATGGAACAGGTCGGCGCCGGGCTGAAGAAGTACGCGCCGAAGGCTTTCGTCATCTGCATCACCAACCCGCTCGACGCCATGGTGTGGGCGCTGCAGAAGTTTTCGGGCCTGCCCAAGACGCATGTCGTCGGCATGGCAGGCGTGCTCGACAGCGCGCGCTTCCGCTATTTCCTGGCCGAGGAATTCAAGGTCTCGGTCGAGGACGTCACCGCCTTCGTGCTCGGCGGCCACGGCGATTCCATGGTGCCGATGATCCGCTATTCGACGGTATCGGGCATTCCGCTGCCCGATCTCATCAAGATGGGCTGGACCTCGAAGGAAAAGCTCGACCAGATCGTCCAGCGCACCCGCGATGGCGGCGCCGAGATCGTCGGCCTGTTGAAGACCGGCTCGGCCTTCTACGCGCCGGCCGCCTCGGCCATCTCGATGGCTGAATCCTATCTCAAGGACAAGAAGCGCGTGCTGCCTTGTGCTGCGCATCTCTCGGGCCAGTATGGCGTCAAGGGCACCTATGTCGGCGTTCCCGTGGTGATCGGCGCCGGCGGCGTCGAGCGCATCATCGAGATCGACCTCAACAAGGCCGAGCAGAAGATGTTCGACGCTTCTGTCGCGACGGTGCAGGGCCTGACCGAGGCCTGCGTCAAGATCGCTCCGCACCTCGCCTCGAAGTGACCCTCAAGCCGTCGATCCGGAGACCATCCAAATGAACATCCATGAATATCAAGGCAAGGCGCTGCTGAAGAGCTTTGGCGCGCCGGTGGCCGAAGGCGTGCCGGTGTTCAAGGCGAGCGAGGCGGAAGCCGCCGCCAAGGCGCTGCCCGGTCCGCTCTATGTGGTGAAGAGCCAGATCCATGCCGGCGGCCGCGGCAAGGGCAAGTTCAAGGAGCTTGGCCCCGACGCCAAGGGCGGCGTGCGGCTGGCGAAGTCGGTCGCCGATGTCGTCGCCAACGCCAATGAGATGCTCGGCCACACGCTGGTGACCAAGCAGACGGGCCCGGCCGGCAAGCAGGTCAACCGCCTCTATATCGAGGACGGGGCCGATATCGAGCGCGAGCTCTACCTGTCGATCCTGGTCGACCGCGCGGTCGGCCGCATCGCTTTCGTCGTCTCGACCGAAGGCGGCGTGGACATTGAAGGTGTCGCCCACGACACGCCGGAAAAGATCATCACCCGCGCCATCGATCCGCTGGCCGGCGTGACGACCATCGATGTCGACATGTTGGTGCAAGCGCTGGGGCTCACCGGCGACGCCGCCAAGGATGCCGCCACGCTGTTCCCGATCCTCTACAAGGCCTTTGTCGAGAAGGACATGAGCCTGCTCGAGGTCAATCCGCTGATCGTGATGAAGAACGGCCGGCTGCGCGTGCTCGACGCGAAAGTGTCGTTCGACAACAATGCACTGTTTCGCCACCCCGAGCTGATGGAACTGCGCGACACCACCGAAGAGGACGAGAAGGAGATCGAGGCGTCGAAATACGACCTCGCCTATGTCGCGCTCGACGGCAATATCGGCTGCATGGTCAATGGCGCCGGTCTCGCCATGGCGACGATGGACATCATCAAGCTCTACGGCGCCGAGCCTGCCAACTTCCTCGATGTCGGCGGCGGCGCGTCGAAGGAGAAGGTGACGGCGGCGTTCAAGATCATCACCAAGGACCCTGCGGTGAAAGGCATTTTGATCAACATCTTCGGCGGCATCATGAAGTGCGACATCATCGCCGAGGGCGTCATTGCCGCGGTCAAGGAAGTCGGCCTGCAAGTGCCGCTGGTGGTGCGGCTCGAGGGTACCAATGCCGAACTCGGCAAGAAGATCATCAACGACAGCGGCTTGAACGTGGTGTCGGCCGATGACCTCGACGACGCAGCCAAGAAGATCGTGGCGGCGGTGAAGGGTTGAGCGGATGCGGCTGCTGCTGGCCATAACGCTGATCGGCATGGCCCTTTGGGCCAGCCCAGCGACTTCGGCCGAAGATCCGGCATCGCCTGCCTGGATCGGCAAGCGGGTCAATCTGTTCATGACTTTGTGTCCGGCGACAGCGCCGAGCTTCGGCAGGTTTAACGCTGCCGCCCGAGGGAATGGTTTTCGGCCGGACTTCAAGGGCCATCAGATTTATAAGGAAACGGAAATTGTTGCCTCGATCAGGAATGTTGGCGGCCAGTGCGACTGCCTGGTTTCGTTTGGCGCCGACAATCCGAAGCTTGCCGCCAATATGATCTTGAAGAGGCTGCTTTCCAAATACGGTAGCAGGTTTCAGGCAGACGATGATCCTGAATCCCTTGGACTGCTCAAGACGACCGACGGCGAACTGTCCGTTCAAGTCGTGACGACGCATGAGGCTAAGGGGCAATGGATCGGCGCTGTCGTTCACGGGAAGAAGCAATGCCCCGCTTGAATCCGCAACCCGCCAGAGGTCGATAAACGATGCCCCCGCGCAAGATAAACCTCGTCGAGGCGGCGGATCAGAAGATCAAGAAGGTCTTCGATCCGCATGTTGCCGGCGACGTCAACGACAGCCAGGCCAAGGTGGCCAAGTTCGGCGAGATCTTCGACTGGCATGCGCATGACCATGAGGACGAGGCCTTCCTGGTGCTGCGGGGCAGGATCGCCATCGATTTCCGCGACGGTCCGGTCGAGCTCGGCGAGGGCGACTTCATCGTCGTGCCTAAGGGCGTCGAGCATCGCCCGCGGTCGCTGACCGCGGAGCCGGTCGTCTTGATGTTCGAGCCGGCGACGACGCTCAACACCGGCAATGCCAAGAGCGACCTCACCGTCACCGATTTGAAGCGGCTCTGACCATGAACGCGGCGTCCTTCTCCTCACTCTCGCCCGATCACCAGCGCCTGCAGGCGCTGGTTGGCGCGTGGAGCGGCGAGGAAGAGGTGGCGGAAACACAATGGGCCGATGGCGGCACGGCGACGTCGGATGTGCTGGCAGAGGCACAGTTCGGCGGTCTGTTCGTGGTGCAGCGCTATCGCCAGCGCCGCGATGGCACGATCTCGTTCGGCTCGCACAATTTGTTCGGCTTCGACCAGCAAAATAGTGTCGTCACGATGCACCAGTTCGATTCGATGGGCTTTGTGCCGGCGTCGCCGGCCACGGGTTCATGGAACGGCAGCGAGCTGGTCCTGGAGCGGTCGTCGCCGCGCGGCGCCGCGCGTGTGACCTATATTTTCGACAATGCCGATGCCTACCGCATGCGACTGCATTTCAAACCTGCCGGCAGCGACAGCTGGCAAGACATGGTGAGCGGCGTCTACCGGCGCGTCTCGCCTTCCTCGATCAACGGTTTTTAGAAAAGGGCTCCGATGTCCATTCTCATCGACAAGAACACCAAGGTGCTGGTGCAGGGCCTGACCGGCAAGACCGGCACGTTCCACACCGAACAGGCGCTGGCCTATCACGGCACCAAGATGGTGGGCGGCATCCATCCCAAGAAGGGTGGCGAGACCTGGACCGGATCGAAAGGCGAGAGCCTGCCGATCTTTGCTTCGGTTGCCGAAGGCAAGGAAAAGACCGGCGCCAACGCTTCGGTTGTCTATGTGCCGCCGGCGGGCGCGGCCGAAGCGATCATCGAGGCGATCGAGGCCGAGATCCCGCTGATCGTCTGCATCACCGAAGGCATTCCGGTCATGGACATGGTCAGAGTCAAGGCGCGGCTCGACCGCTCGACCTCGCGGCTGCTCGGGCCGAACTGTCCGGGCGTGCTTACCCCCGACGAATGCAAGATCGGCATCATGCCCGGAAGCATCTTCCGCAAGGGCTCGGTCGGCGTTGTTTCGCGTTCGGGAACGCTTACCTATGAGGCAGTGTTCCAGACCACCAATGTCGGCCTCGGCCAGACCACCGCCGTCGGCATCGGCGGCGATCCGGTCAAAGGCACCGAGTTCATCGACATGCTCGAAATGTTCCTCGCCGACGACGAGACCAAATCGATCATCATGATCGGCGAGATCGGCGGTTCGGCCGAGGAAGACGCCGCGCAGTTCCTCAAGGACGAGGCCAAGCGCGGCCGCAAGAAACCGATGGCGGGCTTCATCGCCGGGCGCACCGCGCCGGCCGGCCGCACCATGGGCCACGCAGGCGCGGTCATTTCCGGCGGCAAGGGCGGCGCGGAAGACAAGATCGCGGCGATGGAATCGGCCGGCATCAAGGTTTCGCCATCGCCGGCACGGCTAGGCACGACGCTGGTCGAGGCGATCAAGGGGTAGGCCAAGGAGTAGGCAAGGTAGAGGAGGGCCGTTTGGCCCGATGATGATGAAGCGCTTGTTCGGCTCAGCTAAATCCCCGACCTACCGCCCCGCGGTCGCTGCTGCAGTGGCGTCGGGGATGGATGAGCCGGGTTCGCTCGTGGAGGAAAGAGACGTCGGACTTCAGTCTCTATTCCTGGGGTTCGAGCGGATTGCGTCCAGATGTGGAGCGAGAGCCAAGTTCGAAGCGCTGGATCATTTGCTGACGGAGACCGGTTGGCGAACGACCAACAGCGGCAACCACGAAGAGCGGTTTTTGGAATATTCCGCCTTGGGCAGAATGTTGCAAGCTCGTTCGATTTCGTGGCTTGAGTTACCTGATCGGGATCCGCTTTCAGCCGGATTTTTGAAAGCAAAATCTCTAAGCGAGAGCTATTTTACACCAGATCAATACACCCGCGAAATCAGTGACAATTTCTACACAAGCCGATCCGGCAGAAGCACGGCGCGCCTTTGGGGGTGCCTTCATTCCGATGCGCTGTCGTTCAAAATGATCCTGCAGGCTGAACTGTCGGAGGTGTTCGGTGGTCAGGCTCTTGATTTCTGCCGCGCAGACGCCATCGCACGGGAATTTATTGACGACAAAAATGGTGGTCACTGGAGATTTCTTAGCTTGGGAGATGCGTCGTGGAGCATCGACGCAAGCCGAGGATCCGGGGGACGTTCCACTTTCGACATGTCGCTTTCGGCGATGAAGTTCGGGGAAAAACGCCGGTCAGGCTCGGGATGGAAACTGCCCGAGCTTTTCATGTCGATTTCACAAGACGACTGCAACCCGTAGGCGCTTCCAAGGAAGCTGACAGGTACACCCAATGGCACGACAAGACCAAGCTAACGACCAGTTTTCGCTCACCTCTTTCCTCTATGGCGGCAATGCCGACTATATCGACGCGCTCTATGCGTCCTATGAGGACGATCCGGAGTCCGTCAATCCCGAATGGCAGGACTTCTTTGCGGCGCTGAAGGACGACGCCGGCGATGTGCGCAAGAACGCCAAGGGCGCCTCCTGGGCAAAGCCCTCCTGGCCATTGCAGGCCAATGGCGAACTGGTGTCGGCGCTCGACGGCAATTGGGGCCTGGTCGAGAAGACGGTCGAAAAGAAGGTCAAGGACAGAGCGGTCACTAACGGCGTCGTGCTGTCGGATGCCGACGTGCACCAGGCGACGCGCGATTCGGTGCGCGCCATCATGATGATCCGCGCCTACCGCATGCGCGGCCATCTGCATGCCAATCTCGATCCGCTCGGCATCGCCAAGCCGCTCGAGGACTATAACGAGCTGTCGCCGGAAAATTACGGCTTTACATCAGCCGACTACGACCGGCCGATCTTCCTCGACAATGTGCTGGGCCTCGAATTCGGCACCATCCGGCAGATGCTGGAGATTCTCACCCGCACCTATTGCTCGACGCTCGGCGTCGAGTTCATGCACATCTCCGATCCCGAGGAGAAGGCCTGGATCCAGGCCCGCATCGAAGGCACCGACAAGGAGATCTCGTTCACCGCCGCCGGCAAGAAGGCGATCCTGCAGAAGCTGGTCGAGGCCGAAGGTTTCGAGCAGTTCATCGACGTCAAGTACAAGGGCACCAAGCGCTTCGGCCTCGATGGCAGCGAAGGGCTGATCCCGGCGCTGGAGCAGATCATCAAGCGGGGCGGCCAACTTGGCATGAAGGAGATCGTGCTCGGCATGGCGCATCGCGGTCGGCTCAACGTGCTCAGCCAAGTGATGGCCAAGCCGCACCGCGCCATCTTCCACGAGTTCAAGGGCGGCTCGGCCGCCCCCGATGAGGTCGAAGGTTCGGGCGACGTGAAGTACCATCTCGGCGCCTCGTCCGACCGCGAGTTCGACGGCAACAAGGTGCATCTGTCCTTGACCGCCAATCCCTCGCATCTGGAAATCGTCGATCCGGTGGTGATGGGCAAGGCGCGGGCCAAGCAGGACTATCTGTTCGGCCGCAGCCGCGAGGAGATCGTGCCGCTGGAGGAACGCGCCAAGGTGCTGCCGCTGCTCTTGCATGGCGACGCCGCTTTTGCCGGCCAGGGCGTGATCGCCGAAATCCTCGGCCTGTCGGGCCTGCGCGGCCACCGCGTCGCCGGCACGCTGCATTTCATCATCAACAACCAGATCGGCTTTACCACCAATCCGCGCTTCTCGCGCTCGTCGCCCTATCCGTCCGACGTCGCCAAGATGATCGAGGCGCCGATCTTCCACGTCAATGGCGACGATCCGGAAGCCACGGTCCATGCCGCCAAGGTGGCGATCGAATTCCGCATGAAGTTCCACAAGCCGGTCGTGGTCGACATGTTCTGCTATCGCCGTTTCGGCCACAATGAGGGCGACGAGCCGTCCTTCACCCAGCCGATCATGTACGCCAACATCCGCAACCATAAGACGACGGTGCAGATCTATGGCGACCGGCTGATCGCCGAAGGCCATATCACCCAGGCCGAGCTCGACAAGATGAGGGCCGACTGGCGCGCCCATCTGGAGCAGGAATGGGACGTCGGCCAGCACTACAAGCCCAACAAGGCCGACTGGCTGGACGGCGCCTGGTCGGGTCTGCGCACGGCCGACAACCAGGACGAACAGCGCCGCGGCAAGACCGCCGTGCCGGTCAAGGTGCTGAAGGACATCGGCAAGAAGCTGACCGAGGTGCCGAAGGGTTTCGAAGCGCACAAGACCATCATCCGCTTCCTCGAAAACCGCCGCCAGGCGATCGACTCCGGCGAAGGCATCGACTGGTCGACGGCCGAGGCGCTGGCCTTCGGCGCCATCCTGCTCGACGGCAATCCGATCCGGCTGTCGGGCCAGGATTCGGAACGCGGCACCTTCTCGCAGCGCCATTCGGTGCTCTACGACCAGCGCGACGAGACCCGCTATATCCCGCTCAACAATCTGTCGGCGGCGCAGGCGGGCTACGAAGTCATCAACTCGATGCTTTCGGAAGAGGCGGTGCTCGGCTTCGAATATGGCTACAGCCTGGCCGAGCCGAAGGCGCTGACCTTGTGGGAAGCGCAGTTTGGCGATTTTGCCAACGGCGCCCAGGTGGTGTTCGACCAGTTCATTTCGTCGGGCGAACGCAAGTGGCTCAGAATGTCGGGTCTCGTCTGTCTGTTGCCGCATGGCTATGAGGGCCAGGGTCCGGAACATTCCTCGGCCCGGCTCGAGCGCTTCCTGCAGCTTTGCGCCGAAGACAATATGCAAGTCGCCAACTGCACGACGCCGGCTAACTACTTCCACATCTTGCGCCGGCAGCTGAAGCGAGACTTCCGCAAGCCGCTGATCCTGATGACGCCGAAGTCGCTGCTGCGCCACAAGCGGGCGGTGTCGACGCTGCCGGAGATTTCGGGCGAAAGCTCGTTCCACCGGCTGCTTTGGGACGATGCCCAGCTGTTGCAGAACCAGGCGATCAAGCTCACCAAGGATTCCAAGATCCGCCGCGTCGTGCTGTGCTCGGGCAAGGTCTATTACGACCTTTACGAGGAGCGCGAGAAGCGCGGCATCAACGACATCTATCTGCTGCGCGTCGAACAGCTCTACCCGTTCCCGGCCAAGGCGCTGATCACAGAACTGTCGCGTTTCCGTAACGCCGAGATGGTGTGGTGCCAGGAAGAGCCCAAGAACATGGGCGCCTGGTCGTTCATCGATCCGTATCTGGAATGGGTGCTGGCGCATATCGACGCCAAGCACCAGCGGGTGCGCTACACCGGCAGGCCGGCGGCGGCATCGCCGGCGACCGGCTTGATGTCCAAGCATCTGGCACAGCTCGCCGCCCTGCTCGAAGACGCGCTCGGCGAATAAAGAACAGAACAGAGAAAGAAACGGACAGGCACAATGGCTACCGAAATCCGCGTTCCCACTCTCGGCGAATCCGTCACCGAGGCGACCATCGGCAAATGGTTCAAGAAGGTCGGCGATGCCATTGCCGTCGACGAGCCGCTGGTCGAGCTCGAAACCGACAAGGTGACGGTGGAAGTGCCTGCCGCTGCTGCCGGCACGCTGGGCGAGATCGCCGCCAAGGAAGGCGAGACGGTCGGTGTCGGCGCTTTGCTTGGGATGATCTCGGCAGGCGGCGCTGCCGCCGCGGCTCCGGCAAGCAAGCAGGAGACCAAGTCGGTGGCGCAGGCGTCGAGCCCGGACGCCGCGCATACCACCAAGCAGGCCGCGGCAGAGACCGCCAAGATCGCCGGCGATGCCGGCACGGTCGAGCCGCGCTCGATGCCGCCGGCGCCGGCCGCAGCCAAACTAATCGCGGAACACAATCTGTCGGTCGACCAGGTCTCCGGCTCTGGCAAGCGCGGCCAGGTGCTGAAGGGCGACGTGCTCGACGCGATTTCCAAGGGCGCGCCGTCGCAGCCGGCGGAAATGCCGAAGGCTGCACCGGCGCCGGTCGCAGTGCGGGCGCCGTCTTCGGGCGACGATGCCTCGCGCGAAGAGCGCGTGCGCATGACCAAGCTGCGCCAGACCATTGCGCGCCGGCTGAAGGAAGCGCAGTCGACCGCCGCCATGCTGACCACCTTCAACGAGGTCGACATGTCCGCGGTGATGGCGCTCCGGACCAAGTACAAGGATATCTTCGAGAAGAAGCACGGCGTGAAGCTTGGCTTCATGGGCTTCTTCACCAAGGCGGTGACGCACGCGCTGAAGGAGATCCCGGCGGTCAATGCCGAGATCGACGGCACCGACATCATCTACAAGAATTTTGCCCATGTCGGCGTTGCCGTCGGCACAGAAAAGGGCCTCGTCGTGCCGGTTGTGCGCGACGCCGACCAGATGTCGATTGCCGAGATCGAGAAGGAGATCGGCCGGCTGGGCGTTGCCGCGCGCGACGGCAAGCTGTCGGTGGCGGACATGCAGGGCGGCACCTTCACCATCTCCAACGGAGGTGTCTACGGCTCGCTGATGTCGACGCCGATCCTCAACGCGCCGCAGTCGGGCATTTTGGGGATGCACAAGATCCAGGACCGGCCGGTCGTTGTCGGCGGCCAGATCGTGATCAGGCCGATGATGTATCTGGCGCTGAGCTACGATCACCGCATCGTCGACGGCAAGGAAGCCGTGACCTTCCTGGTGCGCGTCAAGGACAGCCTGGAAGATCCGGAGCGGCTGGTGCTCGACCTCTGAGTGATCCGGAATGGCCGAACCTGCCCCGCCGATAGATCTGTTCGAGCTTCTGACGACAGGCTGTGCGGGTCCTCTCGAACTCGGCAAAAGCAGCCGTGAGACGGTTCGAGAACTGATCGACGCGGAGGATGTGCGAACTGACAATCATTTTCGCCACGGGGACACCGAATCTGCTTGGTGCATATACGGCACGAATTGCGAATTCTTCTTCAGCCCCGATTTTCGCTTGCGGTCGATCAGCATCGAACCCGTCTTCGGAAGATTGCAACCGAGCGGAATGATGGCGACCTGGCATGGCCATCTGGATGTCGATGTTGGTCGGTATCCCGTGACTTTTGCAGGCACCAAACCGATAGCCATTTGTACCTTGCCCAAGGCGTTGCAGTTCCTCAACGAAAGCGACCTCAAATTGGCAATCGGCGGCGGTCGCGAGCGCGACGTTTATATCGAGCTGGCGGAGAGTTCTCGCATCTTGACCCTCAAATACGAGGTGAATGCGATTCCGGTCGACGGGAATGAAAACGTTGCATTCGAGATAGACTATTTTCTTTCGACCGTTTTCATCGTCGATCAAGCTGTTCAAGGCGACTAGCTATGACGATCCGTTCTCTCTTGTCCGAAAGCCTGTCGACCTCGTCGATAGCGGTCGGCATGGCAATGATCCCGGCCGCCGCCCACGCCGCCTGTCCGCTGGCGCTCGCCGTTTATGGCGATGCCGAGAGCGATGCAGGTATCGATTTTCGGCCGACGATGGACGCGGCCACCGTCACCAACTCGCTCAAGATGGTGCTCGACAAGGGCGTCGTGCTCGACGGCATCGTCATGTGGACCGATGGGGTTTCGCGGCCGCACGGATCGCTGATGTACAAATGCCCGACGGGTGACGTGACCGGGGACGAGCTTGCCGCCTGCACGGTGTGGCAGGGCGTCGTCTACAGCGCCGACGACAAGGGCAACATTGAGCTGTTGGCGGCTGAAGGCACGGACGCGCCGCACAGCCTGATCTTCCCCGATCTCGGGCCGTCGCTGCAGATGTCGTCGGCCTTCGGGACCAAGGGGTTTTCGAAACTGCCGTGGGACGTGTTTCTGCTGAAAGGTTGCCAGGAATGAGCGCGGCGCAAAAGGTGCTGTTCGTCACCGGCGGCAGCCGCGGCATCGGCGCCGCCATCTGCCGGCTGGGCGCCGCCTCCGGGTACCGCGTCGCGATCAACTATGCCTCGAACAAGACTGCCGCCGACGCGGTGGTCGCCGAAATCAAGGCGGCGGGCGGCGAGGCTATCGCGGTCAAAGGCGATGTTGGCAACGAAGGCGATGTCGTTGCTATGTTTGAGGCGGTGGACCGCGCCTTTGGCCGGCTCGACGCCTTCGTCAACAATGCCGGCATCGTCGACGTCAAGGCGCGTGTCGACGAGATGAGTGCCGAGCGTGTCGAGCGCATGATGCGCATCAACGTCACCGGGTCTTTCGTCTGCGCCCGCGAGGCGGTCAAGCGTATGTCGACCCGGCATGGTGGCAAGGGCGGCGCCATTGTCAATATCTCCTCGGCGGCCGCGAGGCTCGGTGCGCCCGGCGAATACGTCGACTACGCCGCGTCCAAGGGCGCGATGGACACTCTCACTGTCGGGCTGGCGCGCGAGGTGGTGAGCGAGGGCGTCCGCGTCAACGCCGTCAGCCCGGGCATCACCGAGACCGAAATCCATGCCTCCGGTGGTCAGCCCGACCGGGTGGCCCGGATGCAGGACATGCTGCCGATGAAACGCGCCGGCACCGCCGATGAAGTCGCGCATGCCGTTCTCTATCTTTTGTCGGATGAAGCGTCCTATACGACGGGCGCGATCCTGAATGTCAGCGGCGGCCGCTGAGCCCCAAGCAAAAGGGAAACAAACATGGCTTATGACGTCGTTATCATCGGCTCCGGACCGGGCGGCTATGTCTGCGCCATCAAGGCGGCGCAGCTTGGGCTGAAGGTGGCCGTGGTCGAGAAGAACGCCACCTTCGGCGGCACCTGCCTTAACATCGGCTGCATTCCGTCCAAGGCGCTGCTCCATGCCTCCGAGATGTTCGCCGAGGCCGGCCATTCCTTCGATACGCTGGGCGTCGAGATACCGGCGCCGAAACTCAATCTGAAGAAGATGATGGCGCACAAGGACGCGACCGTTTCGGCCAACGTCAATGGCGTTGCCTTCCTGTTCAAGAAGAACAAGATCGATAGTTTCCGCGGCACCGGCAAGGTGGTCGCCGCCGGCAAGGTGTCGGTGACGGCTGAGGACGGGAAGGTCGAGGAGATCGAGACCAAGAACATCGTCATTGCCACCGGCTCCGACGTCGCCGGCATTCCCGGCGTCAAGGTCGACATCGACGAGAAGGTGATCCTGTCGTCGACCGGCGCGCTGTCGCTGGAGAAAGTGCCTGGCCATCTGGTGGTGGTCGGTGGCGGCGTCATCGGGCTGGAGCTCGGCTCGGTCTGGGCGCGGCTCGGCGCCAAGGTCACGGTGGTTGAGTTCCTCGACACCATTCTGGGCGGCATGGACGGCGAGGTTTTGAAGCAGTTCCAGCGGCTGCTGTCGAAGCAAGGTTTCGAGTTCAAGCTTGGCGCCAAGGTCACCGGTGTCGCCAAGGCCAAGAAGGGCGCCACCGTTACCTTCGAGCCGGTCAAGGGCGGAGCGGCCGAGACCATCGAGGCCGACGCGGTGCTGATCTCGACGGGACGCCGCGCCTATTCGGACAGCCTCGGGCTGAAGGAGGCTGGCGTCGAGGTCGACGAGCGCGGCCGGGTCAAGACCGACGGCCATCTCAGGACCAACGTCGCCGGCATCTACGCCATCGGCGATGTCATCGCCGGACCGATGCTGGCGCACAAGGCCGAGGATGAAGGCGTGGCGGTGGCCGAGACCATTGCCGGCCAGGCCGGCCATGTGAACTACGATGTCATCCCGAGCGTCGTCTACACCAGCCCGGAAATCGCTTCGGTCGGCAAGACCGAGGAGGAGCTGAAGAAGGCCGGCATCGACTACAAGATCGGCAAATTCCCGTTCACCGCCAACGGCCGCGCGCGCGCCATGTTGCACACGGACGGCTTCGTGAAGATCCTCGCCGACAAGGCCAGCGACCGCGTGCTCGGCGTCCACATTGTCGGCTTCGGCGCCGGCGAGATGATCCACGAGGCGGCGGTGCTGATGGAGTTCGGCGGCTCGTCGGAAGATCTCGCCCGCACCTGCCACGCCCACCCGACCATGTCGGAAGCGGTCAAGGAAGCGGCGCTGGCAACATTCTTCAAGCCCATTCATATCTAGCCTGTGGGACCGACCGCCGGTGACGAAGGCGCGGACAATCCGCGGCCAATCGCCAGCGTTGCGGCTTGACGATCCTCTCTCGAGTTCAGCCCCAAAACAAAACGGCCCGCTTTTCAGCGGGCCGTTCTTCGTTGAAATCAGGGACCTGATTACTGGGCCGGTGCGGGCGCCGGGGCCGGAGCAGGCGCGGGAGCCGGGGCTGGTGCCGGAGCGGGCTCAGGCGCAGGTGCAGGAGCAGGAGCCGGTTCGGCGGGCTTCATCGGCTCAGCCGGTGCAGGCGCGGGCGCCGGTGTGCTGGCTGCCGGCGGCTCGGCGGGTGCCGGATGCTCGCCGCTTCGTCCGAAAACATAGTACGCGACAATGGCCAGGATAACTACGACAAGCGCAATGAGCCAGCCGCTGCCACCGCCCGATCTGGGCGATGGGCCTGGGTCGTTAGGGTTCGCCATAAAAGTGTCCTCCGTGGATGAAAAGCATCAAACAACACCCATCAACGCGCAACCGTTGAACGGGTTTCATACTAGGCCTGGAAATCGCCGAACGCAGGATAATTCTGATTCGCAACCGCTCGGTGGCCTGTATTTCCCCCGCAAAATCAATCACGAATGGGTAGAAACGAGCTTAGCTGGCCTTTTCCGCCAAAAATAGGGCCAACCGCCTCCGCCTTGCGAATCAGTTGCGGTCCCCAACAGAGCCGGGACCTTGCGTGATTCGGCACAGGGTGAGAGTGCGGCTCAGTCGACGGCGGTGACGGTATAGCCCGCTTTGCGAAAATCCTCGACCAGGCCTTCGGGGCCGGGAAGATGCAGGGCGCCGACCGCCATGAAGGCGTTGCCCTTGGCCAGGATCGGCCGGGCATGATCGACCATCACCTTGTTGCGGTCGGTGATCATGGCCTGATCGAAGGCGGCGTACCCCGCGGCGTCCTCTTCTTCGCCTGGGGACATTGAACGCAGAAGCGGCCAGAATGTGCCGGTGTCGCCGCGCTGGTAGAGCACGATCATGGTTTCGTTGATGTCGTTTATCTTGTCGCCAAGCTTCAGGGTCTCGACCAGCCCCTTGATGTGAAAGGCGAGCGGCAGCGAAGCCATGGCACGGAGTTGGCCGGCGGCGGTCTCCAACCCCTCCACCGGCTTTCCATTAGCCTTGGCGTCCTCAGCCAGTTTGACGTCGAGGACCGGAGCGCCGCCGGCCTGGCGGGCGACCTCGCAGACCGGCAGCGCGACCATTGCCGACAGCAGCCACGGATTCATCTTGGAGACGGTCGCCGGCGGAATGCCGCGTGCATCGAGCCCCTTGTTCACCACCGCCGCATCCTCCGGCGACAGCAGCGAGGACAGCGTTGTGCTGTCGGTGAACATCATCAACTCGGGTTCCTTGAGCATGGCCTCCATCATCTTCTGCTTGTCGAGCACGTCGGTGGTCTCGATGATGATGGTACCGGCGGCGTCGTAGGCCCGCTTGGCGGCCGGCGGCAGCGTGGTCACGCGCGGGTCGGTCATGTGCATGGTGCCGAACAGGAAGGATGGCTTTTCGCCTGATTTTTCCAGCTTCCACAACAGGCCCTTGCCGTTCGGCGTCGCCGCCGCTTCCGTCTCGATCCTGGCATAGGTGGCGGGATCGTCTTTCTGCAGGGCCGACAGCAGATCGGCGCCGGTGCAGACCGGGGCTTCGGCGTGCGCCTTGCCCATGGCAAGCAGCAGCACGACGAGGAAAGACAGGAAAAACAGCGCGTTGAGCGCGACAAGCAGCTTCAGCGACGCGAGGGCCGCGCGGTCGGCGATGGCAATGGCGCGTTTCATGATCGCCTTTCTAGGACCGAAAAGCGGCGAAACGGTTAACCAGCACGGCGAAATTGGAGGGTTCACGCCCTTGGATGCGCGGACTCATAGATTTCGAGCAGCCTTGCGGTATCGACGCCGGTGTAGACCTGCGTCGTCGACAGGCTGGCATGGCCGAGCAGCTCCTGGATGGTGCGCAAATCGCCGCCACGGCCGAGCAGATGCGTGGCGAAGGAGTGGCGCAAGGCATGCGGCGTCGCGGTATCCGGAAGGTTGAGCGCCGAGCGCAGTTTGGCCATGTCGCGCTGGACGATGGCCGGATTGAGCGGTCCGCCACGGGCGCCGCGAAACAAGAGGCCCTTGGGGTCGAGATGATAGGGGCACAGTTTGCGGTATTCGGCGATGGCCCTGAGTGCCACCGGCAGCACCGGCACCAGCCGGGTCTTGCCGCCCTTTCCGGTGACGCGCAGCACGGTGTCGGCTTCCGACGCCAGGTCGGCAGCGCTGAGGCCAAGTGCCTCGGAAATGCGCAGGCCGGACCCATAGAGCAGCGTCAGCACGGCGGCATTGCGGGCGGCGATCCAGGGCTCCTCCGCCAACTGGCCTTCCACCGAGACGACATGTTTGGCGTCGCTCGCGGTCAGCGGCTTTGGCAGCGATTTCGGCTGGCGCGGCGCGCGCAGCGCTGCCGCACCGGCGGCATTGGCGAGGCCGCGCCGCTCGAGGAAGCGCAGCAGCGAGCGAATGCCGGCAAGACCCCGGCCGAGCGTACGAGCGCCGGCGCCGGCGTTGCGCCGCGCGGCGAGAAAGCCGCGCAGGTCGGCGGGACGCAGCGCGGCGATGTCGGAGATGCCCGGCGAACCGCCGCAATGTCCGGTCAGGAAATGCAGGAACTGTCTGGTATCGCGCTCATAGGCTTCGACCGTCGCCGGCGACAGCCTGCGCTCGCGCGTCAGCATCTTCAGCCAGCTCTCGCGCGCTGCCTGGAGGTCGGGTTTTGCCGGAATGAGGAATTCCTGCATCAGGGTTCGGATCCTACGCCTTTGCGCATCAGGCCACCATCCTGCGACGGCGAGGTTAGGAAGCGGTGAAGAGCCCGTCATTGGGATGACAACTGGAAATGACAACCGAGCGATCATTGAAATGACGCCGGGGCGGCGTTAGAGCAAGGCAAAGGATGTCAACCATGTCGAAGCCTCAGAACCCCGTCCAGATGGCCGTGATCGGCGCTGCCCATGGCATCAAGGGCGAGCTCAGGGTCAAAACCTTCACCGGGGAGCCGCTGGCCCTGGCTGACTATGGGCCGCTCTACGCCAAGGACGGCCGCGCCTTCCAGATCATCGACATAAGGCCGGCCAATACTGTCGTCGTGGTGCGCTTCAAGGGCATTGCCGACCGCAACGCCGCCGAGGCGCTGGCCGGCACGGAACTGTTCGTCGACCGCTCGATGCTGCCTGACGATGGTGAGGAGGATGAATTCTACCACGCCGATCTCGTCGGGCTCGAGGTGCGGGACGAAACGGGTGCGGTGCTGGGCAAGGTGGTAGCCGTGCACAATTTCGGCGGCGGCGACATTCTCGATGTCACGCTTGCCGGGCGCAAAGGCGTGCTGATCCCGTTCACCCAGGCCGCCGTGCCGCAGGTGGCGGTCGCCGAAGGTTATGTCCGCGTCGACCCGGCTGCGGCCGGGCTGCTTGAGGACGAGGATGGTGGCGGCCCGCGCGACGAGGAGTTCAATCCCAAAGGCAGGCCACGCGGACCGCGCGACGCCGGGGGCAACCGGTGACCTTCAAGGCTTCGGTGCTGACGCTCTATCCCGAGATGTTTCCGGGCGGGCTCGGCCTGTCGCTGGCCGGGCGAGCGCTGGAGGCGGGGACCTGGTCGCTGGAAACGATCCAGATCCGCGACTTCGCCGAGGACAAACACCGCACCGTCGACGATACGCCGGCCGGTGGCGGCGCCGGCATGGTCATGCGCGCCGACGTGCTGGCCAAGGCCATCGACCACACATCGCCGGCCGGCGATTCGCGCCCGAAACTGCTGATGAGCCCGCGCGGCAAACCGCTGACGCAGGCGCGTATCCGCGAGCTTGCCGCCGGGCCGGGCGCCGTCATCGTCTGTGGCCGCTTCGAAGGCGTCGACCAGCGATTGATCGAGGCGCGTGGACTGGAAGAGGTTTCCATCGGCGACTTCATCCTCTCCGGCGGCGAGCCGGCAGCACTGGTGCTGCTCGACGCCGTGGTGCGGCTGCTGCCGGGCGTCATGGGCAATGCGGTGTCGGGCGAGGAAGAAAGCTTTGAAAACGGCCTGCTTGAACATCCGCACTACACCCGGCCGCAGGAATTTGAGGGCCGGCCGATCCCCGACGTGCTGGTGTCCGGCAATCACAAGAAGATCGCCGCATGGCGGCGCGCGGAGTCCGAGAAGCTGACCAGGGAGCGGCGGCCGGATTTGTTTGGCGCTTCGCCTCAGCCCTTGGTGAAGTAATAGAAGGCCAGGAACAGGCCGACGGCGATGACGAAGCCGCGTACCGCGTTTTGCGGCACGCGCTTGGCGATCCAAACGCCGGCATAGCCGCCGAGCGCGCCACCGGGGATCATGACGATCGCCTGCGGCCAGGCCACGACGCCGCCGGAGACGAAGACGATGATCGCCACCGCCGCGATGACCACGGCCAGCATGTTCTTCAGCGCGTTCAGCCGGTGGTAGTCGCCGGCCTGGGTCAGGCCCAGCGTCGCCAGCATCATCACGCCCATGCCGGCGCCGAAGAAGCCGCCGTAAACGGCGGTGAGGAACTGCGCCAGCGATCCGGCGAGCGAGCCGACCGAGGCCTCGTGCCCCGGTTTGGGCGCCGGCTTCAGCCACGGCCCGGCGGCGAATAGTGCGGTGGCGGCGAGCAGCAGCCACGGCACCATGAGCCTGAAAGACGGGTTGGACAGCGCCAGAAGGATGAAGGCGCCCGCCAGCGCGCCGGCCGCCGAGATCAGGCAAAGCAGCAGCGCGCCGCGCCAGAAATGTTTGATGTCGGTCCAGTAGGCGAGCGTCGAGGTGATGTAGCCAGGGAATTGCGTTACCGAGGAGGTGGCGTTGGCGACGATGGGCGGCACGCCGACCAGGCTCATGGCGCCGAAAGTGATGAAGGTGCCGCCGCCGGCGACCGCATTGCATGCGCCAGATAGAAAGCCTGCCGCAAACAGCAGGACTGCGTCGAGAACGGACATGTCGAAAATTGTCATGAGAACGGCGCCGGGAAACAATGCTTCGCGCGGCTTTAGGAAGCTTGAAGGGTCGGCGCAACCCCGTACTGGACGATTGCGTGGTGGCATGCGACCAAAAAAGACAGGGCCAAGGCGTGACAAGTGAGCGAAATAGCTGTATCTGCCCGCCCGAACCGGAAGAAAAATCTGCCGGGCCCGTCAACAATGACGGTGTAGTCGCCCCTGCCCAATGTTTCGAAGACAGATGTCTCGGAGACAAAGGGCATAGCCGAGCGGTCAATGGAACTGCAAGGCGAGTGTCGGACGCTCTGACTGTCGGAAGAACAAGAAGTGGATTACTGACATGGATATCATCCGTCAGCTCGAGGCCGAACAGGCCGCCAAGATCGAAGCCAAGCGCAAGCTTCCCGAATTCCAGCCCGGCGACACCGTGCGCGTCCAGGTCCGCGTGACCGAGGGCACCCGCACCCGCGTCCAGGCCTATGAAGGCGTCGTCATCGCCCGCTCGGGCGCCGGCTTCCAGGAAAACTTCACCGTCCGCAAGATCTCCTATGGCGAAGGCGTCGAGCGCGTGTTCCCGGTCTTCTCGCCGATGGTCGAAGGGGTCGAGATCGTCCGCCGCGGCAAGGTGCGCCGCGCCAAGCTCTATTATTTGCGCGACCGTCGCGGCAAGTCGGCCCGTATTTCGGAAAACACCGGCGTGCGCGCCCGCAAGCTGAACGATGAGGAGCGCGACGCGCTGAACGCCGAGAAGGCCCGCATTGAGGCCGAGAAGGTAGCCGCCGCCCAGGCGCTGGCAGCCGAGACGGCCGCCAAGGAAGCCGCCGAGAAGAAGGCCGCCGACGAGGCTGAAGCCGCAGCCAAGGCCGCCGCGGAAGCCACCCCGGCCGAGTAAGATCTCGACCAAGGATTTTGAAAAGGCGGCTTCGGCCGCCTTTTTTCGTTTCACCAGACTGTGAGCGATTCAGCCGCTAAAAATCGGACTGGGCGATTGACTCTATATTATCTTGTGTACTAAATAATCGTGCACAAGCAAATTGGAGATACGACATGGCACTCTACACGACTCAGGCTCGCGTCACCGGTGGTCGCGCCGGCCACGGCGAGACCAGCGACGGCCTGCTCAAGGTCGACCTCGCTTTGCCCAGGGAACTGGGTGGATCGGGTGGCGCCACCAATCCCGAGCAGCTGTTCGCGGTCGGCTATGCCGCCTGCTTCGAAAGCGCCATCCGCTTCGTTGCGCGCAAGCAGAAGCTGCCGCTGACCGATGCGTCGGTGACCTCCACCGTCAGCCTGCTTCCCCATGGCGAAGGCTTCAAACTCGGTGTCGCCCTCGCCGCGGAGACGAAAGGCCTTGATCAGGCAGAGGCGGAAGCGCTTGTATCGGCGGCGCATCAGATTTGCCCGTATTCCAATGCGATCAAGGGCAATGTCGAGGTGGCGCTTTCGACTGTGGCGCTTCCGGCAAAGGCAGCATGACGACCAAGACCGAAACCGGAGCTAGCGACGTCCCGGCGGACACCGCCGGGACGATCGCTGTTCCGCGCCTCGACCAGCAGCTCTGCTTCGCGCTCTATTCGGCGAGCGGGCTGATGACCAAGCTCTACCGCCCGCTGCTCGACCCGCTCGGCCTGACCTATCCGCAATATCTGGCGATGCTGGCGCTGTGGCAGCACGCGCCGAGCACTGTCGGCGAGCTTGGCGAGGCGCTGGGGCTCGATTCGGCGACGCTGACGCCGCTGCTCAAGCGGCTCGAGGTAGGTGGCCTGGTCACCCGGCGGCGCGATCCGGCCGACGAGCGTCGCGTGCTGGTAGAACCCACGGCACAAGGGCAGGCGCTGCGCGCCCGTATCAAGGATGTGTCCGCAGGCGTTGCCTGTGCCATGCCGCTCGAGGTCGACGAACTGAAGTCGCTGCACCGGACCTTGACCGGGTTTGTCACTAAGTTGCGTGACGCAACGTCAACATCCTGACCGTCATTTGACGGTTTCCCTTATGTCTGGGAGCGGCCTGGTTTGCCGCGGCGGATCACGGAATAAATGCCGGCCACAAGGCGTTCTAAAACCGCGGCGGCTAGGGGCATTGAAATCCTGCTTTCAACCGGCCTTAAGCACCGGACCGGCTTGCAAGCCGTCTGCGGACGGCTAAAGTCGCGCCGGGATCTTCATGTTAGCCCGGCTGCATACGGGCTTCTCACCCTGGAGTGTGTCATGACCAAATCGAAACTGCTGCTGGCCGTCCTCGCGGCCTGTCTTCTCGCACCCGTCGCCGCTTGGGCGGCCGACGCGCTGCCCGACCTCGGCGGCAAGAAAGTTGTGGTGGTGACGGAAAACGCCTATCCGCCGCTGCAGTTCATCGATGCCAAGACGGGCAAGCAGATCGGCTGGGAATATGACGCGATGGACGAGATCGCCAAGCGGCTGAACTTCAAGGTCGAGTACCAGAACACCTCCTGGGACGCGATGATCCAGGCGGTTTCCGACAACCAGTACAACATCGGCATGACCGGCATCACCATCAAGGACGACCGCAAGGAGAAGGTCGACTTCTCCGATCCCTATATGCGTTCGGAGCAGTTCATGCTGGTGCGCGGCGATGAAAGCCGCTTCACCGACGCCAAGACCTTCGGCGCCTTCAAGGACGGGCTGATCGGCGCGCAGGCCGGCACCACGCCGTTCTACACCGCCGTCTACAGCGTGCTCGACGGCAATGAGCAGAACCCGCGCATCAAGCTGTTCGAAACCTTCGGCGCCACCGTGCAGGCGCTGAAATCCGGCGACGTCGATGTCGTGCTGACCGACGGCACGGCCGGCAAAGGCTATGTCGATGCTTCCGAGGGCAAGCTCAAGCTGGTCGGCGGCCCGCTCGGCACCGAGGATTTCGGCTTCATCTTCCCGAAGGGGTCCGATCTGGTGAAGCCGGTCAACGCCGCCATCGCCGCGCTCAAGGCCGACGGCACGCTGGATGCGCTGAACAAGAAGTGGTTTCTTGATTACAAGATGGGGCAGTAGGCCCGTCTTGGCGCAACGGCTTTCGCTAATTGCAAACGTGGATGAACCGGCGTGGTTGGCGAAGCTGCCAATCTCCCCCCTTGCGGGGGAGATGCCCGGCAGGGCAGAGGGGGGTGTGAAGGAACGCTTCCCTTTTGTGTTGGGGTCTTCCGAAGAGAATTCGGGCAAGGGTCGTGGATTTGAACCGTCGATAGGCCGGAGGGACAGCACCCCCCTCTGTCCTGCCGGACGTCTCCCCCGCAAGGGGGGAGATTGGCAGTTCATGCGACGGGGGCTGTTCACCGGCGTTGCCTGTTAATGGCCGCGCCCGCCTCTCCCAAATCCGACTTCCCCTGGTGGCTTGCCGCCGCGCTCGTGCTTGCCGTCGCGGCCGCGCTCTATATTGCCGCCAGCGACCTCTACGCCCAGGTGTTCGCCACCGTCGCCAAGGGCATCGGCGTCACCGTCTTTGTCACCGTGGTCGCTTTTGCGCTGGCCTCAGCCATCGGGCTCGGCATTGCCTTGATGGGATTGTCGGGATCCGGTTTGCTAAGGCAGATCGCCCGCTTCTATGTCGAGATCATTCGCGGCGTGCCGATCCTGGTGCTGTTGTTCTGGATCGCCTTTGCCGGCGCGCCGGCCTTCGTCGCGGCATGGAACGCGCTGACCGCACCGCTGCAGAGCGCCGGCTATCTTGGCGAGCTTTTGGTGCGCGACGTATCGCTGCTGTGGCGGGCCATCATGGCGCTGACCATCGGCTATTCCGCCTTCATCTCCGAGGTCTTTCGCGCCGGCATCCAGTCGGTCGAGAAAGGCCAGATCGAGGCAGCCAAGGCGCTCGGGCTTTCGCGCACGCAACGCTTCCGGCTGATCGTGTTTCCGCAGGCCATCCGCACCATCTTGCCGCCGCTCGGCAACGACTTCGTCGCCATGGTCAAGGATTCCTCGCTGGTCTCGGTGCTCGGCGTCGCCGACATCACCCAGATGGGCAAGATTTACGCCGCCGGCTCGTTCCGCTTCTTCGAGACCTATTCGATCGTCGCCTATATCTATCTCATCCTGACCGTCGGCCTGTCGCTGGCGCTCAGGGCGCTGGAGCAGCGGCTGCGTCGGCAGCACGGGGAATAGAAGTCCGGCGTGGACACGGCTACGATCGAGAAAAGATCGTTCCGGAGGACAAGCGATGATCGTCGACAAGGCCAATGCGGCGCTGGACTCGGTCTATTCGGCCGACACACCGGAAGGGCTGGCCAAGGCTTATGCCGACTGGGCAGCGACCTATGACAGCGAGACCGCCTCGCTCGGTTATCTGCTGCCGTTCCTAATCACCGCCTGGGTGGCGCGCCATGTGCCGGTGGGCGAAGGACCGCTGCTCGATGCCGGCTGCGGTACCGGCCTGTCGGGGCCGTCGCTGAAGGCGCTGGGTTACGGCAAGATCGCCGGGCTCGACCTCTCCGACGACATGCTCAAGATCGCCGGCAGCCGCAATGCCTACAGCGATTTGAAAAAGGCGATGCTCGGCGGCCCGCTGCCCTGGCCCGACGGCCATTTCCGTGCCTTCTTCTCGACGGGCGTGTTCACCATCAGCCATGCGCCCGCGTCCGGCCTGCACGAGCTTGTGCGCATCACCAGGAAAGGCGGCCACGCCATCTTCACCGTACGCGACCAGGTGTTTGAGAGCGGCGGGTTTCAGTCCGTGTTCGACGCGTTGGAGCAGGCGGGCAAATGGCGGCCGGTCGAGCAGAGCCCGTGGTTCCGCTGCTACGCCATCGCCGAGCCGGACGCGCTGGTGAAGACCTTCGTGTTCGAAATCCTGTAGCGCGGTGATGGCTGGTCTCCGGCATCCAAGCGCCAGTGGTCGGAACCATGTGCAAGTCAGTGCGTTCCGAAAGCGTGGGCTGCGCCCGGCGAAAGCGGCTACGGCGCGGCCCCCGTAATTCCTCACGAGAGGAGACGGTTAGAATGGCGTCCGTCCGTTATATCGTTGCCGACGTAGACAAGGCTGTGGAATTTTACCGGGACAATCTCGAATTCAAGGTCGAAATGCACAATCCTGGCAAGTTCGCTGCGCTGCTTCGCGACGACCTTACCCTGTATCTCAGTGCTCCAGGTGCGGGAAGCGGCGGTCAGGCCGGAGGCAATCCGAAGCCAGGCGGGTGGAACAGGTTCATGGTCGTAACCAGGGGGTTGGATGACCTGATCAACCAGCTGCGCGCGGCCGGCGTGACGTTCCGAGGGAACATCAGCGATGGCGGTGCGGGCCGGGCTATCCTGCTTGAAGATCCCTCGGGCAACGTCATTGAGCTGTTCGAATTCAAGACGGACAGACGGTAATCACCCCATTTCGTGAGCGAGGAACCAGGTTCCGCGAAGGCACGCAATTGCCGAAAACCCAAAACATTGGTATGAGCCACGCCATGGAAGAGCTTTTTGGCGATCCGGCCTACAAGGGGTTCGTGCTGCAGGACAGGAAACGCCTGCCGTCGCGCTTCTCCGCGCGCGTTTCCGGCGCGCTCACCAGCCGACTTAGCTAGGCCGCTTTCGCCGGGCCGAAGGCCTCCGGCGCGTCTGCCCTTCCCCTACTTCAAATCGACGGATTTACGCACATGAGCGAACCGCGCACCCTCTACGACAAGATATTCGACGACCATGTCGTCGATCGCCAGGACGACGGCACCTGCCTGCTCTACATCGACCGCCACCTCGTCCATGAAGTGACTAGCCCGCAGGCCTTCGAAGGCCTGCGCATGAGCGGCCGCAAAGTCCGGCATCCCGAAAAGACGCTGGCCGTGGTCGATCACAATGTCTCGACCTCGCCCGAGCGCAAGTTCGGCATCAAGAACGAGGAGAGCCGCATCCAGGTCGAGGCGCTGGCCAAGAATGCCAAGGATTTCGGTGTCGAGTATTATTCCGAAAACGATATCCGCCAGGGCATTGTCCACATCATCGGGCCGGAGCAGGGCTTTACGCTGCCGGGCATGACCATCGTCTGCGGCGACAGCCACACCTCGACGCACGGCGCTTTCGGCGCGCTGGCGCATGGCATCGGCACGTCCGAGGTCGAGCATGTGCTGGCAACGCAGACGCTGATCCAGCGCAAGGCCAAGAACATGCTGGTGCGTGTCGACGGCCAGCTTCCGGAAGGCGTAACCGCCAAGGACATCATCCTCGCCATCATCGGCGAGATCGGCACCGCCGGCGGCACCGGCTATGTCATCGAATATGCCGGCGAGGCGATCCGTGCACTGTCGATGGAAGGCCGCATGACGATCTGCAACATGTCGATCGAGGGCGGCGCCCGCGCCGGTCTGATCGCGGCCGACGAAACCACCTTCGCCTATGTCAAGGGCAAGCCGCGCGCGCCGAAAGGCGCTGCATGGGATGCGGCGCTCGAATACTGGAAGACGCTGCAATCCGACGAAGGCGCGCATTTCGACAAGGTGATCGTGCTCGACGCGGGCAAGCTGCCGCCGATCGTCTCCTGGGGCTCGTCGCCCGAGGACGTGGTTTCGGTGCAGGGCGTCGTTCCCAATCCGGAAGAGATCACGGACGAGAACAAGCGCACCTCAAAGATCCGCGCGCTCGACTATATGGGTCTGACGCCGGGCACAAAGATCACCGACATCACGCTCGACCGCGTCTTCATCGGCTCCTGCACCAATGGCCGCATCGAGGATCTGCGCGCCGTCGCCAAGGTGGTCGAAGGCAAGACGGTCAGTGCGCATGTCGACGCCATGATCGTGCCGGGCTCCGGCCTGGTCAAGGAACAGGCGGAAGCCGAGGGTCTCGACAAGATCTTCATCGCCGCTGGTTTCGACTGGCGCGAGCCGGGCTGTTCGATGTGCCTGGCCATGAACGACGATCGGCTGAAGCCGCATGAACGCTGCGCCTCGACCTCGAACCGCAATTTCGAGGGCCGGCAGGGCTTCAAGGGCCGCACCCATCTGGTGTCGCCGGCAATGGCGGCCGCGGCGGCGATCGCCGGGCATTTCGTCGACATCCGCGACTGGAAATAGTTTCCGGCGCGCAGCTCACAATCCATATCACGCCCCGGATCGCATCGCGGTTCCGGGGTCCTTTTTTCATCCGCTCCGCCCGCATATTCGCTCTGGCTTAACCGCTTGTTGGGGCTTGCGCCCTAAGGTCTTCCCTGACGTCAAGCGGGGAAGTCACCGTCCTTTGGACACCGGTCTGTTCATTGCGCTGCTCAATCCGACGATCGCGCTGGCGCTCGGCGCGGCGTTCCTCGTGCTGTGGTTCTATCAGCGTCACCGGCCCTATCTGGCGGTGCTCGGCGCGAGCTACTGCATGTCCGCGCCCGGCTTCCTGCTGCAGTATTTTACCCTGCCCGTCGGCATGGTGCTGACCAAGCTTGTCTCCAACCTCTGCTTCACTTTCGCCGCCTGCTGCCTCGTCGGCGCAATCATCTCGCGCTATGGCAGGCGCGTGCCCTATGTCGCGATCGGCATTCTGGCCGGCGGCGGGCTGGCCGCGTTCTGCTGGTATCTGTTCGTGGAGCCGGACCTCACCTGGCGCATCCTGGCCATCAATTTCGGTTTTGGCGGCCTCAGCCTGCTGGTCGCCGCCGAGCTGCGCGCCGTGCGCAACAACGGCCCGACCGAAAAAATCCTGTTCGTGCTGTCGTTGCTGTCGGGGCTGAACTTCATCGGCCGGACGCTGCTCGTCGTCATCTCGCACGGGCCTTTCACCAGCTATGACGGGTTCTACGGCTCGTCCTACTGGACGACTGCGCTGCTGACGCATGCGCTGCTGTCGCTGCTGATCGCGCTCTGCCTGTTCTCGGCCGCCGCACTCGATGTGATGAAGGCGCTGAAGACCGAGACGCATACGGACCCGCTGTCCGGGTTGTTCAACCGCAGGGGTTTTGAGGAGCGCGCCTTGCTGGTGCTGCAACACTGCGCCGCCGCCAAGGTGCCGGTCGCACTGGTGCTGGCCGATCTCGATCACTTCAAGCAGCTCAACGACCGGTACGGACATGCCGCGGGCGACCAGGTGATCGCCGACTTCGCCGCCAAGCTTCGTGCCGCCGCCGGCACGCGCGCCGTTGCCGGGCGCATCGGCGGCGAGGAGTTCGCCGTGCTCTTGTCGCTGAGCGATCTTGCCACGGCGCGGCTGTTTGCCGAGGCCGTGCGCACGCACTATTCGGCTGGCAGCGTCGACGGGTTGCCGCCGGGCACCAAGGTGACCGCGAGCTTCGGCGTCGCGGCGCGCACCGGCGACGAAGGGCTGGAGCCGCTGATGCGACGCGCCGACGAGGCGCTCTACAAGGCCAAGAAGAACGGCCGCGACAGCGTGCGGCTGTCATACGAGCGAGCCGAAACGGTGTTCATTCCCGATACCGGCGGTCTCGGCTGATAAGTATCGCTTGCGCGGCCAATGGGACGCGCGTCGCTTCATGCAAGCTGGCGTTAACGTCTTTTTCGCCCGTCGATGGTTTGCTGTTGGCCAAAGCGCGAAAGAGGTCGGGCGCGAAAAGGGGCCATGAGCAGCGCAGACTTCCTTCTGGTCATCAACATGTGCGTTGCCGGCCTGCTGGCCGCGGCGTTCATGACGATCGCCGTTCACGGCGTCGGACGTGCGGCGGCGCGCTGGCTGGCGTTGGGCTATGTCCTGGGCATAGTCTATTGTGTCATCGAGATCAGCATTCCGGCCTTCGCCAATGCGCGGCCACCAGTTGTCGCCGCCTTTGCTGTTTTCCTCGGCGCCACCATTGCTTTCAATGGCGGGCTCGCCCGCAAATACGGTGTGACGCCGCCCTGGGCGGCGATGCTGGTCTTCCTGGTCGTCGCCACTGTCGCCGTCTATTTCGTGCAGGACCTGCCGCGGCAATCGCTTGCCCGCATGATGGCCTACCAGCTTCCCTATGCCGCCATGCAATTCGTTGGGTTGGCCATCGTCTGGTCGTCCAGGCAAAGACGCGGATGGCTAGACATCACGCTGATGGCCGTTCTGGCCGCCAGTGCGGTGCAGTTCGCTTCAAAGCCATTTATTGCCGGAGCTCTGGGCGGCTGGGGTGCCAATCCGCAGTCCTATCTGCAGAGCAGCTACGCCTTGGTCTCGCAGTCGCTGGGAACCGTGTTCGCGCTGGCGCTGGCACTTTTGATGTTGGCCGTGCTGGTTCGCGACGTGCTGGCCGAGGCGACGTCCAGGTCGGAAACCGACATGCTCTCACAGTTGCTCAACCGCGGCGGCTTCGAGCGCCATGCCAAGCTGGCGCTGCGCGACGCCGTGCGCCAAGGTGTTCCGGTGGCCCTGGTCATTGCCGACCTCGATCATTTCAAGGGCATCAACGACAGTTTTGGCCATGCATCCGGCGACCGCGTCATCGAGACCTTTGCGGGGTTCCTGCGCGATGCGGCGGCCGACCATCATGTCGCCGGCCGCATCGGCGGCGAGGAGTTCGCCATCATCCTGCCGGGCACCAATCTTGCCGCTGCAAGGCTGTTCGCGGAGGGCACGCGCAGCGCCTTCGGCGCCTTGCCGATCGAGAGCCTGCCGGCGGACCACCGCTGCAGCGCCAGCTTCGGCGTCGCCGAACTTCATGCGGGAGAATATTTCTCCGACCTTTTGCGGCGCGCCGACGATGCTCTCTACCTAGCCAAGGGCTCAGGCCGCAACTGCGTCCGAGTCTCGACCGGGCTAACCGTTGTGCGGCAGCCGGCGACAAAGGTCGGCCAAACCGATTGATCTAGCGGCAAGGGCTGAGGTTGGGCATCTCGCCGTCGGAGAGACCGTACATATAGGAGCGGCCCTTCACGAACACCGGGGGCTGATAGCAGCCACGTCTGGAGACGTGGTCTGCCTCATTTTCATAAAGGACTTCGGGTTCTGCTTCCGGCTGGCCGGCGCTGGTGTAGTCGGACAATTTCCTGGCCAGTTTGCCTTTGCCGACGATGATGCGCTTGTAGCCGGCGGCGCTGTCGATGACGAGATTGCCGAAGGAATCGGCGTAGACGCGGTCATGATGGCGCGACCAGGCCATTGCCGGAGCGGCGAAGCCGAGACTGGCTGCCGCCAGCACAAGCGCCGCAAGGCGTGCTCTTCCTGAATTCGAAAGCATGGTGTCCTCTCTGCTTTGGACCCGTTCGGAATCGGAAATTAACCTTTTATTAACCTTTGTTAAGAGGGCAGATGCATCCAGCGGCGATCTCTTGTCAAACATGGTTAATATCCGACAGGATGGAAAACCCTGATGTCATCTTTCGGCCATGCTTGGCCGCACCATCGGCCAGCGACGCACGCAATTGCGCTGACGCCGGGTGAGCTTGATCTTGGCGGAACATCGCGGCTAGTTTGCCGCGCAGGAGGACATCATATGGCGTTACGCCGGACGTTCGGGTGACGCTTTTGTCGATCCCCTTGCTGACTGCCGCAGCCTGTGTGCCGCAGAACAACGCGCCGAAGGCCGCAAGCGCTGGAACTCCCGCCGTCTTGATGGCGCCCGGCGCGCCTGTGACCGCTGCCCCCATCGCTGTCGAAACGGCCGCGCCGCAACCGCGCACCGCGACCTACAATTGCGCCGGCGGCGGCAGGATCACCATCGAGAATCTCGGCACGTCTCTCCACGTGCTCAGCCCCGACGGTACCGCTGAAGACCTGCCGGCCTCGCCTGCCAACCAGAACAGCCGGTATGGCGCGGCCCATGACGCAATCGTGATCGACGGACGCGAGGCGCTGGTGATGAAAGGCGGGAAGACGCCGGTGACCTGCAAGCGGTAGTTGGGTGTAATGATGTTTGGGGAGGCCGGCCTGCGAACAGCAGCGCCCTGCGCTTTCCGGACCCAAGAGTGCGCTACGCTCCGGTTCCCGGACGCCATGCTTTCTCGACTCGGCCTGACCTAAATCTCAACCCACCCAAGGTGCCCAGAGCCGAATGATTTTTTCGCACTGCAGCGAACGGTCCGCCGGCTTTCGGCCATGGCCTAATCGATTGAAGCAATCGACAGCCTTTTTGTCAGACTAAATGACGTTTCCAAAACGATTTTCTGGCTTTGACGCGGTGCAAAAAGAGCATTAGAAACCGGCTGTCTGAAGTCATAATATCGAGGCGGTAAATGCCGTTTTCCACCGCGGCTCCGGACATCGAACTGGGGCAGCCATGAGCAAATCACCAGCCACCCGAACCGCCAGACGTGAACGGCCGCTCTCGCCACACCTGACGATCTACCGTCCGCCAATCACCATGACGATGTCGATCATTCATCGCATCACCGGCGGCGCGCTGTATTTCGGCACGCTGCTGGTCGCCGCGTGGCTGATGGCGGCGGCGAGTTCGCAAGGCGCCTTCGATTGGGTCAACTGGGCCTTCGGCACCTGGCTCGGCCGGCTTATCCTGTTCGGCTACACCTGGGCCTTGATGCACCACATGCTGGGCGGCGTGCGCCACCTCGTCTGGGACACCGGCGCCGGGCTGGAGAAGCACACGGCATCGAAGATCGCCTGGGTGACGCTCGCCGGCTCGGTTGCGCTCACGCTGCTGATCTGGGTCGCCGGCTATATGGCGCGGGGAGCCTTGTGATGAGCGGCACGAACAACAACGACATGCGCACGCCACTGGCCAGGGTTCGGGGTCTTGGCTCGTCGCATGAAGGCACACAGCATTTCTGGCGCCAGCGGCTGACGGCGCTCGCCAACATTCCGCTGACGCTGTTCTTCGTCGGCTTCCTGATCGCGCTCAACGGCCACGGCTACGCTGAGGTACGCGCCGCACTCGCCAATCCATTCGTGGCGCTGGTGATGGTCCTTTTCCTCATTTCCGGGCTCTACCACATGCGGCTCGGCATGCAGGTGATCATCGAGGACTATGTGATCAGCGAGGGCCTGAAACTGCTGACGATCGCGCTCAGCACATTTTTCACAATAGCGGTCGGCGTCACCTCGATCTTCGCCCTGCTCAAGCTGGCATTTGGAGGCTGAGTTGGCCAAGGACGCAAAATCAGCCAACACGGCTTACACTTATATCGATCACAAATTCGATGTCGTGGTCGTCGGCGCCGGTGGCGCCGGCTTGCGCGCCACGCTCGGCATGGCCGAACAGGGCCTGCGCACCGCCTGCATCACCAAAGTGTTCCCGACGCGTTCGCATACGGTGGCCGCGCAAGGCGGCATTGCCGCGTCGCTTTCCAACATGGGGCCCGATTCCTGGCAGTGGCACATGTACGACACGGTCAAGGGCTCGGACTGGCTGGGCGATGTCGACGCCATGGAATATCTGGTGCGCGAAGCGCCGGCAGCCGTCTACGAACTCGAGCATTACGGCGTGCCGTTCTCGCGCACCGAAGAGGGCAAGATTTATCAGCGGCCATTCGGCGGCCACATGATGAACTATGGCGACGGCCCGCCGGTGCAGCGCACCTGTGCCGCCGCCGACCGCACCGGCCACGCCATCCTGCACACGCTTTACGGCCAGTCGCTGAAGAACAACGCGCAGTTCTTCATCGAGTATTTTGCACTCGACCTGATCACGGAGCCGGACGGCACCTGCACCGGCGTCGTCGCCTGGAACCTCGACGACGGCACAATCCACCGCTTCTCCGCCAAGATGGTGGTGCTGGCGACCGGCGGCTACGGCCGCGCCTATTTCTCGGCCACGTCGGCGCACACCTGCACCGGCGACGGCGGCGGCATGGCCGCGCGCGCCGGCTTCCCGCTGCAGGACATGGAGTTCGTGCAGTTCCATCCGACAGGCATCTACGGCGCCGGCTGCCTGATCACCGAGGGCGCGCGCGGCGAGGGCGGCTATCTCGTCAATTCCGAAGGCGAGCGCTTCATGGAGCGCTACGCGCCATCGGCCAAGGACCTGGCTTCGCGCGACGTTGTTTCGCGCTGCATGACGCTGGAAATTCGCGAGGGTCGCGGCGTCGGCAAGAAGAAGGACCACATCTTCCTGCATCTCGATCATCTCGATCCGGCGGTGCTGCATGAACGGCTGCCGGGCATTTCGGAATCGGCCAAGATCTTCGCCGGCGTCGACCTGACCAAGGAGCCGATCCCGGTGCTGCCGACGGTGCACTACAATATGGGTGGCGTGCCGACCAATTACTGGGGCGAGGTGCTGAACCCGACGGCCGAAAATCCCGACCGTGTGTCGCCCGGCCTGATGGCGGTGGGCGAGGCCGGCTGCGCCTCGGTGCACGGCGCCAACCGGCTGGGCTCCAACTCGCTGATCGATCTCGTGGTGTTCGGCCGTGCGGCGGCGATCCGTGCCGGCCAGGTCATCGATCGCAATTCGGCGATCCCTTCGCCCAACGAAGCCTCGGTCGAAAAGATCATGGACCGCTTCGACCGGCTGCGCCACGCCAATGGCTCGACGCCGACCGCGGTGCTGCGCGAAAAGATGCAGAAGGCGATGCAGGAAGACGCCGCCGTGTTCCGCACCCAGGAATCGCTGGAGAATGGCTGCAAGCGCATTTCGGAAATCTGGACCGAACTGAACGACATAAAGGTATTCGACCGCTCGATGATCTGGAACTCCGACCTAGTCGAGACGCTGGAGCTGGAAAATTTGATGGCCAACGCCATCACCACGGTCTACGGCGCCGAAGCGCGCAAGGAGAGCCGCGGCGCGCACGCGCGGGAAGACTTCTCGGCCCGCGACGACGAGCTCTGGCGCAAGCACACGCTGGCGCGGCTCAGCGAAGACGGCAAGGTGACGCTGAGCTACCGCCCGGTGCACACCGAGCCGCTGCTGGCGGAAAAGGACGGCGGCATCAATTTGGCCAAGATTGCACCCAAGGCCAGGGTATACTGACCATGGCGCTGGCGGCCTCAGGATATTCAGGCACGCCGCTTCCGGCCAAGCTTGGCCTGAAGGACGGGATGGTCGCGGCGTTCATCGCGTTGCCCGACGATCTCAACGGTCTCGTGGAAGCCGTCGCCTTCGCTCAAGTCGACCAACTGGGCGACTGGTCGGCGATTTCGGGAACGACCCTGAAATACGACGCCGTGCACGCCTTCGCTCGTCAGCGCGCCGAGATCGAGGATCGTCTCGGCGATGTCGAGGCGGCGATCAAGCGCAACGGCATGGTCTGGGTGTCGTGGCCGAAGAAGGCATCGAAAGTGCCGACCGACGTCACCGAAGGTGTCGTCCGCGCCGAGGCACTGAAGCGCGACCTGGTCGACGTCAAGGTTGCTGCCGTCAACGAAATCTGGTCCGGGCTGAAGCTCGTCATCCGAAAGGACCTGCGGTAATGGTCGAACTCACGCTTCCCAAGAACTCGAAAGTGCAGCCGGGCAAAACCTGGCCGAAGCCGGAGGGCGCCACCAACCTGCGCGAATATCGCATCTACCGCTGGTCGCCGGACGATGACGAGAACCCGCGTATCGACACCTATTTCGTCGACATGGACGATTGCGGGCCGATGGTGCTCGACGCGCTGCTCTGGATCAAGAACAAGATCGACCCGACGCTGACCTTGCGCCGCTCCTGCCGCGAGGGCATTTGCGGCTCCTGCGCCATGAACATCGACGGCTCCAACACGCTCGCCTGCACCAAGGGCTGCGACGACATTTCCGGCGCCGTCAAAGTCTATCCGCTGCCGCATATGCAGGTGGTCAAGGATCTGGTGCCCGACCTCACCAATTTCTACGCCCAGCACGCCTCGATCCAGCCCTGGCTGAAGACCGTGTCACCGGAGCCGGCCAAGGAATGGCTGCAGAGCCATGAGGAGCGCGAGAAGCTCGACGGGCTCTACGAGTGCATCTTGTGCGCCTGCTGCTCGACCTCGTGCCCGAGCTATTGGTGGAACGGCGACCGCTATCTAGGCCCGGCGACGCTGCTGCAGGCCTATCGCTGGCTGATCGACAGCCGTGATGAGGCCAAGGGCGAGCGGCTCGACAATCTCGAAGACCCGTTCCGGCTCTATCGCTGCCACACCATCATGAACTGCGCGCAGACCTGTCCGAAGGGGCTGAACCCGGCCAAGGCGATTGCGGAAATCAAGAAGATGATGGTGGAGAGAAGGGTTTAACAAAGGCCGCTGCCGATGAAATCATCATCGATAGTGATCCTTCACACTCCCCTCTGTCCTACCGGACATCTCCCCCGCAAGGGGGGAGATTGGCTGTTTTTCCCGCTTTCTTTAATCTTCAACCTTGCAAGAATGGACGAACGGCGCTGAAGCTGCCGATCTCCCCCCTTGCGGGGGAGATGGCCGGCAGGCCAGAGGGGGGTGCTGTCCCTCCAGCTTCAAAGGATAGCCAACCCAATGAGCGAAGACCTACCCATCCTCAATCCCATCGAAGCCCGGGTGCTCGGCTGCCTGATCGAGAAGAAGGAGCTGACGCCGGATGTCTATCCACTGACGCTGAACGCAGCGCTTGCCGCTGCCAATCAGAAGACGGCGCGCGAGCCTGTCATGGCGCTGGAGCAGACTGAGGTGCACCGGGCGCTCAAGCTGCTTGAGCAGAAGGGGCTGGTGCGGCAGATGTTCGGCTCGCGCGTCGAGCGCTATGAGCACCAGATGGCGCAGCGCTTCTCGCTGACCACGCCGCAGACGGCCTTGCTCGGTTTACTCCTGTTGCGCGGACCGCAGACCGCGCATGAGCTCCTGGCGCGGGGCGAGCGTATGGCGCGGTTCCCGTCGATCGAAGACCTGCGCGGTGAGCTGGACATGCTGATCGGCCGCCGGCCGCCGCTCGTCCAGGAAATCCCGCGCGGACCAGGCCAGCGCGAGGACCGCTACGTGCATCTTCTCGCTGGACCGGTTGACGTCGCAGCCCTTTCGGCCCAGCGGAGTGCGCCGGCCCTGCCTCACTCCGACCTGGAGGCGAGATTGGAGGCGCTGGAGCAGGAAGTCGCGGCACTGCGCGCCAAGCTTGATGCGCTGGGCGGTTAAGGTCGCCAGCGATTCCGGATGTAGCCGCGCGGTGGGGCTGTTGTCCCTAATGAAAACGCCGGCTTCGGGCCGGCGTTTCACATCAGGCAAGTCTACTCACCCCAATTTCGCGTCCAGCGACACATTGATGGCGCCGAGCGCCTTCGACACCGGGCATCCGGCCTTGGCCTTCTCGGCCAATTCCTGGAACTTCGCCGCGTCGATGCCCGGTACCTTGCCGACCACCGTGAGGGCACTGCCGGTGATCCCCGTGCCCGGAACCAGCGTGACCACCGCCTTGGCGTCGAGTTCGGTGGCGGGTGTGCCGTTCTCGGCCAGGAAGTGGGAGAACTGCATGGCGAAGCAACCGGCATGCGCAGCAGCGATCAACTCTTCGGGATTGGTGCCGGATTTGCCGCTTTCGTCCTCGAAGCGCGCCTTGAACGAATAGGGCGTGCCCTTCAGGGTGCCGCTCTGTGTGTCGAGCGTGCCTTTGCCCTCTTTCAGATTGCCTTGCCAGACGGCGTTTGCGGTGCGGTCCATGAAGTCCTCCTTGATTGCAGCGATAGCGCCGGCCGGGCGGCGTTCCTCCCAACTATAGCGCGGGCGCGGGCGAAGACCACCGCGCTGTTTGCGCGCGCATGGCGATCCAACGACGTGGCCAAAATTATTTTTCAAAAAATCTGCGTGCAAAAATGTCGACTTGTCGTGGCGCCGACCGTCCTGCGGGCGGCCACGGATTTCGTGGCGGATGGAGATTCAAGATGAACAACCTGTTTTCCGCCCATTGGAACTGCACCGGCAAAAGCCCTTGGCTGCAAGAGATCGACTGTCCGCGACCTTCCGGCTTCGGCCGGCTGCTCGCGGCAATTGTCGTCATCGGCATTGCGGTCATCCTTCTCGATCATGCGGCTGCTGGCAACGGCGCAAATGATACCGTGATCACCTATGGTTCATCGCAGCAAGGGAGCTGGAAATGAAATATGTCTGTCTGGTCTACGGCGAGGAAAAGGACCTCCATGCCATGACGCCGCACCGTCTGGCCAAGCTCGACGCCGATTCGATGGCCTATGACCGGTCGTTGGACCAGCAAGGCAAGCTGATCATCGCGCAGGCGCTGCAATCGGCCAAAACGTCGAAGGCCGTCCGGCGGCGCCAGGGCAAGCGGCTAATCACCGACGGTCCCTTCGCCGAAACCAAGGAGCAATTGCTTGGTTTCGTCATGATCGAGGCGGATGATCTCGAGGAAGCGTTGGAGATCGCCGGCGAGATTCCGCTTGCCGAAATCGGCACCATCGAGGTCAGGGCGATTTACGACGTGCCGGGGTCATAGCAGTCTGCGCATCGGCAGCTTCAGACAGAGCGGCGGATCATGTCCGCCGCCTTCTCGGCGATCATCACCACCGGCGAAGCAGTGTTGCCGGAAACGATGCGCGGCATGATCGAGGCGTCGATGACGCGCAGGCCCTCGATACCGGTCACGCGCAAATCGGGACTGACGACGGCGCGGTCGTCCATGCCCATCCGGCAGGTGCCGACGGGATGGAAGATCGTAGTCGCGATCGAGCCGATCTGGTGCAGCAGATCGTCGTCGGACTGGTGCGCGAGACCGGGCAGGATTTCTTCCGGGTGAAAGGCTTCAAGTGCCTTGGCGGTCATGATGGAGCGCGCCTGGCGCACCGAGCGCAGCGCGATCTCGCGGTCGCGGACGGTGGAGAGATAGTTCAGCCGGATTTCCGGCTGCACGGCCAGCTCGCGCGCCGTCGCATGCACGGAGCCGACGCTGTCGGGCCGCAGATTGCAGACCGACATGGTGATCGCCGGGAACGGGTGCAGCGGGTCACCAAGCCTGTCGGTCGACAGAGGCTGGACGTGATATTCCAGGTCCGGCGTCGCCATCGACGGATCGGATTTCGAGAACATGCCGAATTGGCTCGGCGCCATCGACATCGGCCCCGACCGGGCAAAAGCATATTGCAGCGCGATTCGCGCCTTGCCGGTCAGGCTGTTGGCCAGCGTGTTGAGCGTCAGGGCCGATGACACTTTGTAGACGGTGCGGATCTGCAGATGGTCCTGCAGATTCTCGCCGACATCCGGACTGCCGTGGACGACATCGACGCCGAGTCCGGCGAGGCGATCCGGCTGGCCGACACCGGAAAGCTCGAGCAGTTTTGGGGTGTTGATCGAGCCGGCGGTCAGCAGCACCTCGCTTCCGGCCTTTGCCTCGATGGTTTCACCGCCTACGCGGTAGCGGACGCCTGTCGCGCGCTTGCCGTCGAACAGCACCTTTTCGACATGGGCGTTGACGACCAGGCGAAGGTTGGGCCGCCGCAGCGCCGGGCGCAGGAAAGCCTTGGCGGTGTTCCAGCGCACGCCCTTGCTCTGGTTCACCTCGAAGAAGCCGGAGCCCTCATTGTCGCCGTCATTGAAGTCTTCGCGCGGCATGATGCCGAATTCCTTGGCCGCCTCCTGCACCGTGTTGAGGATCGGCCAGGACAGGCGTTGCCGCGCCACTTTCCATTCGCCGCCGGAACCATGCAGCTTGGTCTTGCCGCCATGGTGGTCCTCGGATTTGAGGAAATAAGGCAGCACGTCGTCCCAGCCCCAGCCGACATTGCCCATCTGCCGCCAGCCATCATAGTCCGCCGCCTGTCCCCGCATGTAGATCATGCCGTTGACCGAGGTGCAGCCGCCCAGCACCTTGCCGCGGGGATAGACCAGCGAGCGGCCGTTCAGGCCGGCTTCGGGTGCTGTCTTCATCATCCAGTCGGTGCGCGGATTGCCGATGCAGTAGAGATAGCCGACAGGGATATGGACCCAATGGTAATTGTCGCTGCCTCCGGCCTCGAGCAGCAGCACACGTGTGCCCGAATCCCCGCTCAGGCGATTGGCCAGCACGCAGCCGGCGGTGCCTGCACCGACGATGATGTAGTCGTAGTCGCCTTGGAGCCGTTGGGTCATTGCGGTGTTCTACTCGGTCCTGCGGCCTGTTCGGCCCAGAACGATCGCAGCGTATCGGCGAGGCCGCAATAGGCGCGATAACGCCTGTTGTAGTGTTCTTGCATCGCCGGGTCCGGACGATAGGCGGCGCGAGACCTGGGATCTCAGTGTGTCGACGCTTGAAAGAAACACCTCTGTTTTCTTCACCGGATGCAATTCTTGCGTGTTGAAGCAACGCCGCAGTTCTCTTATCGTCGCCGGAATTTCCGGGGGAATTCGATATGCCTTTCCTGATTGCTATTCTCGGCGTGCTGGGAGCGGCGGCGTTCTGGTGGTACCGCATGAAGGCCATGAACGACGCCGCGCGCGAGGTGGCCGACGTCGTCGGGCGCGTCCAGGGCAACATAAGGCGCAAGAAGCTGCGCAAGCAGGCGGCTCTGTCGCCGCTGACGGCGATCGACGACCCGGTGGTGGCGGCGGCAACGCTGATCACCGCCATGGCTGCGGAGCATGGCCCGATCCTGCCGAAGCGCGAAACGATCATCCGCGAGGTGATTTCGCAGATTGCGGACAACCAGAAAAAGACCGACGAAGCCGTTGTCTACGCCAAATGGGCCTCGGACCAGATCGACGACACGACAATAGTCATCGACAAGCTGGCGCCGTTCCTGCGCGAACGCCTCGATCCGCACGAGCGAGAGGATCTGTTGCAGATGCTGAACCGCGTCGCGCAAGGCGGCGAGCAGAGCTTCAAGGTTGCCGACCAGCGGATGCTGAGGCTGAGGCAAAAGCTGGGGTTTGAAGTGAATTGAGGGTGTTGCGACACTTGGAGCAGCGAATTCGGCTTCAGGTTATTTCCAAGCGTTGCGCTGCCCCTCACCTGCCTGTCCTCCTCAGCGGTTGCGGAAGGGGCTCTTCCTCTGCCCCGTCGATCGGGGGAGAGGTGTCGAGCGAAGCTCGACGGAGTGGGGGTCGACCCTCAGGGACAAGGCGGAATGATGCTTGCGCCTACTGCCCTTTCTATGTCCGTTTGCGGCGATTGCAGGTGGTTCCCCCACTCCGTCTCGGCTTCGCCGAGCCACCTCTCCCCCCTCCGGAGGGAGAGGAAAGGAGCCTAGCTGGGGCGGCGCTGACCTCAACGATACCGAGGCCCAATCCGCTAGATCGCCTCGCCCTTGAGCAGCCGCGGCGTGTCACCGGACAGGCCGGACGCCTGGCGGATGAAAAACTCTTTCAACCTGGGCATGCGTTCGACCAGGCCGAGGCCGATGTCGCGGACCTGGCGCAGTGGGCCGATGTCGTTGGAAAACAGCCGGTTCAGCACATCGGTGGTGACGCCCATCTGCACGGTGTCGAAGCGGCGCCATTGCTGGTAGCGCTCGAGTACGTCGAGCGCGCCGATGTCCTGTCCCAGGCGATCTGCTTCGACCACCACTTCGGCAAGCGCCGCCACATCCTTGAAGCCGAGATTGAGGCCCTGGCCGGCGATCGGATGGATGCCGTGGGCGGCGTCGCCGGCAAGGGCGATGCGCGGGGCGACAAAGGCGCGCGCTATGGTAAGGCCGAGTGGCCAGGCGCGCGGCTTGTCGGTAACGCGGATATCGCCGAGCTTGAGGCCGAAGCGCAGCTCTAGCTCATGCTCGAAGACGAGATCGTCGCCCGAAACCAGTTTCTCGGCATCCTCGGAACGTTCGACCCAGACCAACGACGAGCGGTTGGTGCCGTCCTCGGTGGGCTTCAGCGGCAAAGTGGCAAACGGGCCGGCGGGCAGGAAATGCTCCTCGGCGCGGCCATTGTGCGGCCGTTCATGCGCCACGGTGCAAACGATGCCGGACTGGCCATACTCCCATTTCACCGTCTTGATGCCGGCCATGTCGCGCAATTTGGAATTGACACCGTCGGCGGCGACCAGCAGCCGCACCTTCAGCTTGGCGCCGTCGGCCAGATGCACGGTGACGCCGGCGCCATTGCTGTCGAACGATGCGACCGCGACACCCTCGATGATATCGATGCCGAGCTTTTGCGCGCGGCGGCGCAAGGCGCCGTTCAGATCCCGGTTGGCGACCATGTGCGCGAACGGTTCGCCCGGCGCGACCTCGCCGTCAAAGGTGAGGAACACCGGACGCACCGGGTCGGCGGTGCGCGAATCGGTGACGATCATCTCGGTTATGGCCTGCGATTGACCGACGATTTCCTGCCAGACGCCGAGCTGGTCGAGCATACGGCAGGCGGCAGCGGCAATCGCCGAGGCGCGGCCATCCTTCTGCCAGACGCCAGCGGGGGCTGCATCGACGACGGCAACTCCCAGGTTCGGCCGCGCCTGTTTCAGCGACACGGCGGCGGCGAGGCCGACATAGCCGGCGCCGGCGACCAGCACATCAAGCGAGGTTTTTGCGTCCGTCTTGCGGTCTGCCATGTCAATTCCTTTCGAGGTCTCGGCCGTCCTCGCCGCGCTGGGACATTCCGGCCTTGACTGCCCGCCATTCCTGTCGGAAACCGCCATAGCATCTTAGTGCGGTTCTGCGTTTCATGGAATCGCAAACCCGCTCTAAGTCTTTGTTTTCGCAATTCCGGACGGAAAACCGCTCACACTTTTCCTGGAATTGCTCTAAGGCGAGGTCACGAAACATGACAGCGGCCATGGACGAGCTTCTCAGCATTCTCGACCTCGAGCAGCTGGAACACAATCTGTACCGTGGTCGCAGCCCCAAGGTCGACTGGCAGCGCGTCTTCGGCGGCCAGACCATCGCCCAGGCGCTGGTCGCCGCGCAGCGCACGGTCGAGCCCGAGCGTCATGTGCATTCGCTGCATGGCTATTTCATGCGGCCGGGCGACACCAAGGTGCCGATTGTCTACGAGGTCGACCGCATCCGCGATGGCGGCTCCTTCACCACGCGGCGTGTGGTGGCGATCCAGCACGGCCAGGCGATCTTTTCGCTCGAAGCCTCGTTCCAGCAGGACGAGGTCGGACTGGAACACCAGCTGCCGATGCCGCGCGACGTGCCGGCGCCCGACAGCCTGCTGTCGCAGCGCGAATTGCTGGGAAAATTCGGCGAAGCGGTGCCGGACGGCATCAAGCGCTACTGGGAACGCGACCGGCCGATCGAGATGAAGCCGGTGATGGTGAAGCATTACACCAGCCGCGAAAAGCTGGAGCCGCAGCAGAACATCTGGATCCGCACCACCGGCCCGGTGCCGGCCGACCGCGGCATTCAGGCGGCGGTGCTTGCCTACCTCTCCGACATGACGCTGCTCGACACCTCTACCTTCGCCCATGGCCGCGCCATTTTCGACCGCGACATCCAGGCGGCGAGCCTCGACCACGCCATGTGGTTCCACCGCAGCCATCCCCTCGATGACTGGATCCTGTACACGCAGGACAGTCCGTCGACGCAAGGGTCGCGCGGCTTCACCCGCGGCTCGCTGTTTGCCCGTGATGGCACACTGATCGCCTCGGTTGCCCAGGAAGGCCTCATCCGCCTGAAGCGTCCGCCTGCCGAATAGGCATTTTCAAAAAATTGCCTATTTTTTAATCAGTGACCGTCCAGTGACAGTGCGCGCCGTACTGCCGTGGCCTAGGCAATCCGTTTGTTTACAACGAGTTAACACCCTGCTTCGGCAACTGGCACGGAGCTTGAATCCTGTTGGGCACTCTCCGGGCTCTTTGGGATCGGTGAAGGTGTGCAAACGCGGGGGACCGCAACAGCAAAGGGTGAAACCTTATGAAAATCGTGATGGCAATCATCAAGCCGTTCAAGCTCGACGAGGTACGCGAAGCGCTCACCGCCGTCGGCATCCAGGGCCTGACCGTCACCGAAGTCAAAGGCTACGGGCGTCAGAAGGGACATACGGAAATCTATCGCGGGGCGGAATACGCGGTCAGTTTCCTGCCGAAAATCAAGATCGAAGTCGCGGTCAGCACCGACCTGGTCGACAAGGCCGTCGAAGCCATCACCGCGGCGGCCAAGACCGGCCAGATCGGCGACGGCAAGATTTTCGTCTTCGGCATCGATCAGGCGGTGCGCATCCGTACCGGCGAAACAGACACCGACGCGCTTTGAGCGGCGAACACGTATTCCAATGGAGAGTTCAATGAATATTCCTTCCACCTTGAAGACGACGGGACGCGCGGCCGCACTCGGCTCGCTCGCTCTCGCAGCATGGGGCAGCGTCGCCGCCTTCGCGCAGGAAGCAGCCCCGGCGGCCGCGGCTGCCGCCCCGGCGGCGCCGGCGCCCGTGCTCGACACCGGCAACACCGCCTGGATGCTGACCTCGACGGCGCTGGTGCTGATGATGACCATTCCCGGCCTGGCGCTGTTCTACGGCGGAATGGTGCGCAAGAAGAACGTGCTCGCCACCATCATGCAGAGCTTTGCCATCACCTGCCTGGTGACGATCCTGTGGTTCATGTTCGGCTATTCGCTGGCCTTCTCCACAAATGATTCCGCCAGCATGAACAGCTTTATCGGCGGCGCCTCGAAGTTCTTCCACCATGGCATCACCACCTCGTCGCTGTGGTTGCCCGGCGTGGCGAACATTCCCGAGTTCGTCTTCTCGATGTTCCAGATGACCTTCGCCATCATCACGCCGGCGCTGATCGCCGGCGCGTTTGCCGAACGGATGAAATTCTCGGCACTGCTCATCTTTATGGCGTTGTGGCTGCTGGTCGTCTACGTGCCGGTCGCGCATTGGGTCTGGGGTGGCGGCTTCCTCGGCACGGCTGGCGTTCTCGACTTCGCCGGCGGCACGGTCGTCCACATCAATGCCGGTGTGGCGGGCCTGGTCTGCGCCCTGGTTCTCGGCAAGCGCGAAGGTTACGGCACCGCCAACATGGCGCCGCACAACCTGGTCTATTCGGTGATCGGCGCTTCGCTGCTGTGGGTCGGCTGGTTCGGCTTCAACGCCGGTTCGGAACTGGCGGCTGACGGCCTTGCCGGTGCTGCCATGCTCAACACCCAGGTTGCCACCGCCGCCGCGGCGCTGGCCTGGATGTTTGCCGAATGGATCGTTGCCAAGAAGCCTTCCGTGCTCGGCATCATCTCGGGTGCGGTTGCCGGCCTCGTCGCGGTGACGCCGGCTTCCGGCTTCGTCAACCCGACCGGCGCCTTCATCGTCGGCATCGTCGCCGGCGTGCTCTGCTACATCTCGGCAGTCAAGGTGAAGCACATGTTCGGCTATGACGACTCGCTCGACGCCTTCGGCGTGCATGGCATCGGCGGCATCATCGGTGCGCTGCTCACCGGCGTGCTCGCCGATCCGGCGATCAACAGCCTGTCGTCGGGCGCATCGCTCGGCAAGCAGGTCTACGGCGTTGCCGTCACCATCATATGGACGGCGATCGCCACCCTCGTGATCCTCTACATCGTCAAGGCGCTGGTCGGCCTGCGGCCCAGCACCCAGGAAGAGGTCGAGGGCCTCGACATCAGCCAACATGGCGAGGTGGTTCCGTAAGGCCACTTGCCAACGGGACCGGCGGAACCTCCTCCCGCCGGTCCCGCATTGATATAGGAGAATCCCGTCGTGACGCTCCCGAAAAGGGCTCACGCTTTGAGGCCCGGGTCATTCCGGGCCTCTTTTTTGGCAAAGCATTCCTTCGAGCCACGATTCCGCGCAATCACGTTCGTGGCCAGTGCCCGCCATTTCCGTCAGCATCTCCCGCACGGGAGATGCAAGCGCCGCACCGGTGTGACACCTCGTGGAAGATTGCGGGATTCGCGATTTCACACAAACAGGACGTGTCACCATGAAAAAGGTCTACGAAAAGCCGACGCTGTCAAAGCGAGAAAAACTATCTTGCGTCACCGCTGGCATCCCTTTGTCGCAGCAGGCATGAGTTTCGTCGAAACGGCCGTGCCGCGCTCTGCGCAAGATCGTAGCGCACGCCCTTATAGTTAATGCGGCCTTAACCTTCCCCCCGATAGTCTGGCATCCGAATCTGCCGGAGTGCGTCATGCGCCCGGCCAGGCAAAAACAGACGGGGAACGAAGCATGCGTTCAGGGGCTTCAGCACCGCTCGCGCTGACCGATACGGGGCACGGCATCCAGGCATTCGCGCGGCGCCAGGTCGGGCGACTGGTCGGCGCCTGCCTGTTTGCGCTGGTTGCCTTCGGCGTTGCCGGTCTGGCCACTTGGAACGTCGCCGATCCGAGCTTTTCGCACGCCACCGACAACATCGTCACCAACGCCATGGGCTATGCCGGGGCGGTGTTCTCCGACCTCGCCATGCAGTTCTTCGGCCTGGCCGCGGTCGCCGCCCTGGTGCCGGCGGTGATCTGGGGCTTTCTGCTGTTTTCGGCACGTGGCGTCGACAGGCTGCCGAAGCGCGGCCTCGCCTGGTTCGGTTTCGCGCTGCTTGCCGCCGCAATCGCCGGCTGCGTGGTGCCGCCCAAGACCTGGCCGCTGCCGACCGGCCTCGGCGGCGTGTTCGGCGACATGGTGCTCAATATCCCCGGCCTGGTCATTGGCGGTTACCCGACCGGGATCGTTGCCAGCGTCATCGCCATGGTGCTCATTGCGCCGGCGCTGTGGCTGTTTGCCTATGGCTCGGCGCTGATTGCGCGCAAGAACGGCTTTGCCGTCATGGAGCGCACTGCCGAGCCCGATCCCCGAGAGGACGACCTGCTCTTCGACGAAGACGAGGACGAGGGCGACGAGGGCATATTGGCGCTCGGCGCCATCACCCACTGGTGGCTGTCGTTCCGCGCCTGGATGCATCGCCGCGCCGTACGTCGCCAGCAGGAGCGCGACGAGTATGAGCCGGAGATGGAGCAGCGCTCCACCGCATGGCGCCGTGCCGCCGAACGGGTCGAATCGGCCGAGTTCGCCGAATCGCGGATGAGCCCGGATGGCCGCGCCCGCGTCGAGCCGGAATTCTTCGCCGCCATGGTCAATGATCGCAGCGTTTCCGTCGATCCTGATGATGACGACGTCCTCGACGCCGGGTTCGACAATGGCGACGAGGAGGTCGAACTCGACGACGAGCCATTCCAGCGCCGTGCCGCGCCGAACGCCAAGGTGCAGAACTTCCGCTCCGATGCGGCGACCCGTGTCGCGGCACCTGCGCCACGTCCGGCTCCAGGCGCCCGCGTCCAGCGCGAGGCGCAGACCTCGCTGATCGGCTCCGAAACATTCGAAATGCCGTCGCTGCATTTTCTGTCCGAGCCAAAGAATGTGGTGCGCGATGCCAGCCTCTCCAAGGATGCGTTGGAGCAGAATGCGCGCCTGCTCGAGGGCGTGCTGGAAGATTTCGGCGTCAAGGGCGAGATCATTGCGGTGCGGCCCGGTCCGGTGGTCACGCTCTATGAGCTGGAACCCGCGCCCGGCATCAAATCGTCACGCGTCATCGGTCTGTCCGACGACATCGCCCGTTCGATGAGTGCCATTGCCTGCCGTGTCGCCGTGGTGCCTGGCCGCAACGCCATCGGCATCGAACTGCCGAATGCCAAGCGCGAGACCGTGTATCTGCGCGAGATCATGGCCAGCCGCGATTTCGAGACCACCAAGGCGAAGCTGGCGCTGGCGCTGGGCAAGACCATCAATGGCGAGGCGGTTATCGTCGACATCGCCAAGATGCCGCACGTGCTGGTCGCCGGAACCACCGGCTCGGGCAAGTCGGTCGCCATCAACACCATGATCCTGTCGCTGCTCTATAGGCTGACGCCGCAGGACTGCCGGCTGATCATGATCGATCCGAAAATGCTCGAACTCTCCGTTTATGACGGCATTCCGCATCTGCTGACGCCGGTCGTCACCGATCCGAAGAAGGCGGTGGTGGCGCTGAAATGGACCGTGCGCGAGATGGAAGACCGCTACCGCAAGATGTCCAAGGTCGGCGTGCGCAATATCGACGGCTTCAACGCCCGCGTGCAATTGGCCGAGAAGAAGGGCGAGAAGATCTCGCGCACCGTGCAGACCGGCTTTGACCGCCAGACCGGCGAGGCGATCTACGAGACCGAGAATCTCGACCTCGAACCGATGCCCTACATCGTCGTCATCATCGACGAGATGGCCGATTTGATGATGGTCGCCGGCAAGGACATTGAAGGTGCTGTCCAGCGCCTGGCCCAGATGGCGCGTGCGGCCGGCATCCACGTGATCATGGCGACGCAACGCCCGTCCGTCGACGTCATCACCGGTACCATCAAGGCCAATTTCCCGACCCGTATCTCCTTCCAGGTGACGTCGAAGATCGACAGCCGCACCATTCTGGGCGAGCAAGGCGCCGAACAGCTGCTCGGCATGGGCGATATGCTCTACATGGCCGGCGGCGGCCGCATCCAGCGCGTGCACGGCCCGTTCGTCTCCGACGACGAGGTGGAGAGGATCGTCGCGCATCTGAAGCTGCAGGGCGTGCCCGAATATCTCGACGCCATCACCGAGGATGACGGCGAGGACGATGACGACGAGCCGTCAGGCAAGGGCGGTGGCGGTGGCGGCAATTTCGAGGATTCCGACGATCCTTACGACCAGGCGGTATCAGTGGTGCTGCGCGACGGCAAGGCCTCGACCAGCTACATCCAGCGCCGGCTCGGCATCGGCTACAACCGCGCCGCCTCGATCATCGAGAAGATGGAGAAGGAAGGCATTGTCGGCCCGGCCAACCATGCCGGCAAACGCGAGATCCTGGTGCCGACGGAGGACGACAAGTTCTGATCGGCTGAAACGACCGGCGGCAACCTTGAACCTTTTGGTGCGTTACAGCGACTGAGTGCCGTTCGGCCGCCAAACTTAAGTCTAACTGGGGGTCCACGGACTGCAACGAGACACACACCACACGAGAGTGACCGGCATGAAAAACGATCCTTCCGCGATCAGCGATTTCGCTCCAAACCGCCGTCAGTTGCTCGGCCTCGGCCTGATGCTTGCCGGCGCCGCGGCCGTCAATGTCATGCCGGGGTTCCAGCTCCTGGCCTCGGCGCAAGCCGCGGTGCCGCCAACGGCGCAGAAGATCGCCGACCACTTCTCCTCGGTCAAATCGATGAGCGGCGAGTTCGTGCAGTTCGGGCCCAACAACCAGCAGACCGGCGGCAAGTTCTTCCTCGAGCGGCCGGGCAAGATCCGCTTCAACTATGAGGGCAAGTCGAATTTCCGGGTGATCTCCGACGGCAAGTCGGTGGTCATCCTCAATCAACGACTGAAAACGTCCGATCTTTATCCGCTGTCGAAGACGCCGCTGAAGCTTCTGCTCGACAACCGGATCGATCTCTCCGGCGGCCGCGTAAAATCGATCAAGGAAGAGAGCGACCTCACCACCATCCAGCTCGCCGACAAGTCGGTGTTCGGCAATTCGAAGATCACAATGATGTTCGATCCGAAATCCTACGACCTGCGCCAGTGGACCATCACCGACGCGCAGGGCAAGGACACAACCGTGATGATCTACAACACCAAGGAAGGCGTCAGCTTTCCGCCGGACACCTTTGCCATCGATTATACGGCCAATCGCGAGCTGAACACGAAGACCAGATAGCGTTCTGCCACCGCAGGCGCTCCTCCTGCATCGGGGGTTGGCGCCCGCTTGTTTTTAGGCCTTGCGGCTGGCAGTAGTTCCAGGACCAATTTTATAGGCACAAAATCCTGTCGGGCTGTCCCGGCAGGATCTTCGCTGCTTCGGACCGGACTCCTGCATGCCCTTCACAGTTGCTACCTGGAACATCAACTCCGTGCGCCTGCGCATGCCGATCGTCGAGCGGCTGCTCAACGAGTATGTGCCGGATGTTCTTTGCTTGCAGGAGACCAAAGTTCCCGACGAGCTGTTTCCGGAAAAGGCCTTCCGCAAACTCGGCTACCAACACATCGCCTTCCACGGCCAGAAGGGCTATCACGGCGTGGCGACGGTGGCGCGGCGGCCGATCGAGGTGATCGAGAAGCGGCGCTTCTGCGAGATCGACGACAGCCGCCATCTGTCCATCAAGGTACAGGCCGGCGGCAAAGCGATCCTCATCCACAATTTCTACGTTCCGGCCGGCGGCGACGAGCCCGATCCCGAAATCAACCGCAAGTTCCGCCACAAGCTCGATTTCGTCGCCGAGATGAATGCCATCCGCGCCGCGCATGACGAGGCATCTGCCTCGATCCTGGTCGGCGACCTCAACATCGCGCCGCTGGAGCACGATGTCTGGTCGCACAAGCAATTGCTCAACGTCGTCAGCCACACGCGGGTCGAGACGGAAAATTTCGAGGCGATGCGGATCGCTGGCGACTGGGTCGACCTGATGCGGCTCAACGTGCCGCTTGAGCAAAAACTCTACACCTGGTGGAGTTATCGCGCGCAGGACTGGGAGGCGTCGAACCGCGGCCGCCGGCTCGACCATGTCTGGTCGTCACCGAACCTGGTGCCAAGTTTTGCCGGCTACGAAATCCTGCGCGAGGCACGCAGCTGGGACCGGCCGTCGGACCATGTGCCGGTGATTGCACGGTTCGACCTGGATTAGGCCATGGGCCGAAGGAGTCGCTGATTGGAAATACTGGCAGCAGAAGATCCGGATGTGACTTCGGCCGCCGACTGTCTGGCGGCTGCCTTTGCCGATGATCCGCAGATGGCGTTTTTCTTCTCGGGCGATCCTGCGCAGCGTCAGGGGCTGGTGACGGAGTTCTTTTCGATCCTGATGGCGGCGCGCCTCGCGCTGGGAATGCCTGTGCTGCTGTTAAAGAGCGAAGGCCGCATCCTGGGTGCGGTGATGGGCTATGATGTGCGTCGGCCTGAATGGCTCCCGGCTCACCAGGAGAGATGGGCTCTGCTTCAGCAAAGGCAGGCATCGATGGCTTCGCGCTTCGAGAAGGCTGACGCCATCAGCGAGAAATACAAACCGCAGGAACCGCATTTTTATCTTGGAGTCCTGGGCGTTCACCCCTCGATGCAGGGAAAGGGGGCGGGCGGCGCGCTCATCAGGGCTTATTGCGATCTTGCCGAAAGAGATACTGCCTCGACAGGGACTTTTCTCGAAACCGCACAACGCAACAATTTGGCTTTCTATGAGCGTTGCGGGTTTCAACTCCTCGGCCAAGCTGAACTTGCACCGGGAAAGCCATTCTGGTGCCTGTTCAGGCCAAAACCCGTCCGAGACGGCAATTAGCCTACCCGCCAAACCGCGGCGCCAGCTTCTCGATGCGGGCGATCATGGCCTGGAAATCTTCGAGGATGCGCTGGTGCAGTTTCACCGCCACGTCGGGGTACTCCTCGAGAATGCGACGGAACATCTTGCGGCTGAGGCGGATCACTTCGGAATCGGTCTCGGCCGATGCGCTGGTCAGCCGCCTTGAGTCGGCGATCAGCGCCAGTTCGCTGAGGATCGTGCCGGGACCGGCGGTGCCGATGGGGATGCGGTCGCCATCCTGCTCGCGGTAGAGCACGATCTTCCCACTGACCACGATATACGCCGAATCGGCTTCGTCGTCTTCGCGGTACAGCTTGCGGTCGGCCTGCAGATGGGTGGCCTCGGCGCCGAAGGCGAGCAGGCGCAGCTGTTCCTGCGTGAAACCCTCAAAGAGTTTCACGGCGGACAGGATGCGGATGTCGTCATCCAGCGCCATCTCTAGCTGCGTCCCCGAACGGTCAGTCCAATCCCTCCCTTAGAGCGCCGCGCGTCCTCCTGGTCACGCAAAGTACGCTCCAACATTTTTCAATCTGCGCATCGTTCTGCCCAAAAACCGAATCGATTTTCGGGCCGATGCGCGGGTCGATCCAGGCCCTCCAGCCGGATCGTACCCTGAAACAGTCCCGCCCCGACCGCCTATTGAATAATGAAATGTTTAAGGAACCAGCTTGTAGCCGCCGCTTTCTGTCACAAGAATTTCAGCATTGGAAGGATCGCGTTCGATCTTCTGGCGCAGCCGGTAGACGTGGGTTTCCAGCGTGTGCGTGGTGACGCCGGAATTGTAGCCCCACACTTCCTCGAGCAGTACGTCGCGCGTCACCACCTTCTGATCGGCGCGGTAGAGATATTTGATGATCGAGGCCTCCTTCTCGGTCAGCCGCACCTTGGCGCCGCGCTGGTCGATGAGAAGCTTCTGGCTAGGCTTGAAGGTGTAGGGACCGACCGAGAAGGTGGCGTCCTCGCTCTGCTCGTGCTGGCGCAGTTGCGCGCGGATACGGGCGAGCAGCACCGCGAAGCGGAACGGCTTGGTGACATAGTCGTTGGCGCCGGCTTCCAGGCCCAGAATCGTGTCGGAATCGGTGTCGTGGCCGGTCAGCATGATGATCGGCGCCTTGTAACCGCCCTTGCGCAAGATCTTCACCGCCTCGCGGCCATCCATGTCGGGCAGGCCGACATCCATGATGAGCAGGTCGATGAGCCCGCCGCGCGCCGCGGCGACGCCTTTGGCGGCGGTCGCTTCCTGCAGCACGTCGAATTCTTCGTAAAGGGCCAGTTGCTCGACGAGGGTTCCGCGCAGGTCGTCATCGTCGTCAACGATAAGAATGGTACGTGATGTCATGGATCAATCCGTTGTTTTGAAAAGAATTTTCAGTTGACCGACCCCCATTTATGCGGAAGCTGACCGGCGCAACAGTCCGATCACAGTGATTTGTTCCGTGACACGATCATACAAGAAAAAACGCGTTCGCAATGCAGCCGGCGCAATTTTGCCAAAAGGGCTGCGTGTGCTGGTGGTGCGGGCGAGGCCCGGCAACCCCAGCCAGGGGATTTTGCAGGCCGGCAGCAAGGTGTTTGCCTGTGCGCTCGGACGCGGTGGCATCTCGGCCAACAAGCGCGAAGGTGACGGTGCAACGCCGCTTGGCGAGATGCGGATTCTGTCGGGATATTTTCGCGGCGATCATTTTCCGGCGGCCCGCAAAACCCGGCTGGCGATGGCGCTGATCGGCCCGGATCTCGGTTGGTGCGAGGTGCCGGACGACCGCAACTACAATCGGCCGGTGAAAATCCCCTACGGCGCCAGCCATGAGCGGATGCGGCGCGACGATCGCCTCTATGACGCCTGCCTGGTGCTCGACTGGAACATGGCGCCGCGCCGGCGCGGCCGCGGCAGCGCCATCTTCTTCCACCTGGCGCGCCCCGGCTTCACGCCGACGCAAGGCTGCGTGGCGGTGACCGCGAGGACGATGGCAAGGCTATTTCCACTGATTTCGGATAGGACGGTGGTGAGGGTGGTGAGGTAGGGGAGATTAGCAGCTGAGTGGTCTCTATTCCCCCTCCCTATTGCCCTATTCCCTTATTCCGTTGCCAACCGATATCCAGCAGTCCCAACCTGCCCAGTTCCCGGTCCACTGCCCGGGTGACGTCCTTGCGTCTGGCGCCGATGTCGCGCAGTTGGCGATCCGACAAATGCTCGACATCCTGGCGGGGCAGGTTGATCGCGACCCTTGCCTGGCGAAGCCAATCGGTGATGGCGAGGAGACAGGACGGACGAGTGGCTGGCGTGTTCAGAACGATGATGGACATGATGTGCTCCGGTTCCGCCGGATATCAAATCCGGCTTGATGGTGTTTCGATGGATGCATCATGCCGCATTGAAATCGCGAAGAGAAACGAGTAGTTCTTTTCAGATCATCAAGTTTTGTTTGAGGATGGCATGTCCCGCCTTCTGCCTGGAACCCGCGCGCTGAGGACGCTGGAAGCGGCGGCTCGGCATCTCAATTTCACCCGCGCTGCCGACGAGCTCGGCCTAACGCCTGCCGCAGTCAGCCACCAGATCAAGGAAATCGAGGATCAGCTCGGGCTGGTGCTGTTCACGCGCACCAGCCGCACCATCCGGCTGACCGCGGCGGGCACGCTGCTGTTCGAGGCCTCCATCGATGCGCTCGACCTGCTCAACCGGGCTGTGTCGCGGGCGCGCAAGGCGACGCGCGGCACGGCATTGTTGAAGGTGACGCTCGACGCGCAGTTCGCATCAAAATGGCTGATGCGGCGCGTCGACGATTTTCGCAAGCGTCAGCCCGATATCGAGCTCCGATTCGACATCGCCTACACATTGCGGGATTTCGAGCTCGACGACGTCGATGTCGGCATCCGCTTCGGCATCGGCAAATATCCGGGCCTTCGCGCCCATCGTCTGTTCGATAACATCATCATTCCGGTGTGCAGTCCGGGGCTGCTGCGGTCCGGTCCGCCCCTGCGCGAGCCGCGCGATCTGTTCAACCACACGCTTGCCCATATCGAATGGGCGCGACAAGGCGTGACCTGGCCGAACTGGCGCATGTGGATGGCGGCTGCCGGCGTCACCGATTTCGACGACAGCCGGACCATCGTGTTCGGCAATTCCACCGATGCCGTTCAGGCAGCGCTCGAAGGCAATGCGGTCGCGCTCGCCGATTTCGCCATGGTGGCAAACGACCTTTCCGAAGGCAGGCTGGTGCAGCCCTTCGAACTCGGCCTGCGCGTAGGGGCCGAATTCGCCTATTTCCTGGTCTATCCCGAAAACACTGCCGACGATCCGCGCATCATCGCCTTCCGCGAATGGCTGCTTGAGGAAGTCGCCAGGACGCAGACCTGACGATCGCGACAGGCCTCAGCCGGCGACGACCGGTGCGCCGAACCAGCCGATCACCGCGCCAATGATCAAAAGCACGCCGAGCCAGTGGCCGCCGTCGATCAGGGTCAGGTCCCAGCCGAAATTTTCATAGCGGTGGTTGGCCGTCAGCGTCGTGGCGACAAAGCCGAGCCAGAGCACGAAGCCGAAGACCAGGCCGGCGGTAAGGGCCGGCTCGCCGCCGGTCATCGCCCCGACAACCAGAGCAACAACCAGCGCCATGATGAGTTCGGCAATGAAGGAGATGACGAAGGGCAGTTTCGATTTGCTCATCGTTGCCGGATCGAGCTTGGCCGCCTTCAGCCACGGCTTGCTCAAAGCCATGTACCAGACGGCGCCGAACAGCCACGCCAGCACGGCCGCGACAATCACCGCCAGCCAGTTCACTGCTGAAAAATCCATAAAGTCCTCCCCTCAAGCATGCCGCCCAAAGCCTGACGGTTTGGGAAAAGACATGCGTATTCTTCGAAATCAATGCGCGATGGAACGCCTGTTCGGCAGTGCCGTCAAGCGAAGCGCCACACGGTGGTGCGCTTGACTTCGGCATCCTCCAGCGCCCGCGTGACCGCCACTTCGTAGGCGGCCAGCGGCTCCAGCCCTGTCTTCGGCAGATAGGAGCGGCCGGGATCGCCAACAAGGATGTCGGCGCCGCGCGCCTTCAGCGTCGAAAACCACGGCATCAGCCTGTCGGCAAAGGATCTGTCGTAGAAAACGTCGCCGGCCAGCACCACGTCCCAGCCGGCGTCCGTGCCGATGCAGTCGGTGCCGCAAAACTCGATTGCAACGCCATTGGCTTCGGCATTGAGGCGAACAGCGGTTTCGCAGAATGGGTCGATGTCGGTGGCGATCACTTGCGAAGCACCGGCCTTGGCTGCGGCGATGGCGACAAGGCCGGAGCCGGAGGCGAAGTCGAGCACGCGTTTTCCCCGCACATTGGACGGATTGTCCAGCACGCAACGGGCAAGGCCTTGCCCGCCGGCCCAGGCAAAGGCCCAGAAGGGCGGCGGCAAGCCGATTTCGGTCAGTTCGTCCTCGGTCCGCTGCCAGAGGTCGTGGGCCTCGTCGGCAAGCCGCAGAAAAATTTCCGGCACATGCGGCGGCGCCATCAGCGCCGTGTTGTCGAGAATGAACTTTCTCGCGCTGTTCGGCGTGAGGACCGTCACGGAGCCGGCGTCAGGCCGCCCATGCGGCAGACTTCCTTCCATTCGGCCGGAGTCACCGGCTGCACCGAAAGCCGCCCGAGCCGCACCAGCGCCATCTCGGCCAGCTTGGGATTGGCTTTGACCTGTTCCAGCGTCGGCGGGTTCGGCACGTCCTTGAAGGCGCGGATGTCGACACATTCCCAGCGCGGATCGTCGGTCGTCGAGTCAGGATGGGCAAGCGCGCAGACCTCGGCAATGCCGACGACATTCAGCCCTTCATTGGAGTGGTAGAAGAAGCCGAGATCGCCGATCTGCATCGCCTTCATGTTGTTGCGCGCCGCATAGTTGCGCACGCCGTCCCATTGCGTGCCGGCCTTGCCCTTGGCCTTCAGCGCCTCGAAGGAAAACACCGAGGGTTCGGATTTGAACAGCCAGTAGTTCATGTCTTTCTTCCTCTTTGGCGTGGGCTGAATTAACTAGCCGCGGGCTTGTTGAAGGTCCAGTTCCACTGGCGGATTTCGACTGTTTCAAACAGCCCTGCCTTGGCATAGGGGTCGGCAGCCGACAGCGCCTGCGCGGCGGCGAGGTCCGGCGCCTCGACGACGACAAGGCTGCCATTCGGCTTGCCGTCGGCATCGAGGAAGGGGCCGGCAAAGGCCAGTTTCTTGTCGGCGTTCAGGCCCTCGAGAAAGGCGACGTGGGCGGGCCGCGTGTCGACACGCACCTGCAGGCTTCCGGACTTGTCCTTGCATACCAACGCAAACAGCATGTTTTCAAAACTCCGGTTTGTTTGGGATCAGAGATCGGTTTCGGTCTTCAGCGGCCGGGTCATCAATGCCGTTACAGCCTGCCGTATGGTGATCGTGCCGTCCAGTATCGCCGACACTGCCGCGATGATCGGCGCGTCGATGTCGCGCTCGGTGGCGATGCGGGCGGCGATTGCCGCCGTGGGCACGCCTTCGGCGAGCGGCAGGCCGGCCAAGGGTTTGCCTTGTCCGAGCGCCAGGCCATAGGCGAAATTTCGCGACTGGGCGGAAGAGCAGGTGAGCAACAGGTCGCCGAGGCCGGACAGCCCCATCAGCGTCTCCGGCCTGGCGCCGAAGGCGGCGCCAATGCGGCGCAATTCGACGAAGCCGCGCGTAACCATGGCGGCCTGGGCGCTGGCGCCGAGCCCGGCGCCGGTGACGGCACCGGCGGCGATGGCAAAGACATTCTTCAGCGCGCCGCCGATCTCGACGCCGATCAGGTCGTCGCTGGAATAGCAGCGCAGATTTTGCGCCGAAAACCGGGCGGCAAGCTCGGCCGCCAAAGTCTCGTCGCGCGCGGCGACGACGACAGCGGTTGGCAGGCCCCGCGCGACATCGGTGGCAAAGCTCGGACCGGACAGGGCCGCAACCGGGGTTTGCGGCAGGATGTCCGCGACGATGGCCGACAGCAGCGCGCCGGTGTCGCGCTCAATGCCCTTGGCGCAGAGAACCAGCGGGACGCCTTGCGGCATATGAGGCTTTGCCGTCGTCAGCATGGCGCGCAGCGATTGTGCGGGCGCCACGGCCAGCACGCAGTCGGCATCGGCGAGGGCAGCGCCGATATCGCTCGTCGCCGCCATGCCGGGCTCGATGGCGATACCGGGGAGGTAGCGCGGGTTCGCCCCACCACGAAGTGCGGTGACCGTTTCTTCGTCGCGGGCGTAGAGCCGGACATCATGGCCGGCACGCAGCATGGCGAGCGCCAGCGCGGTGCCCCAGGCGCCGCCGCCCTGCACCGCGACGCGCCAGCCGGTCTTGTCCCTGCCGCTTGTCGTGCTGGCGCTCATGCTTTCGCTCCGCGTCGGCCGGAGCCGACCATCGGCGCCGAGATCGAGTCCAGCGGCCAGCGCGAACGCGGCACGAAATCGAAGCCGTTCTCTTGCGACAGCCCCGCCCGTAGTCGCTCGATGCCGGCCCAGGCAATCATCGCCGCATTGTCGGTGCACAGTTTCAGCGGCGGCGCCACAAAGGCAAAGCCGGCCTCGGCGCACTGCTTCTGCAGTGTCGCCTTGATCGTGCTGTTGGCGGCGACGCCACCGGCAACGACCAGTGACGGCGTGGTCTTGTCGGGAAATTCCTGGCGGAAGCGGGCAAGCGCGCGGGCCACGCGGTCGCCCAGTGCGTCGGCCACCGCCGCCTGGAACGAGGCGCAGATGTCGGCGACATCCTGCTCGCTCAGGGGCTGAATGGCGGTCGCCGCCTGGCGCACGGCGGTCTTGAGGCCGGAGAAGGAGAAATCGGGCTGCGCCGAACCCTTCATCGGCCGTGGGAAGGCAAAGCGCGTCGCGTCGCCCGAGGCCGCCGCCTTTTCGACGTTCGGGCCGCCCGGATAGGGCAGGCCGAGCATTTTCGCCGTCTTGTCGAAAGCTTCGCCCAGCGCATCGTCTATGGTCGTCGCCCAGCGCTGATAGTCGCCGACGCCGCGCACGGCGACGATCTGGGTGTGGCCACCGGAGACCAGCAGCAGCAGATAAGGGAAGTCGAGCCCGTCGGTCAGCCTGGCGGTCAACGCATGGCCTTCGAGGTGGTTGATGGCGATCAGCGGCTTGCCGGCCGCCGCGGCAACTGCCTTGGCCGTCATCAGACCGACGATCAGCCCGCCGACAAGGCCGGGGCCGGCAGTGGCGGCAATGGCGTCGATGTCGGCAAGCGCTGTGCCCGAATCGGCAAGGGCCGCCTCGACAATGCCGTCCAGCGCCTCGACATGGGCGCGCGCGGCGATCTCGGGCACGACACCGCCAAAGGCGGCATGCTCCTCGATCTGGCTGAGCACGATGTTGGACGCAATGACCGGTGCGGAGGCGCCATCCAGCGTCACCACGCTGGCGGCGGTCTCGTCGCAACTCGTCTCAATGCCCAGAACGCGGATCAATTCGTCGCTGTCTCCAGAGATTGTGTCGCCGGACGTTCCCCTTTAGAGGGAGTGCCGGAAACGCAAAGCCAGCCGGGGGTTATCACGGACCGCGCGCCATGCAAACTTTGAAAATCGGAACACGCGGCAGTCCACTGGCGCTGGCGCAGGCGCATGAAACGCAGGCGCGGCTGATGGCAGCGCATGGCATGCCGGCGGAAGCGTTCGAGGTCGTCGTCATCTCGACCAGCGGCGATCGTATCCAGGACCGGCCGCTGTCAGAAGCCGGCGGCAAGGGCCTGTTCACCAAGGAGATCGAAGAGGCGCTGCTCGCCGGCACGATCGACATCGCGGTGCATTCCTCCAAGGACATGCCGACAGTGCTGCCGGATGGACTTGAGCTTTCCGCCTTCCTGCCGCGCGAGGATGCGCGCGATGCCTTCATCGGCAAGGCCGTGAAACGCATTATCGACTTGCCGCAAGGCGCCAAGGTCGGTTCGTCCTCGCTGCGGCGCCAAGCGCTGATCCGGCGCATGCGGCCGGACCTCGACGTGGTGATGTTTCGCGGCAATGTGCAGACCAGGCTGCGCAAGCTGGAGGAAGGCGTCGCCGAAGGCACTATCCTCGCCCATGCCGGGCTGAAGCGGCTCGGGCTCGGCCATGTCGTCACCGATCTGATGCCGCTCGACGCTTTTCCGCCGGCGCCGGGGCAAGGCGCGATCGGCATCGAGACCCGCATCGGTGACAGCGCTGTCGAAAAGATGCTGGTGGCCATCCATGATGTGCCGACAGGCCAGGCGCTGGCCTGTGAGCGCGCCTTCCTGGCGGCGCTCGACGGCTCCTGCCGCACACCGATCGCCGGCTATGCGACTGTAGCGGGCGGAAAATTGGTTTTCGCGGGGCTGATCATTTCGCCCGATGGCACACAATCGCATGAGGTTAAGGCTGAAGGGCTGGCGCTGGATGCCGCTGATATCGGCACGGACGCCGCCAGGACGGTACGGGCCAAGGCCGGCGAAACCTTCTTCGACGGCTGGGTCTGACATGCGTGTCCTGGTGACGCGGCCGCAACCCGGGGCATCGCGCACCATGCGGCGGCTGCAGGAATTGGGATTTGAGCCGATCCTTCTGCCTCTGACCGAAACGGTGACACTGCCGGTTGGCGTCGATGCTATGAGCGACAACGCCGCGGCCGTTGCGATCACCAGCGCCAATTCCGTGCGCCATGCGCCGAAAGAGCTCGTCGACGCGCTCGCCGCCTTGCCTTGCCATGCCGTTGGCGCAAGGACGGCTGAAGCAGCGCGTGCGGCGGGATTTCTGTCGGTCAGCGAAGGGCCGGGCGATGCCGAGAAGCTGGCCGAAGCGATTGCCGCCGGCCTGTCCGGCAAGGCGATCTTCTATCTCTCAGGGCGCGTGCGGTTTCCGGCCTTCGAGGCACGGCTGCGACAGGCCGGCATCGAGGTCCGCGCCATCGAGACCTACGACACGGTTGCGCTCGAATATTCCGACGATCAGGTCCGTGTGTGCCTGTCCGGTCAGGCGGTCGATGCGGTACTGCTCTATTCGGCCAGGGCGGCGGTGGTGATGCAGACCTTGGCCAGCCGGGCGGGACTGCACGATCTCTTTGAAAAGACACAGGCTTTTGCCCTTTCCGAACGGATAGCAGCGACGCTTGGCGATACCGTCGGCAAAAAAATACGAGTTGCGCGGGAACCGCGGGAGGAGGCGCTGCTTGATCTGTTGCACGGTGGCGACTGAGCCCCGTGTCATCACGCCGCCCCTTTTCACCAGATGATGATGTGCTAGACCATTTTTCAAACCATCACGCGCCATCGGGCGCCCAGACGAAGCAGGATTGCGGAGCCCAGGCATGGTCAAGACGCCGAAGATGCGACATTCAAAAAGCCGCCGCGAGCCGGTGACCATCGAACTCGAGCCCGGCGCTGTCTCGCGCGTTGTCGATGCGGAAGCCGCCAAGGCGGACGAAGCCGAGGCTCCGGCCGAATCGGTCGCGGCCGACGAAACGGCTGCGACCGATGCACAGCCGGAGACGCCTGACGAGCCGGTTCATGCCGATCAGGCCGATCTCGAGCCGTGGGAGCACTCCGACGCCGCGGCGCAGGCCGCGCCGGAGAGCGATGCCAAGGTGTCCGGCGAACCGGAAAGGCCTTATCCCGCCGCCTCCGACACGCCACCACGCGCCCGGACCTCCGACTACAGTTTCGAGGATGCCTCAGCCAAGCCGGGTGCGCGTAAGGAAACGTCTGATGCCGCCGAGATGAGGAACCAGCCCATGGCAGCGCAGCCGAAGCGTGGGAACGGCATTGCCGCCGGCATCATTGGCGGGGTGATCGCGCTGGCTGCCGCCGGCGGCCTGCAGTTCGCCGGCGTGCTCGGCGCTCCGGGGTCGGGCGGTGGCACCGTCTCGCTCGAGGGCGTCAATGGCGAGATCGCTTCGCTGAAGCGCGAAATCGCCGACCTCAGGGAAGCCGGCGGCAATGGCGCCGCAACGGCCAAGGTCGACGGGCTGTCGTCGGCGTTGGATCAGGTCAAGGCCGATGTCGCATCGCTGAAATCGGCGGTCGAGCAAGGCGGCGGCGGCGACAATGCCGGACTTGCCGCGCTTGGCGACAAGGTCAAGCAGATCGAGACGGCGGTTGCGGCGCTTGGCCCAGCCGGCAACGCGGCGCCGGTCGATCTCGCGCCGCTCAACGAAAAGCTTTCAAGTCTGGATGCGCTGGTGAAATCGGCCGGCGAGGCAGCCAAGACGCAGGAAGGCAAGATCGCTGCACTTGAACAGTCGGTGACGCAGCTCTCCGGCAAGGTGGAGGCGCAGGCCTCGCAGCCGAAGATCGCGATGGCCATCGCCGCGTCGGCGCTCAAGGCGGCGCTCGACCGCGGCGCGCCGTTCGCCGCCGAGCTGGAAACTTTCGCGGCTATCTCGCCCGACGCGCCGCAGATCGCGGCGTTGCGTCCCTATGCCGAAAAGGGCGTCCCGACCCGCACCCAAATCGCCGGCGAGGCCGATGCCGCGGCCAATGCAATGGTCGCTGCCGCGACGCCGGTCGACGAAAATGCCGGCTTCTTCCAGAACCTTCTGTCGAGTGCCGAATCGTTGGTCAAGGTGCGGCCGATCGGCGCCGTAGAAGGCGCCGGCGCGCCTGAAACCGTGGCGCGCATGGAAGTGGCGGTCAACCAGGGCGACTACGCCAAGGCGCTCAGCGAATATGCAACGCTGCCGGATGCGGTCAAGGCAGCGGGCGCCGACTTTGCCGGCAAACTGAAAGCGCGCATCGAGGTCGAGACCCAGGTCGACGCGCTGATCGCGGGCGCGATGAAGGCATGAGGACGACACGATGATCCGCATTCTCATCTTTCTCACCGCCGTCTTCGCGCTCGGCCTGGGCTTTGCCTGGCTGGCGGACCGCCCCGGCGAGATGGTCGTCACCTTCAACGGCTACCAGTACCAGGTCAGCCTGATGGTGGCGGCGGTGGCGATCGTTGCGGTCGTCGCTGCGGTGATGATCGTCTGGTGGCTGATCAAGTCGCTGTGGAACAGCCCGTACACGATCTCGCGCTATTTCCGCGTGCGCCGCCGCGACCGCGGCTACCAGGCGCTGTCGACCGGCATGATCGCAGCCGGCGCCGGCGATGGTGCGCTGGCGCGCAAGAAGACCAAGGAAGCGGCCAAGCTGATCCGCTCCGACCAGGAGCCGCTGATCCATCTCCTGGAAGCGCAGGCCTCGCTGCTCGAAGGCGACCATGAAGGCGCGCGCGAAAAATTCGAGGCCATGCTCGACGATCCCGAAATGCGGCTGCTCGGTCTGCGCGGGCTCTATCTGGAAGCCGAGCGGCTGGGCGACCGCAACGCGGCGCGTCACTATGCCGGCCGCGCCGCTGCCGTCGCCCCGCAACTGGCCTGGGCCGCCGAATCGACGCTGGAGGAATTGACCCAGCGCGGCGACTGGGACGGCGCGCTGAAGCTGGTCGAGGCGCAGAAGTCGACCCGGCAGATCGAACGCGACGCCGCCAACCGCCGCCGCGCCGTGCTTTTGACCGCAAAGGCGCAGGCGCTGACCGACAGCGACCCCAATGCGGCGAAGACAGCCGCGCTCGAGGCCAATAAGCTCGCCCCCGATTTCGCGCCGGCCGCGGTTGCGGCGGCCAATCTCCTGTTCAAGCAGAACGATGTGCGCAAAGGCTCGAAAATCCTGGAGACAGCCTGGAAGGCGGAGCCGCATCCGGAGATCGCCGAGCTCTACACCCATGCAAGGCCGGGCGACGCGGTGGTCGACCGCCTCAACCGGGCGAAGAAGCTGCAGGAGCTGAAGCGCAACAACGCCGAGTCGTCGATGACGGTGGCGCGCGCCGCACTCGACGCGCAGGATTTTTCCACCGCCCGCCGCGAGGCGGAAGCGGCGATCCGCATGGATCGGCGGGAAGGCGCCTACCTGCTTCTGGCCGATATCGAGGAGGCCGAGACCGGCGACCAGGGCAAGATCCGGCAATTGCTGTCCAAGGCCGTCAGGGCGCCGCGCGATCCGGCCTGGGTTGCCGACGGCGTCGTCTCCGAACGCTGGGCGCCGGTGTCGCCGGTCAGCGGCAAGCTCGACGCCTTCGCCTGGCGCGCGCCGATGGAGCGGCTCGGCCAGCTCATCGACAGCCATGAGGACGCGGTTGGAGCCGAGGTGCCGGTGCTTGCGGCACCCGCCAAGCCGGCAAAAGAAGCCGAAGTGATCGACCATCCGGCCGCCTCCGCAAAGACAATCAGCGAGGCGCCGACGGAACCGAAGCCTGCTGTAAGCGACGACCATGTCACGCCGGTCACTGCCGCCGCCTTTGCCGCCGTGCCGTCGGATGCCGAGGCGGTCGAGCCGGCCGAGGAGGTTATCCGGTTGCCGGACGACCCCGGCGTCGACCCCGACGACGAAGCGGAGAAATCACCGCGCCGGTTCCGCCTGTTTTGATCCCTGACCTGATGTGAGCACCATGTTCGAACGCGTCCTGTCCTTTCTGAGAGACCTGCCTTCCGGCGCAGGCGCTCGCGCCAATGCGGACGATCCGCGCGTTGCCGCCTCGGCTTTGCTCTATCATGTGATGAATGCCGACGGCGTGCGCCAGGACGTCGAGTGGGAGCGGTTCAAGCAGGTGCTGGCGCAGAGCTATTCGATCAGCGGCGACGAGCTCGATGCGCTGGCTGCCGCGGGCGAGCGCGCCGACAATGAGGCGATCGACCTCTATGCCTTCACCAGCGTTTTGAAGCGCCATCTCGATGCCGATGCGCGCAAGGCCTTCATCGGCCTGATGTGGGAAATCGTCTATGCCGACGGCGAGCTGCATGAGCTGGAAGACAACACGGTCTGGCGCGTTGCCGAGCTGATCGGCGTCGAGCGCCAAGATCGCGTCGAGGCGCGCCGCAAGGCCGCCGCCGCCGCGCCCGGCGCCAGCGGAACGTCGAGTGACGAATAGGATCCCGCCTTTTCATGCCGCCAGCTCCGCGCTCGAAACCAAAGATCCTGATCGTGCTGCACCAGGAGACTTCGAGCCCCGGCCGGGTCGGCCATATGCTGATGGAGGAAGGCTTCGACCTCGACATCCGCCGGCCGCCTCTGGGCGACAGCCTGCCGGAAACGCTGGAAGGGCATGCCGGCGCCGTGGTGTTCGGCGGGCCGATGAGCGCCAATGACGAGGATGAGTTCGTCCGCCGCGAGACCAACTGGCTGAACGTGCCGCTGCGCGAGAACCGGCCCTTCCTCGGCATCTGCCTCGGGGCGCAGATGCTGGCCAACCATCTCGGCGGCAAGGTCGAGGGTCATGGCGAAGGACTGGTCGAGATCGGCTGGTATCCGCTGAAACCGACCGAAGCCGGCAAACAACTGCTGCCTTGGCCCGACATGGTCTACCAGTTCCACCGCGAAGGCTTTTCCCTGCCGAAAGACGCGACGCTTCTGGCGACGGCGGAAACCTATCCCAACCAGGCCTTCCGCTATGGCGACAATGCCTGGGGTATACAATTCCATGGCGAACTGACCAGGATGATGATGCAGCGCTGGGTGGTGCGCGGCGCGCACCGTTTCGAATTGCCCGGCGCCCAGCCCGGCCGCGACCATCTCGGCGGCCGGCTGATCTGGGACATGCATCTCAAGCGCTGGCTGGGCGAGTTTTTGGGGCTGATTTTCGGCAAGCCGGCTGAGAGATAGAGCAAGAGCCAACTACTCTGAACGGCCGAGCTCAACCGCCGAGGCGTGGACGACCGGTTTGCCCCGGTGGGTTCAACCGGTCATCGCAACACGCTTTAATCTGAGAGGATGAGGAGGTGTTGCATGGTGAC
>NZ_JBSPKY010000020.1:0-126015 GCF_053848025.1 Mesorhizobium sp. 128a | reverse complement strand
CGGCGCCGGTGATCATGTTCTTCACATAGTCGGCGTGGCCGGGGCAGTCGACGTGGGCGTAGTGGCGATTGGCCGTCTCGTATTCGACGTGAGCCGTCGAGATCGTGATGCCGCGGGCCTTCTCTTCGGGCGCCGCATCGATCTGGTCGTAGCGCTTGTACTCGCCAAAATACTTCGTGATCGCCGCCGTCAGCGACGTCTTGCCATGGTCAACGTGACCAATCGTGCCGATGTTCACATGAGGCTTAGTGCGCTCGAATTTACCTTTTGCCATGTGATGTCTCCAATCTGCTGCCCGTACGGGCCTTGAATTAAGTTACCGATGCAACCCGTTCAGGTTACGCGTATTTCTTCTGGACTTCCTGGGCGACCGCGGTCGGCACAGGCTCGTAGTGATCGAACTGCATCGTGTAGGCCGCACGGCCCTGGCTCATCGAGCGCAGGTTGTCGACGTACTTGAACATGTTGGCCAGCGGCACCATCGCGTTGATGACAACAGCCACGCCGCGCGCTTCCTGGCCCTGGATCTGACCACGACGGCCGTTCAGGTCGCCGATGACGCTGCCGACATAGTCTTCCGGCGTCACGACTTCGACCTTCATGATCGGCTCGAGCAGCTGCACGCCAAGCTTGGGCGCGGCTTCACGGAAGCAGGCACGGCCGGCGATTTCGAACGCGAGCACCGAGGAGTCGACATCGTGGTAAGCGCCGTCGATGAGCGACGCCTTGACGCCGATCATCGGGAACCCGGCAAACGGGCCAGACGTCATGACGCTGTTGATGCCCTTTTCGACACCGGGGATGTATTCCTTCGGAACCGCACCGCCGACGATCTTGGATTCGAACTCGAACTCGCTGCTTTCCGGGTTCGGCTCGAAGATGATCTTGACGCGGGCGAACTGGCCCGTACCGCCGGTCTGCTTCTTGTGGGTGTAGTCCTGCTCGTGCTTGCGGGTGATCGTCTCGCGATAAGCCACCTGCGGCGCGCCGACATTAGCCTCGACCTTGAACTCGCGACGCATGCGGTCGACGATGATGTCGAGGTGGAGTTCACCCATGCCCGAAATGATGGTCTGGCCCGATTCCTCGTCGGTCTTGACGCGGAAGGACGGATCCTCGGCGGCCAGGCGGTGAAGGGCCAGGCCCATCTTTTCCTGGTCGTTCTTGGTCTTCGGCTCGATAGCGATCTGGATGACCGGATCGGGGAATTCCATGCGCTCGAGGATGACCGGGTGCAGAGGATCGCTGAGCGTATCGCCGGTGGTGGTGTCCTTGAGGCCAGCCAGGGCAACGATGTCGCCGGCAAATGCCTCTTCGACGTCGGCGCGCGAATTCGCATGCATCTGCAGCATGCGGCCGATGCGCTCTTTCTTGCCCTTGACGGTGTTGTCGAGCGAGACGCCCTTGGTCAGCTTGCCCGAATAGATGCGGGCAAAGGTCAGCGAACCGACGAACGGGTCGTTCATGATCTTGAAGGCGAGCATCGACAGCGGCTCGTTGTCGTCGGCGTGACGCTCGATCTCGGCGTCGGTCTTGGCGTCGACGCCCTTGATGGCGGGAACATCGGCCGGCGACGGCAGATATTCGACGACGGCGTCGAGCAGCGGCTGCACGCCCTTGTTCTTGAAGGCCGAGCCGCAGAACATCGGGTAGAACTTGACCGCGATCGTGCCCTTGCGGATCAGCGAACGGATCTCGTCATTCGACGGCATCTTGCCTTCGAGGTAATTCTCGAGCGCCGTCTCGTCCATCTCGACGGCGGCTTCGATCATCTTCTCGCGGTATTCCTCGGCGCGGGCCTTGAGGTCGGCCGGGATCTCGACGACGTCCCAGGCAGCGCCCAGCGTCTCGTCGCGCCAGACCAGCGCGTTCATCTCGACGAGGTCTACGACACCCTTGAACTCGGTCTCGGCGCCGATCGGCAGCTGCATGACGACAGCCTGCGCACCGAGGCGCGAGCCGATCATTTCGACCGAGCGGTAGAAGTCGGCGCCGATCTTGTCCATCTTGTTGCAGAAGATCATGCGCGGAACGCGATACTTGTCGGCCTGGCGCCAGACAGTCTCGGTCTGCGGCTCGACACCGGCATTGGCGTCGAGCAGCGCGATGGCGCCGTCGAGCACGCGCAGCGAACGCTCGACTTCGATGGTGAAGTCGACGTGTCCGGGGGTGTCGATGATGTTGAAGCGGTGCATCTTGCCGTCACGGCCCTTCCAGAAGGTCGTGGTGGCAGCGGACGTGATGGTGATGCCGCGTTCCTGCTCCTGCTCCATCCAGTCCATGGTGGCAGCGCCGTCGTGCACTTCGCCGATCTTGTGCGACTTGCCCGTGTAATAGAGGACGCGCTCGGTGGTCGTCGTCTTGCCGGCGTCAATATGCGCCATGATACCGAAATTGCGGTAGTCTTCGATTTTATATTCGCGGGCCATCGTGGGTGCCTTCTCAGTCTCGTTCGCGCTTTACCAGCGGTAGTGTGCGAAAGCGCGGTTGGCTTCAGCCATCTTGTGGGTGTCTTCGCGCTTCTTCACGGCCGTGCCGCGGTTGTTGGCCGCGTCCATCAGCTCGCCGGAGAGGCGATCGACCATCGTGGTCTCGTTGCGGTTGCGCGCAGCTGCAATCAGCCAGCGGATCGCCAGGGCCTGACGGCGCTCGGGGCGCACGTCGACCGGAACCTGGTAGGTGGCGCCGCCGACGCGGCGCGACCGGACTTCCACATGCGGCGCGACATTGTCGAGCGCCTGATGGAAGACGGTGACCGGCTCCTGCTTGGTCTTCGACTGAACCTGGTCGAGAGCGCCGTAGACGATGGTCTCGGCAACCGACTTCTTGCCGTCATACATGACGGCGTTCATGAACTTGGTGACGATCAGATCGCCGAACTTCGGGTCCGGATTGATCTCACGCTTTTCTGCACTGTGACGACGCGACATGGCTTTTGTCTCTCAATCTCGTAGCCTTGCGCAGCAAAAGCGCGAAGGCCGGAAAATCTTACTTCGGACGCTTGGCGCCGTACTTCGAACGGCGCTGCTTGCGGTTCTTCACGCCCTGCGTGTCGAGCACGCCGCGGATGATGTGGTAGCGCACGCCCGGAAGATCCTTGACGCGGCCGCCGCGGATCATGACCACGGAGTGTTCCTGAAGGTTGTGGCCTTCGCCGGGGATGTAGCCGATCACTTCAAAGCCGTTTGTCAGGCGGATCTTGGCCACCTTGCGCAGTGCCGAGTTCGGCTTCTTCGGCGTCGTTGTATAGACGCGTGTGCAGACGCCCCGCTTCTGCGGGTTCTGCTGCATGGCCGGGACCTTGTTGCGCTTCACCGGCGCAATGCGCGGCTTGCGGATCAGCTGGTTGACGGTAGGCATTAAACCCTCTTGTCTCTCAATTCCGTGTCTCGCCCGGTCAGGGCCGCTCAAAGCGTCAATCCCATACGCAAATTCGGGCCATAAACCGCGCCTCGCGGTCCTGCCCGAACAAAATGCAGAGGAAGCGGAAACCGCTTCATGCGCGCCGGAAATGTCTTTTCGCTCGTAAAACGAACCCTGTTTGAGGCAAACTCCAAAGCGTGTCGCTTCGGAAGGGAGAGCCTCACATCGGTTCTGACTGGGCGGCTTCTACTCGCAAGACCGTGAACCGTCAACCCCGGAGCGCCAAATATTGCGCGCCAAACAGGACGTGGCAGCCATGCGAAAATCGCATGTAATTTTCTTTCGCCATTTTGCAAGAGCGAGGAAGAAAGTAACCGCACAGGCAAGAAAGTGACCGGCTTTTGGCTGTCCTGCGCCGGGGCTTCGTGGCAAAAGGCGCCATGGACAGCGCAAATCCCCTCGCCCGCCCCCGATCCAAGAGGAATCAGCCCGTGAACGACAACGAGGAACGCCCGGTCACCATCATCACCGGCCGCGTCTGGAAAAAGAAGGGCGGCAAGCCGGAAGGCGTGCATGTGATGCTGGTCGCGCCCGACGACGATTCGGCCGTGCGCCGCGCTCTCGAATCGCTCGCCGCCGAAGGCTATGCCGAAGCCGAGCTCGACCAGATCGGCGACATGCAGGGCGAGCCTGACGATGAGCCGCATCTGTCGGCCTTCCAGGGCGCGCTTGAAGGCGAAGTGTCGATCGTGACGTTCGAGGTTCCGCTCTGATCACGACCGCGACCTTTTTCTTCGCGCTCCGCCTCACTTGCCCGGCACGGCTTCTCTGCTAAAAGTCCGACAAATGCCCAATCAGCGGAGTTACCATGCCCTCGACGAAAGACCCCATCAAGCTCGGCATCGTCGGCGTGGGCAAGATCGTGCGCGACCAGCATTTGCCGGCAGTGGCCAAGGATGGGAACTACCACCTGATCGCCGCCGCCAGCCGGCACGGCAAGGTCGACGATATCCCGAACTTCACGACCATTGAAGCGATGCTCGACGCAGTGCCGGAACTCGAGGCCGTGTCGCTGTGCATGCCGCCACAGTATCGCTACGACGCGGCACGCACCGCGTTGATCGCGAAAAAGCATGTCTTCCTGGAGAAGCCGCCGGGCGCCACCGTGAGCGAGGTCGAGGACCTGAAGCGGCTGGCAGAGGCCAATGGGGTGACGCTGTTCGCCAGCTGGCATTCGCGCTACGCGCCGGCGGTCGAGGCCGCGCGGACTTTTCTGAGCTCAGCCAAAATCAGCTCGGCCGCCATCGTCTGGAAGGAGGATGTCCGCCGTTGGCACCCGAACCAGGACTGGATCTGGGCGCCGGGCGGCTTCGGCGTCTTCGATCCCGGCATCAACGCCCTGTCGATCGCGACCCACATCCTGCCGGCGATGTTCATCACCTCGGCCGTTCTCGACTTTCCAGAAAACCGCGCCTCGCCAGTCGCGGCCCATGTCAATTTCCGCACCTCCGATGGGTTGCCGGTAACCATGGAGCTTGACTGGCTGCAGACCGGCCCGCAGAGCTGGGACATTCTGGCCGATACCGACAGGGGCAAGATGGTGCTCTCCGGCGGCGGCACCAGGCTCGCCGTAGACGGCAAGGTGGTTCACGACGAGCCGGAAGCCGAATATCCCCAGCTCTACCGACGCTTCTCCGAGATCGTGCGCGCCGGCATTTCCGACGTCGACCTGGCGCCCCTGCAGCACGTCGCCGACGCCTTCATGCTCGGCAAGCGCAACGTGGTCGAGGCGTTTTTCGATTGAGGTGAGCGGCGGCCGCCCGCCGCTGCCGATGCCTCACTCAACGATTGCGATGGCAAAGCCGTCATAGCCCTTGGCGCCGACGGTCTGGATGGCGGTGCCGTCCAGGCGCTTCTCGCCGCCGATAAAGGAAAATGCGGCGCGTGCGCCTTCGACATAGGCGTCACGGCCATCGTCGTTGAGCACCGTACCGTCTCGGACGACGTTGTCGCAGACGATAACCGTGCCTGGCCGTGACAGGCGCATCGCCCAGCTGAGATAGTTCGGATTGTTCGGCTTGTCGGCGTCGATGAAGATCAGGTCGAACGGCCCGGCATTTTCGCTCTCCAGCGTCTCAAGTGTTTGCAGCGCCGGCCCGGTCCGCAGGTCGACCTTGTCCGACACCCCTGCCCGCTCGAAATTCGAGCGCGCAACCTTTGCGTGGTGCGGGTCGAGTTCGAGCGTGACTACCTTGCCGTCGGCCGGCAATCCCCTTGCCATCCAGATAGTCGAGTAGCCACCGAGCGTGCCGATCTCCAGCACCCGCTTCGCGCCGCGGATGCGCACAAGAAGCGAAAGCAGCTTGCCCTGCGCGGCAGAGACGTCGATGGCCGGCAGGCCCTGTTTGCGATTGGTTGCGATCACCGCGTCAAGCACGGGATCCGCTTCGAAAAGAGACGAGACGATGTAGTCGTCGACGGCCGTCCAGGTCTTGGTGCTCATGATGCTTCCCTTGTTCGTAAGGCCAAAACGCGAAAAGGGGCCGCTTGGGCCCCTTTTCCTTTTCTCGTCCACCGCGCCTACTGCGCGGCGTTGACCATGTCGGTCAGCATCGGGTCGGCGACTTCGACACCGGAGGCCTTGCGGCGCTCGTCGATGATCAGTTCGTCGCGCGAGGTGGCGATGCGCCGGATCTGGCTCATCGTGCCGCCGGTACCGGCCGGGATCAGCCGGCCGACGATGACGTTTTCCTTCAGGCCCTGCAGCATGTCGGTCTTGCCGGCGACCGCAGCTTCCGTCAGCACCCTGGTCGTCTCCTGGAAGGATGCGGCCGAGATGAAGGACGGCGTCTGCAGCGAGGCCTTGGTGATGCCGAGCAGCACCGGCTGGCCTTCGGCCGGCTTCTTGCCGTCCTCGATCAGGCGCTCGTTGACCTCTTCCAGTTCGATCACGTCGACGTGGTCGCCCGGAATGTAGGTCGAGTCGCCCTGCGTGGTGATCTCGACCTTCTGCAGCATCTGGCGAACGATCACCTCGATGTGCTTGTCGTTGATCGACACGCCCTGCAGGCGGTAGACTTCCTGGATTTCGTTCACGAGGTAGGAAGCAAGTGCTTCCACGCCCTTGATCGCCAGGATGTCGTGCGGCGCCGGATTGCCGTCGAGGATGTAGTCGCCCTTCTCGATGACGTCGCCGTCCTGGAGATGGAACGGCTTGCCCTTCGGGATCAGGTATTCGACCGGCTCAAGCGTCGAGTCATGCGGCTCGATGATGATGCGGCGCTTGTTCTTGTAGTCGCGGCCGAAGCGGATCGTGCCATCGATCTCGGCGATGATGGCGTGATCCTTCGGACGGCGTGCCTCGAACAGTTCGGCAACACGCGGCAGACCGCCGGTGATGTCCTTGGTCTTGGCGCTTTCCATCGGGATACGCGCCAGCACGTCGCCGGGGCGAACCTGCGAACCCGGCTCGACCGAGAGAATGGCCTCGACCGAGAGCAGGAAGCGGGCGTCGCCACCCTTCGACAGCTTGCCGACCTTGCCCTTGCCATCCAGGATGGCAATCGCCGGCTTGAGGTCGTTGCCGCGCGGCGTCGAACGCCAGTCGATGACCTCGCGCTTGGTGATGCCGGTCGATTCGTCGGCCGTTTCCTGAACGGAAATGCCGTCGACCAGATCCTCGTACGCCACCTTGCCCTCGATTTCGGTGAGGACCGGGCGGGTATAGGGATCCCACTCGGCGATACGCTGGCCGCGCTTCACCTTGTCGCCATCGTCCACGAAGATACGCGAACCATAGGTAACGCGGTGCGTGGCGCGTTCCTTGCCGGCTTCGTCGAGGATCAACACCGCCATGTTGCGGCCCATGACCATCTGCTGGCCGTCCGAGTTGCGCACCACGTTGCGGTTGCGGATCTCGACCTTGCCCTCATACGAGGCTTCAAGGAACGAGGAGTCCACCACCTGCGCCGTCCCGCCCATGTGGAAGGTACGCATGGTGAGCTGGGTGCCCGGCTCGCCGATCGACTGCGCCGCGATGACGCCAACTGCTTCGCCCTGGTTGACCGGGGTGCCGCGGGCCAGATCGCGTCCGTAGCAGACCGCGCAGACGCCGACCCTGACTTCGCACGTCAGCGCCGAACGGATGCGGACCGACTGCACGCCGGCCTTTTCGATCTGCTCCACGTCACGCTCGTCCATCAGCGTTCCGGCCTTGACCAGAACTTCGCCCGAAACCGGGTGCGTGATGTCGTCGAGCGACGTACGGCCCAGCACGCGCTGGCCGACCGAAGCGACGACCTGACCGGCATCGACGATCGGCTGCATGGTGAGGCCCTTGTCGGTGCCGCAATCCACGGAGTTGACTATGCAGTCCTGCGCCACGTCGACCAGACGACGGGTGAGGTAACCCGAGTTCGCCGTCTTCAAGGCGGTGTCGGCCAGACCCTTGCGGGCGCCGTGGGTCGAGTTGAAGTACTCGAGCACGGTCAGGCCTTCCTTGAAGTTCGAGATGATCGGCGTCTCAATGATTTCACCCGACGGCTTGGCCATCAGGCCGCGCATGCCGGCGAGCTGGCGCATCTGGGTGGGCGAACCGCGCGCACCCGAATGCGACATCATGTAGATCGAGTTCATCGGCTTCTGACGGCCATTGTCCTCGAACTCCACGGCCTTGATGCGGGCCATCATTTCGTCGGCGACCTTTTCCGAGCACTTGGCCCAGGCGTCGACGACCTTGTTGTACTTCTCGCCCTGCGTGATCAGACCGTCATTGTACTGCTGCTCGTATTCCTTGGCCAAAGCCTCGGTGTCGGAGACCAGCTTGATCTTGGCGTCCGGGATCAGCATGTCGTCCTTGCCGAACGAAATGCCGGCGCGGCAGGCATGGCCGAAGCCGAGTGCCATGATGCGGTCGCAGAAAATGACCGTCTCCTTCTGACCGCAATGGCGGTAGACGGTGTCGATCATCTTGGAGATGTTCTTCTTGGTCATCTCCTGGTTGGCGGTCTCGTAAGGCACGTTGACGTTCTTCGGCAGCAGTTCGCCGATGATCATGCGGCCAGGCGTGGTGTCATAAATCTTCGACACGACCTTGCCTTCGGCGTCGACCGAACGGAAGCGACCCTTGATCTTGGCGTGCAGGGTGACGGCCTTGGTCTCGAGCGCATGCTGGAGTTCGCCCATGTCGGCAAACACCATGCCTTCGCCCGGCTCGTTCTGATTGACGATCGAGAGATAGTAGAGACCCAGAACCATGTCCTGCGACGGCACGATGATCGGCGCGCCGGAAGCCGGATGCAGGATGTTGTTGGTCGACATCATCAGCACGCGGGCTTCAAGCTGAGCCTCGAGCGACAGCGGCACGTGAACGGCCATCTGATCGCCGTCGAAGTCGGCGTTGAAGGCCGTGCAGACCAGCGGATGCAGCTGGATCGCCTTGCCTTCGATCAGGATCGGCTCGAACGCCTGGATGCCGAGGCGGTGCAGCGTCGGCGCGCGGTTCAAGAGCACCGGATGCTCGCGGATGACCTCGTCGAGGATATCCCATACTTCCGGACGCTCCTTCTCGACCAGCTTCTTGGCCTGCTTGACGGTCGAGGAGAAACCCTTGGCGTCGAGGCGGGCGTAGATGAAGGGCTTGAACAGTTCGAGCGCCATCTTCTTCGGCAGGCCGCACTGGTGCAGCTTGAGCTCCGGACCGGTGACGATGACCGAACGGCCCGAATAGTCGACGCGCTTGCCGAGCAGGTTCTGGCGGAACCGGCCCTGCTTGCCCTTCAACATATCGGACAACGACTTCAGCGGACGCTTGTTGGCGCCGGTAATGACGCGGCCGCGGCGGCCGTTGTCGAACAGAGCGTCGACGGCTTCCTGCAGCATGCGCTTTTCATTGCGCACGATGATGCCGGGCGCGCGCAACTCGATCAGCCGCTTCAGGCGGTTGTTGCGGTTGATGACGCGGCGATAGAGGTCGTTCAGATCGGACGTGGCGAAGCGGCCGCCGTCCAGCGGGACGAGCGGGCGCAGGTCCGGCGGGATCACCGGAACCACCTTCATGATCATCCATTCCGGACGGTTGCCGGATTCCATGAAGTTCTCGACGACCTTGAGCCGCTTCAGGTACTTCTTCTGCTTCAGTTCGGACGTGGTCGAAGCCAGTTCCGAACGCAGGTCGCCGGCGATCTTCTCCAGGTCCATGCCGGCCAGAAGGTCATGAATGGCCTCGGCGCCGATCATGGCGGTGAAGGAATCCTCGCCATACTCGTCGACGGCGATCATGTACTCTTCCTCGCTGAGCAGCTGGTGCTCCTTCAGCGCGGTGAGGCCAGGCTCGGTGACGATGTAGTTCTCGAAGTAAAGGACGCGCTCGATGTCCTTCAGGGTCATGTCGAGCAGCGTGCCGATGCGCGACGGCAGCGACTTCAGGAACCAGATGTGAGCGACAGGTGCTGCCAGCTCGATATGGCCCATGCGCTCGCGGCGAACGCGCGACAGCGTGACCTCGACGCCGCACTTCTCGCAGATGACGCCCTTGTACTTCATGCGCTTGTACTTGCCGCACAGGCACTCATAGTCCTTGATCGGGCCAAAAATGCGCGCGCAGAACAGACCGTCACGCTCCGGCTTGAAGGTGCGGTAGTTGATGGTCTCCGGCTTCTTGATCTCGCCGAACGACCAGGACAGAATCTTCTCAGGGCTGGCGAGCGATATCCGGATGGAATCGAACACCTGCGCCGGCGCCTGCGGATTGAAGAGATTCATGACCTCTTGGTTCATGCCGTTCTCCTTTTCGGGGTCCTCGAAAACCCCTTGCATCTAACGCGGGCCAAATGCCCGCTGAGTGGTCGGCCCACCGGCCGTAGAATTCGATAGGCGCGCCGCGGCTTTCCGCGGCGCGCCGTTGCCTTACTCGGCTGCGTCAGGCAACCGGACAGGGTTGTCGTCGAGCTTGGTGTTCTCCAATTCGACATTGAGGCCGAGAGACCGCATTTCCTTGACGAGTACGTTGAAGCTCTCCGGAATGCCGGCTTCGAACGTGTCGTCGCCGCGCACGATCGCCTCGTAGACCTTGGTGCGGCCGGCGACGTCGTCCGACTTCACTGTCAGCATTTCCTGCAGCGTGTAGGCGGCGCCGTAGGCTTCCAGCGCCCAGACCTCCATTTCGCCGAAGCGCTGGCCACCGAACTGCGCCTTGCCGCCCAGCGGCTGCTGTGTGACGAGCGAGTACGGACCGATCGAACGCGCGTGGATCTTGTCGTCCACCAAGTGGTGAAGCTTGAGCATATAGATATAGCCCATCGTCACCTTGCGATCGAACGGCTCGCCGGTGCGTCCGTCATAGAGCTGCGACTGACCGCTGGTGTGCAGGCCTGCCTGCTCCAGCATGACGTTGATGTCGACCTCATGCGCGCCGTCGAACACCGGCGTCGCGATGGAGACGCCGCGGCGCATCTGCTCGCTGAGGCGAACGATGCTCTCGTCGTCATACTCGCGGACCGGCTCGTTGCGGTCGTTGGCCGGAATGAAGCTTTCCAGCGTCTTGCGCAGCGGCTTGATGTCGCCACCCGCCTTGTAGGCTTCAATCAGCTCGCCGATCTTCTTGCCCATGCCCGCGCATGCCCAGCCCAGGTGCGTTTCCAGGATCTGGCCGACATTCATGCGGCTCGGCACACCCAGCGGGTTGAGCACGATATCGGCATGAGTGCCGTCTTCCAGGAAAGGCATGTCCTCGACCGGAACGATGCGAGACACGACACCCTTGTTGCCGTGACGCCCGGCCATCTTGTCGCCCGGCTGCATCTTGCGCTTCACAGCCACGAAGACCTTGACCATCTTCATGACGCCCGGAGGCATTTCGTCGCCGCGCTGGACCTTCTCGACCTTGTCCATGAAGCGCTGCTCGAGCGCCTTCTTGGAGTCGTCGTACTGGCCACGCAGGGCTTCCAGTTCGCTCTGGAGCTTTTCGTTCTCCACCGCAAACTGCCACCACTGCGAACGCGGATACTCATCCAGCGTGTCCTTCGACAGCTTCGATCCCTTCTTGAAGCCCTTCGGCCCGGCAATCGCTTCCTTGCCGACAAGAACGTCGGAAAGGCGCGAATAGACGTTGCGGTCGAGGATCGCCTGCTCGTCGTCGCGGTCCTTAGCGAGGCGTTCGATCTCCTCGCGTTCGATCGCCATGGCGCGCTCGTCCTTCTCGACGCCGTGACGGTTGAAGACGCGCACTTCGACAACGGTGCCGAAGGTGCCCGGAGGCATGCGCATCGAGGTGTCGCGAACGTCGGACGCCTTTTCACCGAAGATGGCGCGCAGGAGCTTTTCTTCCGGCGTCATCGGGCTTTCGCCCTTCGGCGTGATCTTGCCGACCAGGATGTCGCCCGGCTGCACTTCCGCGCCGATATAGACGATGCCGGCTTCGTCGAGGTTCTTCAGCGCTTCTTCCGAAACGTTCGGAATGTCGCGCGTGATTTCCTCCGGTCCGAGCTTGGTGTCGCGGGCCATGACCTCGAACTCCTCGATGTGGATCGAGGTGAAGACGTCGTCGGCCACGATGCGCTCGGAGAGCAGGATCGAGTCCTCGTAGTTGTAGCCATTCCACGGCATGAACGCGACCAGCACGTTGCGGCCGAGCGCCAGATCGCCGAGCTCGGTCGACGGACCGTCGGCAATGATGTCGCCCTTGTTGACGCGGTCGCCCATGCGCACCAGCGGACGCTGATTGATGCAGGTGTTCTGGTTCGAACGCTGGAACTTCATCAGCCGGTAGATGTCGACGCCCGACTTGCCGGGATCGAGATCTTCCGTGGCACGGATGACGATACGCGTCGCGTCCACCTGGTCGACGATGCCGCCGCGGCGGGCACCGATGGCGGCGCCCGAGTCACGGGCGACGACCGGCTCCATGCCGGTGCCGACGAACGGCGCTTCGGCGCGCACCAGCGGCACGGCCTGACGCTGCATGTTGGAGCCCATCAGCGCGCGGTTGGCGTCGTCGTTCTCGAGGAACGGGATGAGCGCTGCGGCCACGGACACCATCTGCTTGGGCGACACGTCCATCAGATCGACGTTTTCGCGCGGCGCCATCATCACTTCGCCGGCGCTGCGGCAAATGACGAATTCGTCGACGAAACCACCATTCTTGTCGAGCTCGGCATTGGCCTGCGCAACGTGGTGCTTGGACTCTTCCATAGCGGAGAGATAGACGACCTCATTGGTCAGCTTGCCGTTGACGATCTTGCGGTACGGGCTTTCGATGAAGCCGTACTTGTTGACGCGCGCGAAGGTCGCCAGCGAGTTGATCAGACCGATATTCGGGCCTTCCGGCGTCTCGATCGGGCAGATGCGGCCGTAATGCGTCGGGTGCACGTCGCGCACCTCGAAGCCGGCGCGCTCGCGGGTCAGACCGCCCGGTCCAAGCGCCGACAGGCGGCGCTTGTGGGTGATCTCCGACAGCGGGTTGGTCTGATCCATGAACTGCGACAGCTGCGAGGAACCGAAGAACTCGCGCACGGCGGCAGCCGCCGGCTTGGCGTTGATCAGGTCCTGCGGCATCACCGTATCGATCTCGATCGAGGACATACGCTCCTTGATCGCGCGCTCCATGCGCAGCAGGCCGACGCGGTACTGGTTCTCCATCAGCTCGCCGACAGAACGCACGCGGCGGTTGCCGAGATTGTCGATGTCATCGATCTCGCCCTTGCCGTCGCGCAGTTCGACCAGCGTCTTGACCACGGCCAGGATGTCGTCCTTGCGCAGCACGCGCACGGTGTCCTCGGCCTTGAGCTCGAGGCGCATGTTCATCTTGACGCGGCCGACGGCCGACAGATCGTAGCGCTCGCTGTCGAAGAACAGCGAGTTGAACATGGCTTCCGCGGTTTCCAGCGTCGGCGGCTCGCCGGGGCGCATGACACGATAGATGTCGAACAGCGCGTCCTGGCGGCTCTCGTTCTTGTCGACGTTGAGCGTGTTGCGGATATAGGCGCCGACATTGACGTGGTCGATGTCGAGAACCTTGATCTCCTGCTCACCGGTGCCGAGCAGCACCTTCAGCGTCTTCTCGTCGATCTCGTCCCCTGCTTCGAGGAAGATCTCGCCGGTGCCGTAATTGACGATGTCTTCAGCCAGGTAATTGCCGAGCAGATCCTCGTCGGTCGCCTTGATCGCCTTCAGACCCTTCTCGCCAAGCGCCCTTGCCTGGCGGGCCGTGATCTTCTTGCCCTGCTCGACGACGATCTCGCCGGAGTCGGCATCGACCAGGTCGCCGACAGCCTTGAGGCCGCGGAAACGCTCCACGTTGAACGGAATGCGCCAATGATCGCCGGCGCGCTTGTAGGTGATCTTGTTGTAGAAGGTAGACAGGATCTCTTCGCCGTCCATGCCAAGCGCCATCAACAGCGACGTCACCGGGATCTTGCGGCGGCGGTCGATGCGGGCGTGCACGACGTCCTTGGAATCGAACTCGATGTCGAGCCACGAACCCCGATACGGGATGACGCGCGCGGCAAACAAAAGCTTGCCCGACGAGTGCGACTTGCCCTTGTCGTGGTCGAAGAAGACGCCCGGCGAACGGTGCATCTGCGAGACGATGACGCGCTCGGTGCCGTTGACGATGAAGGTGCCGTTCAAGGTCATGAGCGGCATGTCGCCCATGTAGACGTCCTGCTCCTTGATGTCCTTGATCGACTTGGCGCCGGTATCCTCGTCGATATCGAACACGATGAGGCGCAGCGTCACCTTCAGCGGCGCGGCATAGGTCAGGTCGCGCTGACGGCATTCGTCAACGTCGAATTTCGGTCCTTCGAACTCGTACTTCACGAACTCCAGCATCGAGGAGCCGGAGAAATCGGAGATCGGGAAGACCGACTTGAAAACAGCCTGCAGTCCTTCGTCCGGACGGCCGCCCTTGGGCTCGTCCACCATCAGGAACTGGTCATAGGATGCCTTTTGAACCTCGATCAGGTTCGGCATCTCCGCAACTTCCGGGATCTTTCCGAAGAACTTGCGTACGCGTCTGCGGCCATTGAAAGTCTGGGTCTGGGCCATCGTCGCTCCTTAGCTCTAAACTCGGGACGAGCCTCGCCGCGGCTCGCCTTGCATACTGAGCCGCCTGGGCAGCGGCCCTCTGTCTGTTTCTCCGGCAGGCTGCCGGTAAAACGGGAGAAAACCCGTTTCCTGAAGGCCGGTTTCGGCCCTCAGGAAAGAGGTTCCCGTACATCTCGCGCTACGCATCCTCCCTTCCGCGAAGGGAGTGGCGGACGGCGCGAGGCCGCCCGCCGCTTTTACGCTTACTTCAGGTCGACCTTGGCGCCGGCTGCTTCCAGCTGCGCCTTGAACTTCTCAGCGTCAGCCTTGGAAACGCCTTCCTTGACCGGCTTCGGAGCTGCTTCGACCAGATCCTTGGCTTCCTTGAGGCCCAGGCCGGTGATGGCGCGGACTTCCTTGATGACGTTGATCTTCTGAGCGCCTGCCTCGGTGAGGACGACGTCGAATTCCGTCTTTTCCTCGGCCGGAGCAGCAGCAGCGGCAGCGCCGCCAGCAGCGGCAACCGCCACCGGAGCAGCAGCCGAAACGCCCCACTTTTCTTCAAGAAGCTTCGACAGCTCGGCCGCCTCGAGGACGGTCAGCTTCGAAAGGTCGTCTACGATCTTTGCCAGATCAGCCATTGTTGTATTCCTTCATCAGGTTCGAACGTGTGTTTGTGATAGCGAGGAACGGCCTCATGCCGCCTCGTCCTTCCGGGCGTAAGCGCCGATGACGCGCGCGACCGAAGCCGCTGGCGCATTGACGATCTGGGCGATCCGGGTTGCCGGCGTGGCGATCATGCCAACCAGCCTGGCGCGCAGCTCATCGAGCGACGGAAGTGTGGCGAGTGCCTTCACACCGTCGGCGTTGAGCGAGGTGGTGCCCATTGCGCCGCCGAGAATGACCAACTTGTCATTTCCCTTGGCGAAATCGGACGCGACCTTCGGCGCCGCAATCGGATCCTCCGAATAAGCGATCAGCGTCTGTCCCTTGAACAGGTCGATGATCGATGCGGAGTCCGTGCCCTGAAGAGCGATTTTGGCGAGACGGTTCTTCGCGACTTTGACGGTGCCACCGGCAGCGCGCATTTTCGACCGAAGGTCGTTCATTTGCGCGACGGTGATACCGGCGTAGTGGGCCACGACGACTGAACCAGCGCCTGCAAAAGCACCATTCAGGCCCGTGACGAGTTCGCGTTTTTCCGCTCTGTCCACTGCCTATCTCCAGTTGACCCCTGCCCTTATGGAGGACAGGCGTCGGGTTGCCTTTTTGCCGGCCGGGCCATCCAGTAACGGATCTCCCGAACGACGCTCGAGGATCCTGCCCCCTTTCGCCACATCGACAGTCAAGCCGGCGATGCGCAGACAAAAGGCAAACACGGTTCGAACCTTTCATTGGAGCTTGTTGCTCCGTTGTCAGGTTTTCACCCGTCTCATGCAGGCCCAATTGAATTAAGGCTTCTGGGCCGCCTGCAATCTCGGACAGGATGTCCGGAAACCTCTCGGTTTCCGGTACCGGGCCGCCGACAAGTCGGAGGCCCGGAATTCACTTGCGGATCAGCGCTTTAGCGGCCGATCCAAATGTTCGTATCAGGACGCTGCGAGCGTCGAGACGTCGAGCTTGAGGCCCGGGCCCATCGTCGAGGTGACAGACACCTTCTTGACGTAGTTGCCCTTGGCGCCAGCCGGCTTCGCCTTGGTCACCGCATCGGCGAAGGCGCGGATGTTTTCTTCCAGCGCCTTGACGTCGAACGAGACCTTGCCGACGCCGGCCTGGACGATGCCGGCCTTCTCGACGCGGAACTCGACAGCGCCGCCCTTCGATGCCTTGACGGCCGCGGCGACGTCGGTGGTGACGGTGCCGACCTTCGGGTTCGGCATCATGCCGCGCGGGCCGAGCACCTTGCCCAGACGGCCGACCAGCGGCATCATGTCCGGCGTGGCGATGCAGCGATCGAAGTCGATCGTGCCCTTCTGGACGATCTCGACCAGATCCTCGGCACCGACGATGTCGGCGCCGGCGGCTTTGGCTTCCTCGGCCTTGTCGCCACGTGCGAACACGGCCACGCGGACCGAGCGGCCGGTGCCGTTCGGCAGGTTGACCACGCCGCGGACCATCTGGTCGGCGTGACGCGGGTCGACGCCGAGGTTCATCGCGACTTCGATGGTCTCGTCGAACTTCACCGTCGAACGGTCCTTGAGCAGCTTCAGCGCTTCACCCAGGGCATAAGCCTTGTTGGGATCGATGCCTTCGCGGGTCTTCGATACACGCTTTGCAAGTTTTGCCATGATCTCAGCCCACCACTTCCAGACCCATCGAGCGGGCGGAGCCCTCGACCATGCGCATGGCCGCTTCGACGTCGTTTGCGTTCAGATCCTTCATCTTCTGCTCGGCGATGGCGCGCACCTTGTCGCGGCCGATCGTGCCGACCTTGACCTTGCCCGGCTCCTTGGAGCCCGACTTCAGGTTCGCAGCCTTCTTCAGGAAGTAGCTCACCGGCGGCGTCTTCATGACGAAGGTGAACGACTTGTCCTGGTAGTAGGTGATGACGACCGGAATCGGCGATCCCTTTTCCATTTCCTGGGTCTGCGCGTTGAACGCCTTGCAGAATTCCATGATGTTGATGCCGCGCTGACCAAGCGCCGGGCCGATCGGGGGCGACGGCGTAGCCGAGCCCGCGGCAACCTGGAGCTTGAGCTGGCCTGCAATTTTCTTAGCCATCTCTATTCCTGCCTTTGTCTATGCCGGCCCCATCTGGGAAACGCCGGCGGTTGCAGTCTGGTGGTGCGGTTCGCGCGGCCGGCTAAAGCCGCCTTCGCCTCCCACCCGTTCATGGCCGCGCGGTTTCCCGCACCGCCTCCCCTTGCCGGCGAACCGGCGCAGGGTTTTCGGATCAGCCCTTTTCGACCTGTCCGAATTCCAGATCGACGGGCACGGCGCGCCCGAAGATCGAAACTTCCACCTTGAGCCGCGCCCGCTCCTCGTCCACTTCCTGGACGAAACCGTTGAACGAGGCGAACGGACCATCCGAAACGCGGATCGCCTCGCCGATCTCGAAGGTGACCGACGGCTTCGGCCGCTCGACGCCTTCCTGGACCTGGTTCAGGATCCGCTGCGCTTCCGCCTCGGTGATCGGCACCGGCTTGGAGTCACCGAGAAAACCGGTGACCTTCGGCGTGTTCTTGACCAGCGAGAACACCGCGTCGGTCAGGTTGGCCTTGAGCAGCACATAGCCCGGAAAGAACTTGCGCTCGGCATCGACCTTGCGGCCGCGGCGGATTTCGACGACCTTCTCGGTCGGCACCACGATCTGCTCGATATCGCCGGACAGGCCCTTCTGCTTGGCCTTGTTCTCAATGTCCTCGGCGACCTTTTTTTCAAAGTTCGAATAGGCGTGGACGATGTACCACCGCGCGGTCATTTCAAGACTTCTCCGTATTCGCCGAACTTAATGGCCGAGGCTCAGTAGCCGCTCGATCGCGTAGCCCATGGCCACGTCGGCGGTGAAGAAAAAGATCATCGCGATGACCGCAAACACGAGCACCATCACCGTCGAGATCATCGTCTCCCGGCGCGACGGCCAAGTCACCTTGGCGGTCTCCGCGCGGACCTGCTGGAGAAAGACGAAAGGATTTGTGGTTTTCGAAGCCATATGCCGCTCTGTCTTCAAGACCCGTTGGCCGGGTCTCCTGGATGATCCCGCTGGCCGGGACGTGCCGCCTGGGTTTCAAGTCAGCGCCGAATCAGCGCAACCATTTCGCCCATGCAAATCGGACGCGTAAAGCCGGCTTCCCAGCTCCACGCGTCGCGTGTCTGTTGTGTCTACATAAAACCGATTCTTGATCCACGCAAGTGGCAAGTGTCCGCTTTATGACCAAACGCCGCCTCGGAACCATCCAGTCGTCCCGTCCCGGCTATGAGGGCCTTATGCCTCAGTTTCCCTAATATGGCAAGCCACCTGCCATTTTTCAATGCGGGGCACAGGACCGAGTTCGTTCGTGAATCGCCATTTGAGAAATGGCACGGGCAGCAGGGCTCGAACCTACGACCTGCGGTTTTGGAGACCGAATAGCCTTTCCATATCCCATTGCCTACAAAGCGATATTTGGGATTTTGTGGATTGATGTGCAAGGATTTGTGTAACAATTTGGGGGCATTCCGAGTTCGAAAAGACAATCTGTGGGCTACTGCAAAACCGCTTTGCGCACCATCTGATGCTCGTCTGGCAGATTTCGCCCAAGGATGAACTCATTCAAAACAATCGTCGCCGTTCCTGCTTTTAAACCTCCAAACGAGTGGTCTTGCCATTCAGGCGCCAGGAGCGCCGGGCGGAGCCCAACCGCCACCTGTCGGTCCAGATGACGAACGACGAGTGGCACGGTCACACCTTGGACGTTCTCTGGGCTGCTACAGTCGAAGCTCTCCAGTTCAAGCAGTCGTCGTAGGTTGCGAAGCAAGGTGGCCTGCGCTTCCGGGGCCTTCTCTTCGGGCAACGTATCATCGAGCGCGTAGCGCAGCAGCTCGGCACCAAGGTTCCTATCAAGACGGTCCTTGATATATTGGTTGTGGTAGTGCCGCAGACAACTCTCGCATGAGGCCTCGCAGTGAGAAGGACACTGCTCCAGCAGAGCGAGGGTCTGTTGCAGAATCTCCTCGATGTTCCTCGCGGCAAGGTCGGCATAGCCGGCGCCGCCGGACAACGTGTCGTACAAGTAAACGTCAAGCAGCAGGGTTTGGTCGTCGTGGTTCGGGACGATACGAAAGCCCGCGCCGAACTCAGAAGGATCGAGGTCGATCTGACGGTGACGGCTGGCTGCCAAGCGAAGGCCTTCTGCCACCGAGTAGAGCGCATCTTCGAGTATTCTCAACTGCAACGGGTCGCCCGTATCGGTGATCAAGGGCGGCTTCAAGCTGATGCGCAGCAGCAACAAATCGGTAGAGAAGACGTGCCCTAAAAACACGTTCTCATCGGTGCCCGAACACAGTTGCCCATGCTTCGGTTTGCCGTACGAGGGCTCAATCTTATAGGGCCGGGTGTGGGGAGCATGCGGCGGTTCTTCCACCGACGCACGGCCGCACTGGTTGCAAATCCAGAATCCGCCACGACCTTCTGAGGTCTCCTGTCCCTTATTGACGGTCACCAATTGGCGATCAGTGGTGACCACGCAAGCGAGGTTGCGGCCGATTGTCCTTAGACTGGGCAGGTCGTCCTTGCCGACCGGCACCGGAAACTGTGCAGCGGTGGCGTAAGTAATGTCCTGCTCGCGATCATCCTCTCTCAGCGCTCGCCCATCCTCTGGCAGAAAGACTTGCGGCACCACCATATGAGTGTGCCGTAGCTCGCCGCCACAGACCGGGCACTGACCGTCGCGCTGCGAAGGATCATTCAAGTCCGCGACAAAGCTGCAATTCTCGCAATGCACCAGCGTACGGCGCCCGCGGAAGATCGCTTCTGCGCGGTTTTCGACGTCGGGCAACGTATTTGCGACGACGCCGCCAGAGCGATAAGTTTCCTTGTTAATGACTATCAGTCGCCCAGGCGCATATTCGCTTAGCGCCTTCCCGATAGACTGCTGAGGCCGCTCGATGACCTCCATCTTCCACTCATTGTTCCGCTGTTTCAGGCGCTCCACAAGGAAACTCGATAGGTCCGTCGGAAATGCGTAACTTGGCAGCAGACCCTTGGCGAATAGGAACTCAAGCAGTTCCTGGTCGGTGATTGCTTCGCGCTCGGAACGTTTGTCATCGTCCTCGTCGCCTGCAGTAGCGTTCTCTCCAGTTTCACCTGCCATCGCTGCCGCTAATTCAGCCTTGAACCCGGCGAGCGTCGCCAGCAGGTTTTCCGCCTCGTCTTCGATCCAGACATCGATCGTTCGTGGAGCAACTCGGAGATCATCCGGCAACCAGTTTCGGATTAGAGGACGCAGTCTGCCGTTTGGCGCAATAAGGTCTTGACGGACCCACGCATCGAAACTGACGACGTCCAAGCCGGACATCGGCTCCCCAAGGAAGAAATCTGTGGCCTTCCCGAGCGCTCTGAACAACGCAGAAGAACCGGCGCCTACCGTGACGTCATGATTGTCCATATAGGAATGGAAAAACGTCTGGAAGAGGTAGGCCGCTATGTGGCGTCGAGCGATCTTTGGGTTATCGATCTTGACGTCTGGATTGCGCGGGTCGCCCGCGACGATCTCCCGGGGATGGTTATAATAGTACCCGTCGTGAGGGCCATTCTGCGCGTACGTCAACACAGTTGAGAGCGACGAACCGCGCCGCCCCGCTCTACCGGCTCGCTGCTGGTAATTCTCCCGCTGCGGGGGCACGTTCCGCAGGCCGACGGCGACCAAAGAGCCGATGTCGACCCCCACTTCCATGGTCGTGGTGCAGCTCAATACGTCGATTGGCTTGTCACTCTTTGCGATGCGGACATCCTTGAAGCGCAATTCGAACTGCTCGGTCGTCGCATGTACCCGCGCATTGTCGCGGTTCGACAGTTGGGCGGTATGCTCTTCAACGGAAATACTGCGCAGACGTGCACTCCCTGTCAGCACACGTTCCACCGGTGAGCGCCAAAAGCCTTTTCTCGCGCGGACATATTCGCTTTGGGACGGTGTAATAGGTTCGCAAGATCCCGAACCACATGCCGCGCAGTACCCGCGAACGGTCATCGGCAATAGAGCCGTACAGGCTGCACATTGATACCAGGTCATCTCCAAGTCGATCTGGACTGCCACTTTTGCGGGATCTATGAATGTCGCCCCACTAGCGTCAGCCAGTCCGAGTTGGTCAGCAAGTTCTTTCTCGATCAGGCCGAGAGTGGTTAGATCGGTTTGAAGGGCGGTTGCGAGCGCGGATCGGATCGCTTTTGGAAACCCTCCGCTGCTACCCCACGAACCTCTCCAGCGGCCTGCTGCCTTTCCGCGCACGTTGGGCTCTACGGTATGATCAAAGGCATAGCTGTCCGCCGAATGCATCAACCAGGCGGCGGCGAGCCCGGACATGTCTGCGGCTGGAATGGCTGGTATCAAAGGAGTGATCGAGGCAACAAGCCTCGTGAGCGCGCGTTGAGCCGGAACAAGGCATCCCACCGTTGTGCCAGCCAATGAGTAGTAGCGGCCACATAGTTGCTTGAGAAGCGCGATTGTGTAGCGGCTCGGTGGCTGCCCAGGATCGAACTCGGCCAACAGTTCGTCGATCGGCTGGTCGGAATAGTCTTTTTGGAGGCGCAATATCTGATTTTCGATGGCTTGGGCATCTTTACCGTCAAAGATAGGCAAATTGCTGTCGCTCAATACCTTAAGCACAGCGATGTAGAGCCCCCTCTCTGGCCTTGGTTCACGACCAGCTTGGCGCAGCATGCGCGTGGCTAACGCTAGCACTTGCCGGAAAATATCTTGCTCCACCTCTCGCGGAATATCGCGAGCTAAACGGGCCGCCTTCTGCCGCCCGTCCGAAAACAGCAGCACCTTGCGGCCGCCATTAGGATAGTCACGCGTCTCGGGCCGCGAGGCTGGCTGACCATCCAACTGCGTTTTAACCAGGTTGGCGAATGGCGCCTCGCCCTTAGTGGCATGGTCCATAATTGTGGACGTCTCGCTTCGCATCGTTGGCTCGCCGCAGGCACAGCAACCGGCAAACCTAACGCCATTTTTGGTCCAATCGTGGCTCGCTGGAGGCAGATAGACGCGGGTAAAGCCTTGGGCCGGCTTCTCGCCGCTATAATCCAGTTTGCCGCTCCGCATATCGAGCCAGGCAGCAACACAGTCGCCGAAGCGCGAATTCGGCGGTTCCATCAGCATTTCAACCTCGACCAAGGGGGGCTGATGGCCTTCGCGAAACGGCCCGGACGGTGTGCTCCAAAGGAAATCGGGCTGGGGCCTATCGGCATAGCCCCGGAGATAGGCAGTCCCGCATTCACGGTGCGTCAGAAGTTCGAATATCCGGGCACCGCACAGGCATTGGCGGCGTTGATGCGTATGTAGCCTGCCAAGAATTCGATCCGAGCCTTGATGGCGTGCTTGCGAACAATTGGGATCCACACATGCGAAAAGCCCCGGTAGGCCACGAAAGAACATATGCAGACGGGTCGGCAACAGCACCCGGTCGTCCACCCTGCGCCGCGCAAAGGGACCTAAAGCCAGCAATGCCGCTAGCGCGCGTGCACCACCCGGATGGTTTTCAAAGAGCTGCTTTTGTAGGTCGGCGAGTGCTATGGCCTGTCCCGATACAAGTTCGACGAGCTTTTCAAAAACCGGGAAGCCAGTAAGGTTGGCAAACAGATAGTCTGGTAGATCCTCGCTTGACGGAGGTTCGGGCCAGCCCAACCCAACGGCCATGGCCGCTACCGCATGCCACGCGGTTTCCGGGTGGGTTGCGTTTTGCTCAAAAGATGCAAGATCAAATTCCGCAAGCACGTCAGTCACCCGGTCACTAGGCAGCCCGCTGCCGCGCCGTAGCTCGCGCGTACCTGTGATAACCGAGAATTTGCGGCTTGATGAATGTGGCAGTCCGGTCAGATTGCGGGCGAACTCTTCTATGGCCGCCTCGGCGGCGACGCCTTGGCCCAAGCTGGCGCTGGTCAAGATGAAGCGTACACGTTCGCGGGGGACGCCTAGGCGCGCGAGTAAACGCCGAATCAGAAGAGCGACTTCTGCACCACCAGCACCACGGTACATGTGTGCCTCATCCAAGACCAGGATAAGTTCGTTGGCGCTATCGCTGTGCAACCAATCTCTGGTCTGCTGAAAGATCGGCCGCTCAATCGGCCGCATCAGCATGTATTCCAGCATTGAGTAGTTTGTGATCAGAATGTCAGGACAAGCCTGCTGTGTCTCATCTCGGGTCATCATCTCACGGTCACCTGGCTGGGTGATGAGACGGCGATTCCAATGATTATAATGCCGTGGCGCCCCACCTTTCGAATTGGGCTTCAGCTCTTCATGGTGTTTGCCATAGAACGCGACCAAGTCCTTAGATGGCCATTGGCCGATCTTGATTAAGCCCGAAACAGTCTCCGGTTGGGCCATCAACGGCAAGTAAAACTCCTCGAATAGCGGCTCTATTCGCGCACTGTCGCGCCCAGATGAACGCAATCCTGGGTATGGTGATCGGCCGGTGTAGCTACCAAACCGCACCGGCCGCTCACGTCCGGCCGAAACAATAGCGGACGCAGACTCGTTACCAAATAGCCGCCGGATTCGCCCTAACTGGTCATTAACGAGTGCGTTCATCGGATAGAGTAACAGAGCGCGACAGCCCGGTGCTGAAGCAATTGCCGGCCGACCATGTGCCTCTTGGACAAGCTGGCCAATGATAGGCATCAGGAAGCTTTCAGTCTTACCTGACCCAGTACCGGTTGCGACAATCAGGTCCGAGCCATCAAAATACTTTTGAAGCGCCTGCGCCTGATGCACATATGGCCGAGGAAACAGGCCGACTTTAGCTGCCGCAAGGTCTTCCAAAGCGGCAGCCACAACAGGCGGAAGGTCAAGTTGGTCATAGGCAGCGTCAAGCTCATAGACAGGAGTGGACTCGACGAAGGGCAACTGAGCGACAGTACCTGCCTCATGCAGCAGGAGGCGCCGTTCTTCAATGAGTGCCGAGTTGCGCACGTGGTACTGCGCTTCGATATAGGCCCGCAGGCTTTCCCCAAGACGCCCAACTGTGGCATGGACGCCGTGCTCTTGTTGCTCTCCAACGATGCTCATGACGTCGCACCCTTCACCTTTATCCCCAGGCGCCCGAGGGAATGCGCTAGGAACGGCACCGCTTGGACCGGGAAACCCATACGGTAGACCGACGGAATGCTAGCTCCACCAAGCTCCCAACCAAGCGCGAGAACTCGCTCTTCCTCGACGGGCAAATCCCTCGCGAGGGTGACCTGCACTGTGTCGTTGGCTTGTTTCAGTTCCACTGTGCGTGAGGCGCCGAAGGCCTCATCGAAGGCAAAACGGAACCGTCGTGCATGCTCATGATCGATGGTGGTTGCCCGCCGCAACGACACCCCACTGGCTGTACGCTCAAACTCCCCGAGGTAATATGGACGGTCGTATAGAGATGTCGGCTTTGCCTGAGCGCGGCATAGCCGCAAAGTGGCGCCGTTTAGCTCGACCTCTTGAGGGCTTATCCAGCGCGACCGAAACTGCCGCGAAGCTTGGTCCGGAGCATATATTTCAAGATGGTCGGCCGAGATTCCAGCCTGCTGGAGAGCTGGACGATATTTCTTGAGCGCCTTGGCCATCCATACGCCAATCGGTTCAGCGCGACCAAGCCAATCGTCAAACCCTTGCACGACCATTTCGTTAGCTCTGCCCGAAGCATAGCGAAAGGCCCCCGCAGCTATGAAGCCGCCATTTGGAACTACTCCAAGCAGGAAAGATCGGCCATCTGACAGAGAGACGGCCCGTGGAGGTGTAGAATGCCAATAGCCTCCAGGCGAGCGCCAAAGATCACCAGCTCTCTCAAGGGCTTCCAGCACTTCCTTGACAAGCGGGCGAGCCTCGCCAAGTCCCAACAAACCCCCAAGATTCCCCTCGATCATATCGGTGAGGCGTCCGGTGAAAACACCGTGACCGTTTCGCGTTCCCTCGCCTTCGCACGCAGCGCGCAGGTGTGTAGCGATCAACGCGCGCCGAACCGACTCTGAGGATCCTTGGATCGAAAGGCCGGCTACGACGTCGGCCAACACTTCAGAGGAGGAAAGGACGCGGAGTGACAGGGTCATCTCGGTGCTACTCTCTTGATACCGGCGAGGTCGAGGAGGAGCCGCAACCGCGCGTCAACATGGTTCTCACTGTCCACCTGGCCGCCGTCCAGTTCTTCCTCGATGTCCTCAGCCGCCAAGCCGGTCATGCGCCAGAGCGGCCACAACCAACCGTAGGCGAGGGATTGGAGGGAAGTCGGAGTATCTGAAGTCCGGAACCCCTCAAGAGCATTCATGAATGCTGTCGCAGTTCGTTCAACGTGCGGATTTCGGAATGAAGGGGCCCGCCGCAGAAGCCGCACCAATTCTTCGCTATGGGCTTTGCCGTTTGAAGCCTGCACTGACAAGGCTTTAGGACTAAGTGATGCCAATACGCCGGCGGTCACGGTCGCATTTGCCTTCGGGAAAACGCTCCATTCCAGAACATCCGTGTCGAACACCGGCCCCAGTTGAAGATGGAGCACCTGCTCTGGAAACGTCGTAACTCCGTCAGCCAATGTTGCTATCACCACGATATTTTCGTTCTGGACTAGGTCCGCGGTGACATCCGCCAACAGTTCGAACGGCACATTGTTCACTCGTTCCAGAACCAGCGCACCGACCGCTCCATTCCGATCTCCAAATGCTTTCGCTACGTCTGTGTCGAGTGTCGACGCGTCTACGAAGCCCACCGGAACTCGCGCCCGAACCACATGAACCCCGACCAGTGTTGTTGCCGTTACGCGCGCCAGCTCTGTCGAAAATGATCCCTTGAAAAACAGCACCTTACAAGCAAAGACGGCAGTGAGCACTTCCTCCCCAAAGGTAGTCGCACTCGACGATTTAAGCCCTATGGCAGCATAGTTGGACGCCAGTAGGGCTGCAGCTTCCACAGCCGTAGTGAGCGTCCTAACCGGGCCGGTTTGTCCTATCAGTTGCACGCGTACCGATGGGGTCGGCTGTACGACGGCTAGGTCGCTCTGCGCGATCACAGGGCTTGTCGTCTGACCAAATTGCGCGACCCGCTGGGCTATGTCAGTAAGTTGTTGTTCGAGTTGGGAGGTGCGCTTTCCCGTTCGGTCTTCGGTGTCGCTCCAAAGCGCCTCGAGGTCTACGACGCCATGCTCAACCGCCTTCAATCGAACCTCCGTTGCGGCGGTCACGCGCGTAGTGGTCTGGCCATTGACTTCAAATTCCTTTCGCAAAGCGGCTATTTCAGCAAGCACACTGTCCAGTGCGCGTTTCGACGTGCCGTCGTCCACTACCGGCGCTGGGCGTGCAACAATGCCGGCAACGGTTCCTGCTAACCGCGCCACCTCTCCCGACAAGCCTTCAATGTCACCCCGCAACTCTTGCAGGCGCATCTCATGGCCTTGAATGCGGTTTGGCAAGACCGACAACTCCCGGTCCTTTTCAACCGCCACCAGGGGTTTTGCTCCACTAACCAATCGTTCAAGGGGATCGGTAACCTCAAAAGGACTAAACTGGAGCAGTCGCCCGATCGTCTCCGCATCGCAACGGTTAAGGAACGACTGCTCGTGCAAGCTGCGGAATAAGGCTTCCACTTCGGCCTGTGGCTGATCCGCAGCCACTTGGGGATGCTCTTTTTGCGTCGCGCTTTCGATCGCATCTAGCAGGGGAGCAAGTCCTTCGACATGCTCTAGGTGTTCCTCTGCCCACGCCCGCCAGATGTAATAGTAAGCACCTTCGGCGCGCCCCTTGTTAGTTTTTGTAACACCGCCTTTCTTAAACAGTTGATGGAGCAAAGCCTGCTTACGCTTCGGCAGGCTAGCAGCGCTGTCTTTGCGAAAGCCATCAACGCTCGGAAGAACAGCTAGTAAAGCCCGATTGTTTTTCGTGGTCACTTCGTTGAAGAAGGCCAGAAGCGCTCGCTCACCAAGCGTGCGCAGTCGCTCGAGTGCCTGCCGAGTGGGAGACGGCTTTGTCATCTTGAACCCCCGTTGCCACGTGCAATGCGGGCCAAAGCCAGCCGGCGGTGGGACTCAAGCCAGCGCGGTGCATTCAAGGCGCGCAATGCGGCCGATAGTTCCTCGTCTGACCGATACCTCAAAGGTACCCCTGCGCCTGCGAGAACCCAACGGGCATGTGCATGAGTAGCAGGTGGCAGTTGCCGGGTCACGATGGCCGCGCGCCCGGTAAACCACCATCCACCGAACGGACCCAGGTCCACGTGAACGTCGCACTCAGCGTCCCGCAACACTGCGTGCAACGTGGCGAGAGCGTCCGACGTCACGGTGTCATTTAAGGAATCGGTCTCGGCGGGCGTGGTCGCCACGGCATGCACATCCCAATCGATCGAGTCTGCTGGGCGTGAACGAATTTGGGGGGCTAGGCCTCGGGGAACCTGCAGTCCAATGAGGGAAAGCAAGCCTCTGCGAACTTGGTCCAATAGTAGGCCGGCCTCGGCCGAGGTAGCCGAAATCGACCGAGTGGCAAATGTCAGAATGGCCGCCCGTGCGGTCCGTGCGACGGGCCTGGCAATCAGTTCTGGTAAAAGCCGGCGGTCGACATCTAGGACTGGCGGCAGGGCAGCCGAAAAGCCGCAAACTTTTACGAACTGCCATTCTCCGCGTGTAAGCTGCACGCTCGCATCGCTGTCGCTGGCGCGCGCAGTCAGAATTGCCTCATCCTGACCGTCCCCGGCGTGCATCGCGAGCGTGATTTCGCTTCTAGTGTCCAACACCACTCGCGCAGACGTATCGACAAAATGCATCGCTGGCGTCACGATACCCCAGCGGCGCTTGGCGGGTTGCACTTTAAGGCCAGTCGCCTGTCTGATCCACTTGGCCAACGGCTCGTCGGCCACCTGCGGTAGCATAACGAGCAAACAGCTCCATTGCCTAAGGTTGGCAAGACGGGTGACGGCCAGTTGCGGCGGCACTCTCGTGGCCAAATCGGCCCGCTGGACGAAATAGTAGGTGGCACCCCAGTCTAGTGCGGCCTCTATCGGTTGATGGCTGCCTCTTCCTGCTGAAAATACAGTGGTTTGCTCGGCGTCCAAACCCGGTATCCGCTCCCGCACGGCGTCGGCGTAAGCGATGTCCACATCCGGGCTGACCCAAGCTACGCGGAACGTAGAGGAGTCGGGGTTGACCACGTAGGTCTGCGCTCCAGCGTGCAGTCGTGCACACGCCACTTGGAGCCGAAACCCGTCACCGCCGCCATCGAAGGTCAACATTCCCTTCGGCGTCGGCGCGCGCGGGATCTGCACTTCAAGGCCCCAGAAGGCCGGTTTCTTCCCAGCCGGTGGCTGGACATGCAGGCTAAGCGAAAGTGGCGCGTGCGAGATAGGAGGCAGTGGCCGAAGTTGAACGATCGACTCCGGCGCCGGCCCCTGCCATCCGGAAGATGGGTGATAAAGGTTACATTCAGGCCGTGCGGCGCCTGAGACATGGGCGAAATGTGCATAGCGATAAGAACCCTGACGGAGGCCAACACGCGCGCCGCAGACAGGACAGGCATAACGCCGGTATCGTTGGGCCGCCGATGCCGCGAGCTCCTGTCTGGTAGCAAGGTCAATGGCGAAATACATCTGGGTGCCCCTACGACGGCGACTTACGCCGCCTGGTTCCTCAACTCGTCGAGGCTTCCAGCGATGGTGCCGCGCACCAGCAGCGGAACTGTGTTCCTGCGCCAATGGCGAAAGGCCGGCTCACGCATGCCGCGCGGGGCCATCCAGCGCGCCACCGCCAGCGCGGACACCTCGGCTACGCTCAGGAGATCACTATAGTCAGGATCGGCACCGCTCCCCTGCAGGATGTCCACTGTGTTTCCGGCTAAGTTGCAGAGAAACACCTGCCTCTGAATGCCATGTTTGAGCAAAGAGTCTTTAAAGCCCAGCCGAGTAAGCGCAGCTTTGATGGTACGCAGCCGCCAATTTGGCCCTTTGCCATACGCATGGTGGTCCGCATAGTCGTGTTTGAGTTGACGGAGATAGGCGCGCAATTTTTCAAATAGGGCATCAGTGATGTGAAAATGCCCCCAACCGGTCGTATAGCCCACCGGCTGGAAATATCGCGTGCCGTCTAGTGCCAATCGGTTATAGACCGACGATCGTCCCATCGATGAGGTTGTGGTCACCATAAGCAGGCTGGCGTGCTTGGCGGCCCCTGAAATGATGCCAACGGACTCGCCATAGGTGTCTTTGAAGTCTTGGACCACCTCTCGCGTACGCACCAGAGCAGCCACGGCCTTTCCGCCGAGTAGGAACGAATACGGCGGCACCGCGCCCAGCACATAAGCGTCAAGCAGGTGAACCAGCCGCAATGAACGATCTGCGGAGTTCCAGCCCACCAACTTGTCCCGCACCGATAAATTGAACACGGGGTCACCCAGAGCGATCACGCCTGCCAAGCGGTTGTGGCTCTCGTCCCACACGAGGTAACGTAGGCGCCGCCCAAACCCCGCCGATACAGGGACTGACCATGTTAGGGTGGCCAGCCGAAACAGGTCGGCATCCTTCGTGCCACTGCGCACCCGGCGAAGAGCCAACCTGATGTTTGAAGGTTCGATTTCGTTGCCATCCGCAAAATGCGGCAGCAGTTTTGTTTCATAGCGGGCAAGGAAGGCTGCGTTCGCTTTGAGTTTGTCGCCGCGTTGCTCCGCGTGAACCAGCCGCACGGCCTCCTTGTCCTGTCCGGGGGATAATAGTTGGCCGCTCTTGCTTTTTTTGAAGCCGAGGCGCTTCAGATCCTGGCGAACCGCCCGTTTTAGCTGCGCTTCCGGCGACGGAAACTTGACGAGCACGCCCTTCCTCATTGGCACCTTCCCCCTTATCCTTCTGGTTGTTCCAGATTGTTGTTTGCATTTGAAAATCAATCAACAGTCTAAAGTGGCACCGCTGCCTAGATGGCAGGCAGTAGTATCAATTAAGCCATCGGCATAAACAGAGATTCGTTCGCATTTGTCGACCCTCCGCCTCTGATGCGGTACACGACGACTCGAGCACCCTCTCCCCCGTTGGTCGCAAAGAAGACGCCTCGTTACACGAGCGCTACATGACACAATTCCGAAGTTGGAGACATCGCGCAACGCATTGAAATTCATGGTGCCGGCAGAGAGGATCGAACTACCGACCTTCGGTTTACAAATTTGCTGGGCCGCAAGCATATTTCATCGCCTGCGACTGAGTGACCGTTGCGGTCCGCTGATAATCGCCGGCCTGACCTCCATCCCTAGCTGCCACTCGGTAGCAGCGCGAAGACTTGCCGCCTAACTTACTGGCCGTGGGTCGTGATCGATGGGGGCTCATGCAGTTGGCCCGTCACCACGGCACGCCAGTGCATCGCGAGTACGACAATGGCCGCGAGGGTTAGCGCGCCGAAGATTGTTGGCTCAAGGCCCGGCAGCACGGTCGCATTGTCGATACACGGATCGGCCAGCTCCTTGTGAAATTCAGTGCAGATACGAGCGGGATCGTTTAGCGTCCGAAGCTGCGACCAATCCCAAAGGCTGGCGCCTGGGTCCTTCTTGCCGTCGTTCAGCATTACCGTCGCGGAGAGGAACGTACACCAGAAATAGACCAGCGCAATCGCGGGCAGCAGGGAGAAGACTGTAATCATGACGCCTTGATAGACGCGGCCTTCGCGCGAGCCTGTATCGATCCCGTCGAAGCCGACAACCGGTATTCGCTCATGCCATTTCGAGCCGGCGCGTAGGGAAAAGACCCGTCCAACGAGTGAGGTTAGTGCGAGCAAAATTGAACATATCGGGATTGCGATCATTACTGCAGGCACCCTCGCCTTCATGACCAGCTTTGCACCGAATATCTCTTCCCCGCCTTGCGCTACCACCCAAGAATTCAGGGCGTAATAGAGAAGGAGCGCACTGACCACAAACCAAACCTTGCTAAGCTGCGATTGAGTCATTTGCACCTCTTGGTGGTTATGGGTGGCGGCACACGGGCTACTGACCTACTAAATCAGCCGATAGCGCCATATCGAAATTCATTTTGAGGCGGGCACTGGCAATCAGATTTTTCGGCCCGACTGTGATGTCGAGAAGTTCAATCGACGGAGTGTCAGCGGAAATCTTCAATCCCGGAACGTTGGTATTGTGAACGGCCTTCAAAATCTCATCGGACGCGTCGTTGATCTGTTTGTTGAGATCGACTTTCGAATGAGCCTCTAAATCTGCCAGGATCTGGGTTTCAAATAGGGATTGAGCTGCCTTCCAGAAGGCGTTGTCCAGGACGGTCGCGAAATGCAATTCATCGATCGAGATCGCTGTTCCAGTTTTCTCGACCCGGGGCAGCCCTGAGAGGTAAACCCAGCCGGTCGTATTCAGGAACTTGCCCGGCAGCTTTGCCTGTACCTTCAAGCCAACCACGACGGAGCCAGCGCTTGGATAGAGATCAACATCGTCGACCTTGACATCGATGGCGCCTGCGGGCGTCTGCTGCTGGAAATCGCGACCCTTAAGGTTCTTTGACAGCTCGGCTAACAGCAATCCATAGGGTGCGGTTGCTTGCAGGGTGATATCGGCCTGACTTCGTTCGGCTGATGTTTTACCCAATGGCGGCAGAGGCTGGGACTGCGTGGCAACTGGTTCTGCGGCAAGACTGGTCTTTGCCGCGACACGCACGGTCATCTTCATGCCTTGCGCTTCACCGACCAGGCCCGAAAAGCTCGCCGCTGTCGGGACGATGTTGAGATAGACGGGCGTGCTGTCCGCTCGGTCGATCTTGATCGAAATGGCGTGCCATTGGGCCTCAACCTTTGACCGAAGCGCGTCACAGGGCAGAGCTTTGGCGATGGCATCCTGTATCTTGGAACGGTGGTCATTGATCTGGCCGTTCAACACGTCGGCCAGTCCCAGATTTATCGGCCCTGCGCAGACTTGGGGGTGCCCTAGGTTTCCAAAATCAAAGCCGAGGCAGTTTTTGCCCACTACCTCTACCGAAGCACTGCTCACCCATCTGCCGGTTGGGGTTCCCGCGAGCACGGGGCACCACTTATCGTTCATATCGAGCTGCAGATCGAGGCCTGGAACCAGCCGAGCCTCGAAGTTCTTTCCGGAAAGCGAGAGCAGGTTGGCGAGGTCGCCGCCGGCGCCGGCCTGACCCCTGACAAACAGCGGCTGTTCGACATGAACGCCATTGCCCGCCTGGGCCACGACAAGAGGGCCATCCGTTTTGATATCAGCGTGCCAATGATAGTCGGCGCATTGATCTTTAAACTCAAGGCTTGGCGCGGTAATGTCAGGCACTTCAGCACAAACACGGATACCGATCCATCTGCACTCGGTATGATGCCCCACGTGTCCTCCATTTATTTGAGGAACACCGGCACATCCGATGTGACCATCTCCTTGCACCGGAACGGATTGCGGTATCTTCGATTGCGCTGCCTGCACGAGCGTCCCATACGGGATTTGTGCCACCAGCGTGAGCACACTGTCCGTCACGGGTGCCGGCGGCACATCGGCAGTGCCACCACGGGGTGGCGCCTGGAACAGATTTTTTTCGCAGCCCGAGACGCTAAGCAAGATGAGAAGGACCGGAACGAACCGGCGAGCGGCGGCGGCAAAGTGAGCGACACGCGACTTCGTGTCCGGTCCGGTACGCGCTGTCATGGACGTCTCCCCCAAGAATGCTCTGCACCTGCTGAAGCGGTGGCGCTGAAGTCACCGCTTTGTGATCTCTACGTGATCGAATGACCTTCAGGTCCCCATGCGCAGGCCGGTGCCGCAGCGCCTGCCGCCAAAGACAACCAAACAAGCGATCCCGCCCTAGGAACTTCGTTGAGAACTCTATTCTTCACATTGACCGCACATTACTCTCTGTTGCATAATGATGTAAGAGGGGGCTAGGGCTTTTGAAAGAAATTTTCCAGATCAGCAGCGTGAACCGAAAGGCCTGCGAGTGGAGGTTGTTAGCCGCTTAAACATACATCGTTTGAACGCTAATCGTTTTAAGTTTCTCAATTGCTGTCGTCAAATAGAGTTCTATTGACTTCCCCTATTCCTTGGACGGAGGAATCTACCATGGCCGCGACTAATTTGTTCGACGAGCGCCGCCGCGCGGTAATGATTGCGGCTGCAAAACGATGGAAAGCGCAGCCGCCAACGCCTGCGACGACGCAAGTGACGCCATCGGAACAGGCGCGCTACGACGCTCGCCGTTCGAGCTTTGATCAGGCGAGCGAACTGAAGGCACAAGGCCGTCTTCCGGTGTTCGTCGAGCGCAAGATGGGCCCTACGCTTGACTGGTACACCTTGCCGCCAGACGATGCTGCCCGAGCCGCTGGCCGGCCGGTCGCGCGCATCGTGGCCAACGTCGATCCGAAGGTCGATCCGGTCGGGTTTGCGACCGGGTTCATGGTTTCACCTAACGTTCTTCTGACCAACTGGCACGTATTTCCAGATCCCGGCTCGGTACGAGGAACCGGCGCCAACTTTCTTCATGATGAGACGGCATCGGGTGTCGCCCGCGGCATCATTTTCGAGTTTGATCCGGACGCCCTTTTCTTCTCGGCGGAGGATCTCGATTTCGCGCTCGTCGCGGTGAAGCCGAAGGCGATCACCGGCGAGCTTCTCGCCTCTGTCAACTTCCTGGCGATCAATGGATCGCGGTCAAAGATCCTGCCTGGAATGCCGATACGGATGATCGAATATCCTGACGGCGGGCCAAAACGCTATGCGATGCAGAATTGCCGGCTGCTTGAGCTGCGGGACGACGGTTTCCTCCGGTACGAGACCGACACCGAGGAAGGATCATCGGGCTCCGCCTGCTATTCGGAAATGTGGGAGGTCGTCGGTTTGCACCACGCCTCTATCCCAAAAATGCGTGGCAACACGATCCTCAACAAGGACGGTTCTCCGTGGTCACCTGGGCAACCAGACGACGGAATAGACTGGATCGCTAACGAGGGTGTGCGGATAAGCGCATTGGTCAAGGCCTTCGGCGGACTTGTGCCGACCACGCCCGCCTCCAAGCATCTTTTGGACGAATTGCTGGCCAATACGACCGATCCTACCGATGAGGTCGCGAAGCTAGCGACGCCTCGCGCGCCAGAAGCGCTGCTACTACCTGATCCCTCCAAAATTTTCGCAAACACGAAAGGAAACGTGATGGGCGGCGTTACCATGAATTTTTCCGGACCAGTGACGATTTTCGTTGGTAGCGGCGGGCCGGCATCACAGCGTCCTCAGGCGACGGCCGAGATCGCGGGAGACGAGGCGCTCGAGAAAGCACTTCGCTTCGACCCCAATTACGACGATCGAGAAGGCTACAACCCTGATTTCCTCGAAAACGATATCACCGTGCCGCTGCCTCGCATTTCGCAGGAGCGGGACCAGGAGATGTATAAGGAAAATGGCCAGACCGTCGTGCTCAAGTACCATCACTTCAGCCTGGCAATGAACGCTTCCCGGCGAATGCAGATGTGGTCAGCGGTTAACGTCGATTACGATGCATCGAAAAGGACCTCCAGCGGCCGCGCCTTCTTCGGTCAAGATCGTTGGGTGTTTGACCCGCGAATCCCGCAGCAATACCAGTTGGGTGATCCCGATATCTACGCGCCCGCCAAACAGATTGACCGGGGCCATATCGTGCGCAGGGAAGACAATGCCTGGGGCGATACGCCGACGGAAATCGAGTTTGCCAATTCCGACACGTTTCACTTCTCAAATTGCACGCCGCAGCACGCCGCCTTCAACCGCTCCCAACCAGGAAAGCAATGGCCAGGAGTTCAAGGCTTGTGGGGCGGCTTCGAAAATCACATTCAACGCGACTTGCAATCCGGTGACACGCGCGCCTGCATCATAGCGGGACCGATCTTGGACGCGAACGATCCGTCTGAGGATTTTGGGACCGGCGTCGTGCAGTATCCACTTGTCTTTTGGAAAGTGGTTGCGGTCTCGGCGCGCGACACCAATGGGCGCCGGTCACTACGCACCTACGGCTTCAGGCTTTCCCAAAAGGATGTCGTCGACCGGTTCGGAGTGGAATTCGCGCCCGGCGAGTATGCACGCTATCAAGTGAGCCTGTCTTCCATAAGCGACGAGGCCGGCGTTATTTTTGACGATGTCCTCTTGCGCGCCGATACACACGCCGAGGCGTAGAGGCACTCGGCGTGGCAGCGACGGCCAGCTGTCGCATATTATCGCCTCGGTCCGGAAGGCCGCCGCTCACGCGGCGGCTGCTTCCGAGGCGCTGAAACGCGACAGATAGTCTGCGGCGCGCTGCGCGTGTGCCGCGGCGGCGAAGATCGCTCGCTTGTCCCCCTTCAGCACGGACAGCCAGTGACCGATATAGGCGGCGTGGTCGTCGCGATCCTCGAGGCGCAGCCCCAGGTCGGCGCAAAGGAACGCGGCGCCCAACTCGGCGACAAGCTCCTCAAGGGAATAGCCGTCGTCTCCGAGCCGCTTGCCGCCGAGATCACGGTCAAGGCGCGTGGCGTGCCGGGTCCAATGTGCCGACTCGTGGGCAATTGTTGCATAGTACGCCTGCGCATCCCGGAAGGCCTCGAAGCCGGGCATTTGGATAAAGTCGAGAGCCGGGCTGTAGTAGGCGCAGTCGCCGCCGTGACGGATATCCGCGCGCGTCGCGGCGAAGAAGGCTTCGGCATGGGCAATTCGCTCATCCGGGTTGCGGACATTTTCGGCGCGGGCATAGAAGTGAGGGGGCAGATCGTCGACCTGCTCGACATTGAAGACCGTGTAGGCCTTCAGGAACGGGATGAAGCGCTCGGCCTCATCGCCGGTGGCCTCGTCGGTCTCGGTGCGCCGCAGGGTGTCGGCATACACGACGGGAGAGCCCTTTTCGCCCTTGCGGACACGACCGCCCAGCTCGATGGCCTGCTTGAAGGTCATCCAGATCGGCGCGGCGTAGTGCCCGGTCATCGCGGACGCCCAGAGCGTCAGGACGTTAATGCCGGCATAGGGCTGGCCGTTGTGGCGAAGTGGCCGGGAGACGTGGCCGGCGGCATGGGCGGCACTCCAAGGCTGCGTCCAGGGTTTTACGCCCAGCTCGAGGGCTTCGATGATCTGGTTGGTGATGCGGCTGTAGACGTCCTGCCGCGGGGTTTCGTTGGTGTCCGACATGACCTTGCTCCTTTTGCGTCGGGTTTTTCTCAAGACGCGTAGAAGCAGGACCGGGCGATTGAGCCGGCCGGTCAGGCCCTAACACGGTCCCGCCGCTTTCCGGCGGGAGTGGTGCGGGCGGGGTTTGACCGGGCGGCGCGCCTGGCCGATTTCGCGGAAAAGATTGAGAAAAACCGCTGCAATGGGCAGATCGCCGGAACGCCGACCCGCGCGGCAGGGAACGAGACAGGGAGCGCTACTGCAAAGGCAGGCAGCACGCGCGTCAAGGCAAATGGACGTTCTATGAGAGACGAACACTGCCACAGCCGTTTTCCGGTACGAGTCCATGGCTGGCCAGTGCGTGCGCGGCGACAACCACGGTGGCCGGTCTCCATAACCGCCGCGCTTATTCGCCGGCTGCACGTCCGCCCTCTAGTTGGGCTGTGTATAGGCGACCTTCTCGCCGTCTTCCTTGACGAATTCGCGCACCGGATGGTCGAGCAGCGGCAGCACCACCTCCGAAGGCCGGCAGAGCCTCGTTCCCTTGGGCGCCTCGACGATCGGCCGGTTGATCAGGATCGGATGGGCGAGCATGAAATCGACCAGCTCGTCATCGCTCCATTTCGGGTCGGCGAGGCTGAGCTCGGCGTAAGGCGTTCCCTTCTCCCGCAAAAGCTCGCGCGGGGTGATGCCCATCACCGCGATCAGTTCGAGCAGCCGTCCGCGGCTCGGCGGCGTCTTCAGATATTCGATCACCACCGGCTCCTCGCCGCTGGCGCGGATCATGGCGAGCGTGTTGCGCGAGGTGCCGCAAGCGGGGTTATGATAGATCGTGACCGTCAAGGCTTGGCTTTCTGTGGCTTGGATTGCTGAGCGGTTTCGCGCCGCAGCAGCCAGCCCATCAGCGCCAGCGCGATCAATGCGCCGAGCAGCTCGGCGCCGATGAAACCCGGCAGATCGACCGGCCTGATGCCGGAAAAGGTGTTGGTGAGCGAGCGCGCCACCGCGACGGCCGGATTGGCGAAAGACGTTGACGCGGTGAACCAGTAGGCGGCGGTGATGTAGAGGCCGACCAGCCATGGCACGGCTCTTTGCTCGAACCGAAGGCCAGCGAGAATGACGGCAACAAGCCCGAAAGTCGCGACAGCTTCGGAGAACCATTGTGCGGGGCCGGCACGCAGCTTCGTCGCGATCTCCAGAACCGGCAGGGCGAACATGAGATGCGCGGCGACCGTCCCGGCGATGCCGCCGACGACCTGCGCCACCAGATAGACCGGGAAATCCCGGACCTGCAGCCTCCGGTTCAAGCAGAACACCAGCGAGACGGCCGGATTGAAATGCGCGCCGGAGATCGGTCCGAGGATGGTGATCAACACCACCAGCATGGCGCCGGTCGCCAGCGTGTTGTCGAGCAGCGCCAGCCCCACATCATGCGTCAGCATCTCGGCCATGATGCCGGAGCCGACGACCGTTGCAACCAGGAGGCCCGTGCCCAAGGCTTCGGCGGCAAACCGACGGCGAAGATCGAAGGTTGTCATTTCATGTTGCTGCCTGGATTGATTGCGCCATCAGCGCAGCGGTGACGAACAAATGTGAGGTGCACAAGAAAGAACCTGCGCGATAGCGGCGGGAAGTGCTGATCCTACTTGGCGAGCCAAGCCGTGACAGAGCAGGACCCCGGGATTCGCCTTTGATTAGACCGTCTCCGCGGCCAAAATGCCCTGCTCCTGTTAGAGCGGTCCCTTCCGGAGTAACACCTATAAAATCACAATACCCAGGTAGATGAGGGTAGATAGCGCAAAAGGCAGCCATTTGGATCCAATATTTAGCCGCCTCTCTATGGCTTTATGCTGGTCGGCGGAAAGGCCGGCCAATTCCTGCAGATCGGCAAGCGTGTCAATCACTACGGCATCAATCTTCGACAACATAAAAAAAATAGAGGCTCCAGCTGACAACGAAGGCAGCCGTTAGGCCGATAAGAACAAGGTAGTCTGGCCAACTCCAACTGGACAACTGCCAAAGTGGGCGCAGCATTTCACCCTTAGTCTGGTCTCGTTCGATCAACCAGGCTCCGAATCCAAGAACGGCACCGAGCGCCGCGAGGATGATTAGGCGTCTCGTATCCATGTTGCGCTTGAAAAGATCGAAATAGATGTCAGCCGGATCCACCAAACTCACCCCCTTTTTGCTGTCGGCGAGAAGCCTGCCCACTGCGAAAAGCGCTCGCCTGAACTGCCCGCCTGACTGAAGGAACCACGAAGACATGTTCATAGCCCGGATCAGGCGATCCAGCAGCGCATCCAGTATATGCTCGCTGCTTGGCGAACGTCATAATCCTGAGCGCTTCTAGTGCGTTGCGGCACACTCTTTTGCGTGTTCGTTTTCAGCTGATTCATTGGTTCTGCCTGGTAAGAGCAGAGCAATCAATTTTCTTTCTGGTATCGGGAATGTGTGACAGGTCTATGAAACATGCAGAACGCAAAATAGCCCCACTTGGGGCGTTAACGGCAGGCGTTGCCAGCATCTGCTATCGGTGACCGCCCCGCAAGCTTGAGCTTGGGAAAGGTTCTGTGTTGGGCTGACCATCACCTTGCGCAAGCCGACCACTTTCCAAACCGTGATCATTCGATTTCCTTATTCGGATATACTTAGGGCCAAGGTTACTGCCCTCCTTTTCCGAGCGAGAAGCGGTATACATTGCTGTCGCGTTTCTGAAATCCAAGCCTTTGGTAAAGTCGGTTTGCAGCCTCTCTGGATGGGCGGGAAGTCAGATCGACGGTCCTCGCTCCCGCGGCTCCTGACCGAGCGAGCGCCTCGCGAGTGAGGGCTTCGGCAATTCCTTGTCCGCGATAAGCCTCATCAACGACTACGTCCTCGATGATTCCGCGCACCCCTGTAGGAGTGCGGAAGACTACAAGAGTAAGCATACCGACAATCTTCTCGGAGGCGCGTGCGGCCAAGACGACGGTGGCCGCAGAACCCACAATCTCTTCAAGTTCACTCTTGCTAGGCATCCTGGCTGATGATGACAGCTGCCTCACCAGTTCTGCGACCGCCTCAGTGACCGCTGGCGTGATCGCAACTACTTCTTCTATCTCAAACTGAAACAATGAGAACCCGCTCCCCATCGCAACGCCAATTTAGCCACCGTGCGGAGTGACCGCAACGGGCTCCGCGCCGGGTACCAAGCGTAAGGTTTGACCACTAGTGTCCAACGTATATAGCGTTAGGCCTAACGCGCTAGAGAAACCCTCTTGCGCGTTAGGCGTTGTTCGCAGCAATACATGCTACTTCTGAATCTAAGAAGGAAATTCAAGGCCATTGATGCGCGTTAGTGCAAAATTTCAGGTTGCCACCTTTTGTATGTCGTATCCGTCACATATAGCCGACTACATGATCGAAGCTATCCAACGCTTATTACTTACTTAGAATATTTTTGCGTGAGCTCAGCCGCCATTATCATATCCATCCTTCGTGGCGATGCTTGAGCCTTGGATTGCGGCGCCCTTATCGCAATCACGATTTGCCGAGTCAAGCTTGTTCTGAGAAAGATAATGTGAGAATTGTCTTTCGCCAAAATCGTCGCTATGACGTCACTGTTATCGATAAAAAACAATGGAGAAACAGCACAGTATTACAATTGCGTTTCATGGGTGAATTACTCATTTTTTCGGTTCCGTGCTGGGCAGCAAAGGCGGGGTTATTGGTAGTGGTTGAATCGATTGAAACGACATTTGGGATATGGGACGCGTCACTTCGCGAAGTGAAGTCGCGCATCAGGGGGCTTTTCCCTCAGGAACGAGTGGCGACTTCGGCCGGTCTGTTCCTTGAAGGCCTGCTCCGGGACGAGCACCGCAAGACCGGCTGGATGAGAGCTAAGGCTGCGGGCGACCCCGGGCCCTGGCGCCAACAGGCCATTCTCGGAAGGGTCAAATGGGACGCAGACGCTTTGCGGGACATCGTGCGTAAATATGCGCTCGAAACACTGGCCGACAGCGACGCAGTCCTCGTTATAGACGAGACGGGCTTCATCAAACAGGGCAAGACGTCCTGTGGGGTAGCGCGGCAAATCAACGGCTCGACGGGCAAGATGGCAAATTGCCAGATCGGCCTGTTTGCTGCTTATGTGTCCAGGCACGGGCATGCATTCATTGACCGCGCCCTGTACCTTCCGAGGGCCTGGACGGAAGACTCTGCCCGCTTGGCGCGGGCCCACGTGCCTGTGGGCGCGACTTTCGCGACAAAGTCCCGCATGGCGCTGGGCATGATCGCACGCACCGTCGCTGCCAACGTACCTTTAAGCTGGATAGCTATTGATCACGTCTGGGGTGTCGACATTGAGATGGCTCTGCGGCGCTGGTGCAAGGGCTACGTGGTTGGCGTTAGCGCGAGCCACAATTTCTTCCTCACTCGCCCCGCTTTTTCCCAGCAGGTCGGGACGGCCGACGACATCGCACGATCCGTCCATCCCTCTCAGTGGCGGAGCCTACCTCTAGAAGAGGGTCCGCAAGGTTCTGAAACTTGGGCTTACTGCCCCTTCGCTGACCTGGATGTCGCGGAATACGACAATGCACGTTCTGGGCTCTGGACTGCAGGGCTCTTGATCCGGCGCGATGCGAACCACGCTTTCCGGTACTTTTCAACATGGTCTCCAGCAGGAACCGAAATCGAAACACTCTTCGCAGTGCAGCAATGTTGCAAGATCGCCGAGGAAGGCCTCGGCACGGCGAAGAGCGAACTGGGTCTCGAACATAACGAAACCCGTTCTTGGCACGGGTGGCATCGCCACGTCTCGCTGGTCATGCTGGCTTACGCGATGGTGCAGACCGTCCGTCACAAGACGGGCCACTGGCCCTCCGGACCAGTCGGACGATTCATGGTGGCCAGCCGCCGGTTCGACCGCTTGCCAAGGATTCCCAAGAGACCCAAACCGGGATCGCTCGGCGCCGCGTCAATCACCCCATGGAACGATCAATCTGGCGAATGTCGCCGTAAGCCATTCCTCATCAAAATGCCGGTCAAACAGTAGAAGCCGATAGTTCTACCATGAGATCACCCCTCAAGAGAGCTCCCAGCCGTATGCCCGTCGCGTTCCGCCCGGTCGGCAAAGATGAAGACTCGGATATGCAGCAAAAGCCCTAATCGCTGTCAGGTCGATAGATCGAGATTTCAGTGGTCTTGCAGTAGCAACTGGTTTGGAAGCGGGAATGCCAGTGAAACAGTCCAAAGAATTGCAGAACTTGCACTATGCCCAGGCAATGTTGAGGCAAATTCGTCAAACAGCGCAGGCGGACGGAGAGAGCCTCCTGACCTATTTGGTCGAGATGGCTTACCTGGAAGTCAGTGATCGGATTAGGGCAACTTGGGCTTCGAAAGGCAGCAATCACAGTCCCGACCCCTAGATCCCTCGGTCGAGCGATTTTCCCGGCCGCGCGGATTGCGACAGCGACCCTGCTGGCCAAGGGAATGGTCCCCAGTTTGGGACCTGCTCGTACAGCGTGTTGTCCCCATGCACCACGCGTATTGGACCATCGAACGTTTGAATCGTTGCGCAGAACAAAAAAGCAAGGAGAATATTTGTGACTAAGAGCAATACAGAACTGACGACGGTGGACGGGGATAATACTGAACAGTCACCAGTCGAGCAGCAGGACGCCGAACGGACAGCCGCTGAAGAGAATAATGTCGGGCCGCCGACCGTCGATGACGAGAAAACTGAACTGTCAACTGTGGATTTGTCGGCTCTTACGGCGGATATCGTGTCGGCCTATGTCGGAGCCAACGCGATGCCTGTTGACGCTCTTCCGGACTTGATCGCCAGCGTGAATTCTGCGTTGAGGGGGATTGTACAGCCGTTTGCTCCCGAACAGCCTGACCTCGTTCCGGCGGTCAACCGCAGGCGGTCCGTGTTCCCCGACTATATCGTCTGCTTAGAGGACGGAAGGAAGCTCAAGTCGCTAAAACGGCATCTCAGAACGCATTTCGCTCTGACACCCGACGAATATAGAGCAAAGTGGGGACTTTCCGCTGACTATCCGATGGTGGCGCCCAATTATGCCGCTCATCGGTCCGACATTGCAAAGTCCGCTGGTCTTGGCCGCAACACCGCTGGTCGTAAGTCATCTGCAAAAAAACAAGGTTAAAATCTGGCCTCCTCCCTGCCGCTCGCGACCTCTGCACTTTTTGCCGCGGCAACGCATCCTCCCCTACGGAGTGATGGTGATGGGAATGCGGTTCAGCCATGGCGTAAAGGGCGAACAGCACGGTGGCGCACGCTTCTCAAAGCCCGTTTTGCAATCGTTCTAGCGCTGATTAGGGGTCTGCCGCCTTATGTCGCGGCCGACGACCGACCGCGGCTGCCGCTCAAACTCCTGTGGACGTCATGGAGCGAGCCCCACAGGGCGCAAGGCAGGTTATGACACAATGGAAACGTCAACGACCGGGGCGAGCATATTTGTCGCGTGCCGGTCAAGGAATATTACGTGGCCTATGCGTACAAAAACCCTGGGCTTCTGCTCCGAATGGGAAGCATGTGGGCCGGTTGGCGAACGGCCAAAGTATGAAGAAGCCTAGAACGTCCCTTCACGGATGTAGCCGCGAAATCATGCTGTTGTAGCGATGGGCAACCTCGCCCCTCGTTCCCCGGCGGCCAGGCGGACTCCCCTTTCTCCTATCTTCGCTATAACAGCGGCGGTCTTGCGGCGGACCCTCCGCCTTTTTGAGGGACGCGTGCCCCAAATGAGCATTGGAGACGAACAGCGTTTCTCTCTGGCAGCTAAGAACAGCATCCGATACTTTATCGTCTACATAATTGATAGACATACTGGACCTCGTGAGCCATTTCCAAGGAGCAAGACGAGGATGTTAGCTGTGGAGAGATTTTCGAGAAGGAAATTTGGCGCCCTCGTGGCCGCTTTTGCGGTGACCTTGGTTGCTTCTTCCGCCCCTTTCGGTGCCAAGGCGGGCAGTCCGGGCGCGGGTAAGCTGCCGTCCAAAATTCCGGAAGGCGCTGTCCTTCGGATCGGCGATCCCGAGACGCAGAGGGCGCTGGAACTTTCCGGACTGATCAATCAACTACCGTTTAAGGTCGAATGGGCCAATATCAGCGGCGGCCCACAGACAATCGAAGCTTTTCGCGCCAACGCGCTGGACGTCGGATCCGTCGCCGACATCCCGCCTATCCACGCGACCTGGACGGGCCTCAAGGTCAAGATCATTGCCGCGAAGTTCCGCAAAGAACCGGTCGCGCACCCGATTTATCAACTCGGCATTGCGCCCGGCGTCAAGGTCAAGACGCTCGCGGATTTGCGCGGCAAACGGATCGCCTTCAGCCCTGGTCAGGCACAAGGCGCGCTGGTGCTGAGGGTGCTGCAGGCTGCAGGCCTTAAAAAAGAGGATGTCACTCTCATCGAATTGCCCAGCAAGGGTGATGCCTATCCGGTGGCACTTGCCAGCAAGCAAGTCGACGTCGCACCGATCTGGGGTGTCCTCGTCAAGCACTATCTCCACCAGTATGGCGCCGACGGCGCCACCACCATCCCACACGGCCTGCGCGACGATCCAGCCCATCTCTATGCTCCACAGGCCGTGCTTGACGACCCGGCCAAAGCTGCCGCTCTCGGCGAATATGTGCGCTACTGGGCTCTTGCGACCCGATGGGTGCAGGAACATCCCAAGGAGTGGATCGCGGGCTACTACGTCGCCACCCAAGGTCTCAACGCAGAAGATGGCCAGTATCTCGTCGACGCCGACGGTCAGTTCGACATTCCCTCGGACTGGAACGATGTGATCGCGCGCCAGCAGGCGACGATCGATCTCCTGGCCAGGGAACTGAACAGGCCTAGGATCAAGGCCGAGGACCTTTTCGACAGGCGCTTCGAGACGATCGCCGCAAATGCGTTGAACGCGTCCTGACGCCCGCTTCCCGGACTGGAGACGACCCAGATGAACGCAATCTCAAATACCGCCGCGGTTGCACTTCCCATTCCCTACGCATCGGATGAAAGAGGGGTGATTACGCCCGCTGTACAGGCCCGCAAGACCGCGACGAGGCGTCGTCTTGCGCTTGGGCGAGCGATCCCGTTCGGCGCGCTGATCGGGCCCGCACTTCTTCTCGTGATCTGGTCCATCGGCAGTATCGCCGGCCTGATCGACCCAAGAACGCTGCCGGCGCCGTGGTCGGTTATTGGCACGGCCATCGATCTCATCGCCGAAGGGAAGCTTCAGGTTCATTTGATGACGTCTGCGTGGCGGGCGGCACAGGGGCTGGCGTTCGGCGTCCTGATCGGGACCACCCTCGCCCTCATTTCAGGTTTGTCGCGGCTTGGCGAGGCCATCATCGACGGCCCCGTTCAGATCAAGCGGGCGATACCGACCCTCGCGCTGATCCCGCTGCTGATGCTGTGGTTCGGCATCGGCGAAGGCATGAAAGTAACGACCATCGCGCTGGCTGTCCTGATCCCGATCTATATCCAGACCCACAGCAGCTTGCGCAGCATCGACAGCCGTTATGTCGAACTGGCCCAAACCTTACGAATGGGCTACGGCGAATTCATCCGTGAGGTCATCCTGCCGGGCGCCCTTCCCGGCTTCTTCCTCGGCCTGCGTTTGGCGGTGACCTATGCCTGGCTATCTCTGGTGGTGGTCGAGCAGGTCAATGCCACCAGCGGCCTCGGCTATATGATCGATCTGGCGCGCAACTATGGCCAGACCGACATCGTCATCGTCGGCCTCGTCGTCTACGCGTTGCTCGGTCTCGGCTGCGACGGCATCGTCCGGCTCTTCCAAGAAAGGTCGCTGTCATGGCGTCGCACCTTGGCGGATTGAGCGGCGCACCGCTGGTGCGGGTCGAGAGCCTCGTGAGGAGTTTCGGGCCGCGGACCATCCTGGACGGCCTCAGCCTCGACATCGAAAAGGGAGAGTTCGTTGCCCTTCTCGGCCGTAGCGGGTCAGGCAAGAGTACATTGTTGCGCGCGCTCGCCGATCTCGATGACAAGGTCTCCGGGTCCGGCCGGCTCAAGACACCCGATAAGAAATCGGTGGTGTTTCAGGATGCCCGACTGTTGCCGTGGAAACGCGTGCTGGAGAACGTGGTTCTTGGCCTGGACCTGCCGGATGCCGCCGAACGCGGACGGATAGCTCTAGAAGAGGTTGGCCTGAGCGGCCGCGAGACCGCATGGCCGATTGAACTGTCTGGTGGCGAGCAGCAGCGCGTGGCCTTGGCGCGCTCGCTGGTTCGTGATCCTGAACTGCTGCTTGCGGACGAGCCGTTCGGCGCACTCGACGCGCTGACCCGCCTGCGCATGCACGATCTGCTGCGCCAGCTCTGCGCCCGTCACCAGCCGGCCGTGCTGCTGGTCACTCATGACGTGGACGAAGCCGTGACGCTGGCGGACCGAGTCTTGGTGCTCGACAAGGGCGGCATCGCTGCCGACATCGTCATCGATATCCCCGGGCCACGCGATCATGGCTACCGCCGGTTCGGCGAGATCCGCTCCGAACTTCTGCGTCATCTCGGCGTCGAGACAAGGCCTGTGCTGCCGGTCTGAGGGCCCCAAGACTTCTCGCTCAGCCTCACCACCCAGGAGGACCAACATATGCCCGCCAAATCACGACAGTTGAATCTCAACCTTTTCATCTATCCTGGCGGCCATCATGAGGCCGGTTGGCGCTACAAGGATTCCGCCCCAGATAGAGTGCTGGACATCGCCTATTATCAGGAACTGGCGAAGAAGGCCGAGGCGAGCAAGTTCGACGCGCTGTTCTTTGCCGACGGGCCCGCGCTCGCCGACAACATCCGCTACGCGAGCCGCTTCAGGCTGGAGCCGCTGACCTGGATTTCGGCGCTCGCCGCCGTAACGGAAAGAATAGGGTTCATCGCGACCGCCTCGACCACCTACAACGAACCCTACAACCTGGCCAGGCTGTTTGCTTCCGTGGATCATCTGAGCGGTGGGCGCGCCGGTTGGAACATCGTCACGACGGGTGACGAGTCCGCAGCGTTGAATTTCGGCTTTGACCGACATCCAACCCACGCCGACCGTTATGAGCGCGCCGGCGAGTTCGTTGATGTGGTAACCAAGCTCTGGGACAGTTGGGAGGACGACGCGCTCGTCTCGGACCGCGAGTCCGGCATCTTTGCCGACACCGACAAGATCCACCCGGTCAACCACATCGGCAAATATCATCGGGTGAAGGGTCCGCTCACGCTTCCGCGCCCTCCGCAGGGGCGTCCGGTCTACGTCCAGGCGGGTTCATCGGAAGACGGACGGTCGTTCGCAAGCCGCTATGCCGAGGCGATATTCACAGCCCATCAGACTCTCGGCAACGCGCAGGAATTTTATGCCGACATCAAGGCGCGGGTGAAGTCGGTTGGCCGCAACCCTGACCACGTCAAGGTCTTGCCCGGCATCAGCCCGTTCATCGGTTCGACCGAGGCGGAAGCCCGGGCACTGCATGACGAGTTCAATGAGCTGACGCAGGCCGAATATTCCCTTCACCAGCTACGCCGCATCGTAGACGCCGACCTTTCCGGCTACAATCTGGACGGCCCATTTCCGCGCGAGCTCATCAGTGTCGAGGGCGAGCGCGGTGCGAGCAGCCGCTTCCATGTCGTGCTTGACATCATCGAGCGCGAAAATCCAACCATCCGCCAGTTGCTGCACCGCCTCGCCGGCGCGCGCGGGCATTGGGTGCAGGCCGGGACGCCCGAACAAATCGCCGACAACATCCAGGAATGGTTCGACAATGGTGCGGCGGACGGCTTCAATGTCATGCCGCCCTATCTGCAGGGCGGGTTCGACGTGTTCGCCGAGGAGGTGGTGCCGATCTTGCGCCGGCGCGGACTTTTCCGGCACGACTATGAGGGGGCGACGCTGAGGGACCATTTCGGTCTGCCGCGCCCTGACAATACCTTCAGCCAACCGCAAAAGGCGAGCGCCTGATGTGGTAAGACGGCGCAGACCCGGGTTCTCGGAGGTGGCTCGAGGTCGAGACGTCTTGACCACGGCGAACATCATCATCGTCTACGCGCTAACTGGGGCGGCAGCCGACGCGGACACGACCGCTGTTGCGGCGGGAGCCGTGACCGGTCTCAACCTCCTCTATTCGTAAGGATTCCCCGCAATGGCGCTTTGGATGAGCGATAAGACCGGAGAGCAGTGGGACGACGGCGAGAAAGTGAAGCCGAGCGACGAGGGCTTCAGCCGCGATTTGGCTGCCGCGCATTTCAATGGTGATGCCTTCAGGCACGCCGAATTGGGAAGCTCCCGCTATAGCCGATGTAGTTACGGCAGACGGGGTTGGGGTAAGGGTAGTCTGATGGCTGGGCCATCAACCCCTAGGACCAAGACGCCACATTGCTGCAGTTGTGGGCGGACTATCGCGACGAACTCGAGGCGGAACGGAGAGACCCTCGGTCGCCATTTTATGATAATAATCTAGAACAGCATGAGCCGTGCATCGCCGCAGTCCTGTGGCGATACGGTGATAAGAGGGGATTGAGCAAATGAGACCACGCAATGCGGTCGTACCCACAATTCACAGGACAGCAATATGACCAACCAAGCAGCCGCGGCCGACCGCCGCCCCGCCGAGGCCGCCATGCGAATTGCCGCATGAGGAGCTCACAATGACAGTCAAGCTTGCGGTGGCTTTTCTGGCCGCCTACGGAGCAGCATGCCTATTCCGCGACCTCGGCTAAAAAATCTCTTTGTGGTACGACGAGACGTACTTGAACGGCGTAGAAACGGCCTCCCGCCCCTTGAGCGCCCCGCCGACTTCCAAAGATAGCCCGGCGGCAGCACCAGCTATCATACCAGGAATGAGCGGGAGGCCCATCCAATACGCAGAGAGAGCGCCAGCCCCAATCGAGATGAGGTTAAGGCTGGCGCTTATGTCGGCCAGCCGTAGCTTAAAGGGCGCTTCGCGCCCGGCCTTGAGATGATCAGCGACAGCCTTCTGCAGTTGCTCCACCTCGGTATTCCAGGCCAATGGACCATCCCCTGCGGCAATAACTCGCTAATAGACACTCTCAAGGTGGTGGCGAAGGGCAAGCAATTCCGACCGGCGCTTCTCGCGAAACTCAAGAATGTCGACAAGGGAAGCGTCTTTGTTTGGAACGGGTATCGCGTTGTACAACTTTACGAGTACACCTCGGCCCTCATCGATATCGTTCGATGCAAACGAAAGGGATCGTTCGCCAGTGGCAATGCTCCATTGGCCGGGCTCGTTTTTGTCTAGAAGACGAAACGCCCCTACATGGGCCGCGCGGAGGACATCGCCCATCGAACCTCCGGAGAGGCCGACCACGGTGCGCTGTAGGACGCCTGCCGATTTTAAGAATTGTGCGTCTGCATCTAGTCCAAAGGCAATCATGTTTTGAGCTGGGAAATCTAACCTGTCCCAGAAAAGTAGGTTAGATCTCATCTCTTGCGGGTCAAGGCCTGAAGATGCCAAATACACGCTTCCGCCATCTACGCGAATTGGTGGAGATACGACCATTCCACGCATCAAGACTGCTCTTTTTTCTGGCCATTTGACCGCAACGCCGTTCCTTTTCTATGGTGACAGGATGTTTTCTGCGTATTTTTCTAACAAACTGACCGTCTTTTGAATTGCGAAACACTGTTTTCTTTGCCGGTGGCTTCTTGACCATTTGGAGGTGCTCCTGCCACATCAATATTGATGAATGGCTAGAATATCGCCGAAAGACTAGTCCGCCAGCACCCCTCTCTGCCCTCCACAGGAAACATTATGGCCAACAACAACCAACCAGCCGCGGCTGGCGTCTTTGGTTCCTGACGACCGCCAATATCTATCCCGACTATGAGCCGTTGACGCTGTATGATGTTGGCCCGGAGTTCGGCGGTGGCAACCAGCAACACCAGATGAAGCGGCCAGCCTTCCTGGCGCCAAAGATGGCCTCGCAGAGCTTGCCGTGCCGCTGTTTTCGGCGATGATCGCAAGCCGGGCCTAAACCCACGATACGCGAACGCCAACATCTCGCCAGTCGAGGCATTGGGCCATCAGCCGCAGTATCGCAGGTGATGTTCCCTTCTACGAGTCCCGGCCCGTTGTGATGTCCCCTGCAGCGGCCCTCTGTTCGCGCACATCTCGTTGCGCTGCAAGATCCTGCCGCAGCGTCAAATCCAACTTCCCCCAGAGCGATGTCTTCTGGTCGGTCTTGAACTTTCGGGACGTCTTCTTCTCGACGACGAACGGCTTTGTCTGCTGACGCATAGATCCTCCAGGCGACGAATCGCAAAATGAACGATATCGCCAGCGACGCTGAGTGCAACTGGGGTCGAACGACGAGCTGGTGCACTCGCTGCACATTCGAGCGGACGAGCGGACAGCGTTGTCCTTTGCTGCCCGACTGCGTCGGCTTGACACCATAGCCCTCGGCCGAGACCCGAGACCTCAGCGTCAGTGCTTTGTAAGCACCGATCGCGTTCTTTGGGCGCGGGTGCGGCGGTCAAGGCATCACTGAAAGGAAGCGCCGGCAGCTTCGATCATCGACCCGCAATTTCGGCCGCAGGCTCAGGCCCTATGGAGACGAACCAACTGGAACAAACAGCTTGTCTCCATTGTGGTCGACTTCTAAAAGCTCCGGCTTTTGCCTCATGCGCTCCACATTCCCGCGATGAAAAACGATCGCGTTCATATAGGCAAAGGTGATTGCGAGGGCGGCGGTACGCAACGGGTAGTCGACCAGGGAATGCACAAGCAAGAACGCTGTAGAAAGGAACGCTGCCTTCTGAAAAGAGTCCCGGCGAATTCCGGCAAACGCAAAGAGAAGGAGGAATAGGTACAAAGCCATCAGAACGGCAGCGATTACGCCGCCTTCGAAAGCAATTTCGAAATACTCGTTATGGGCATGGTTCACATACGCGCTGAATATCATCCCTTCTTTTTCATACATCTGGTAGGCCTTTTGAAAGTTCCCAAATCCGACGCCGGTAACCCAATTCTCCTTTATTCCATCGATGGTCGTTCGGGCAAACTCCGCGCGTCCGAAGGCAGGATCAATTTGTTTTGCGTCGATCGTCGTCCACGCTCCGATCGTGTAGACGGAAAGCCCAACGAAAAGGGCAAATACGCCAAAACCACTTATTCGCGAGCGGGCTGAGAGAAAGCAGATGGATACTACGGTGATGGCCAGCCCGATTAGCACGCCGGCGCGAGACCCTGCCGCCAAAAGGAGCAGCAGAAGCGCGACCAGGCCGATCGCCGAGGACAACAGGTGCCCACGGAACAGGCCGTAATAGATAACGAAGGGAATGGAGACGAAAAGCAAAGCCGCAAAATGGTTCCGATTGGCGAAGAGGCCTGCATTGATCGTGAACGGCAGCAATCCCTCGATCGCTATGTTATCTGATAACGAGTATTGAATCGCTCCAGCCAATCCGTTGCACATTAATCCCATGAAAAAGAAAGGAAGCAGGCCATAAACCTCCTCTGCGCGCAAACGCATCACAGCCAGGAAAAAAGCAGCTGACGCGGCGACATACAGCAAACACTCGATTGTTCGCCCTACCCCGAGGCTGATGAACCGCGTTTCATCAATCAGCCAGGGACGGCCGAGGAGCACTTCCGGCCGCAGACCGGCAAAAATGCTTGTGGGCAGCGGGACGATTTGAAGCACAAACAACGCCACAACCAGGAAAAGCAGCCAGAGAACCGATCCGGGGATTGCTTGATTCGTGGTTCGGGAAAAGGCGAGAGCAACCGAGATAAATGCCGAGATCTCGATCAGTGTGTCCGTATAGAGTCCGGACGCCGTGCCCCCGCCTATGAGCAAGGCGGTGAACAAAACCGATCCGAGGAGATATTTTTCCCAGTCTGACCGCCGCGCGTTCAATATGAAAGTCTCTCTATGCTGAGTTTGTGCATGACCAGTGTGCCGATATAGCGAGACCGCCAACTCTCTGCGATCGCAGCGGTTTCCAAACGCAACATATGCATCGGGCATCCGGCCGGCCCAACCGAAAATTCTTGGCTCAGACTCTGGCGGTTGAAGGTGCCCTCCGGGACGTTAAACCGCGCTATTTCGCTCACCGGATCCACACATCTGATAGCCCAGAACAGTTCTTTGGGGAGCTTCAGGTTTCGCCCCGATGCGACCAACGAAATCCGGTAGGAACCGGGCGGCAGTTCGATATATTGTTGGAGAGCAGTGTTCTTAATCGGCGTATCTAAAAACCGAAGCGTGGCCCCGCCGTCGCCTTCCACTGCGTCCTGGGATGTCGCAAACGTAACTTCGACACCCGGCTGATCGCGAACCTGCCAATCGAAGGGCTTCCCATCATAGCCCGGTTCGAAGGTGCTATTGAAAACATAGCCACCCAGCTTTCGCTCCTCATCGGACAGAGTGAAAAGAAACAGCCGATAAGCCTGTTCATATTCCTTCTGAACGATATACCCTGTGATTACGGAGGACAGTTCCCCGGATTTCGGTGGGGCATCGGACCCAACCAGGTCAAGGAGCAATTGATTTGCAAAATCGAGCCCTTGGCGCGTTTTTCCCAGGACCGAGAACAAGTTCGCCCGCCACGGCGCTTGCGCCGCAATTGCTGCCAGCATGGCGTGGTATCCGTCCGGGTTCGAAAGGATTGCCGGAAGGCCCTCCGCGACGGCCGGAAACTGATCCGGCCAGCGCCGCAGTAATGTATCAATCTCGCTCACAGCCTTGGAAAGATCGCCGATCTCGACTGAATGGCCAATCGATCTCTTGAGCGCGTGGATTTCCGTTTTCGACAGCTTTCGTGCCTGATCGAAAAGCGCGTAGGCGTCATCCTGCTTGCCTTGGCGGTATTCGATCTCCCCCATTAGACTATAGAGGCGTGCATCACCGACGTTATAGCGAAGTGCTCCGCTCGCCCTGGAATACAGCGCGTAAAGATCAGGGGGGTTAGCCGTATCATTCAGGTCGCCTGCAACGTCGTCTATCAGCGCATCGACATTCAATGGATCGAGCGCCATTGAAATGGCTGGCATGTCCGTCTCAAGCAGTCGACTTAGTTCGGTCGACGAAGCCGCTAACACCAGAACGAATGCGACGAACCAAACGCCTGAACGTCCAAGATTTCGCGCGAGCGGGCTGGTCTGCGCCGTCATCTACTTTACCCTCGATTTTCTGGGTAGCGGTGCCATAGTTATAATATTGGTAGTTCATATACTTGTACGCGTAGTTGTAATCGAACTTATTTACCGCGAACTTTGTCATGGCGGCCCCGACCACGTTCGCGCCAGCTGCACGGAGGCGCTTCAATGCAGTCTTTGCCGACTTGCGAGTCACCTGGTTGGTGGAAACAACCATCAATGTGCCCTCGGCCAAACGGCTGAGGATCGGTGCATCTGAAAGGCCTACGATCGGAGGAGCGTCGATGATCACCACGTCGTGTCGCTTGCCCAGGCTGGTCACGATCAAGGCCATCTTAGGTGAAGACAGAAGATCGGCGGGGTTGGGGGGGATCGTCCCTGAGGTCAGAACCGTCACATTAGGGTATTTCGTCGGCCTAAAGATGGTCGCAAGGTCTTCTCTGCGAACGGTGTTTGTCAGGAGGTTGCTCAATCCGATCGTGTTATCGAGACCGAACAGTCGGTGAAGGTTGGGCTTTCGAAGATCCGCATCGACAAGCAGCACTCTTGCCCCGAGTGCAGCGAAATCTTGCCCAAGTTTGAAGGCGGTGGTGGACTTGCCCTCCGCCGGCTCAGAACTCGTGACCAACAGCGACCGCGGAGCCCCTTCCGCGCCGGAAAACTGCAAGGATGTTCGGAGCGACCGATAGGCTTCGGACAAACCTGATTTCTGGTCTGCAATGCTGGCAATGAGCTCGCGATCGTCGACATGGGGTAAGATGCCGAGCATAGCGAGTCCAAGTTCCTTTTCGACCTGCTCGGGATTGGTAAAGGTATTGTTCACCAACTCGATAACATAAATAATCGAGCCGCTGATGGCCATGAAAAGTGCGAGTGCAATTGCGAGATTGATGCTCAGGCGTGGCGAATAAGGCGCCGTCGGCTGCGTCGCGAAATCCACGATTGCGGCATTCTGCGTCTTGAGTTCTGAACTAACTCCGACTTCGTTTAATTTGGCAATAAGACTGTCATACTGAGACCGATTTGAGTCGACTTCACGCTTTAAGATTGTGTATTTAATATTCTTGTCGTTGAAGACAACCTGCTGCTTTTCCATGTCAGCAAGCTTGTCTTTGAGATCGGCCTCCTTTTTCAGAGCCTGCTCGTATTTCAGCCGCAGCGAATCAGTGATCGCGAGCACGCCGTTATTGTAAACGCGCTGCAGCTCCTTGATCTGGGACTGCAATTGCTGCATTTCCGGAAAGCCCGGCTTCAGTATGCCGAGCTTCTGTTGATACTGGCTATTTAGATCCGCCAGTTTATCGCTGAGTACCTGTAGCCCCTTACTTTCCAGCACTGGGCCGAGGCTAACACCACGTCCCTTGTCAATCTGATCCACTACCGATCCGGCGTCTGACCGCTCCTGGGCTGCTGTCTGGAGCGCTGCATTCAGGACAACGATGTTCGACCCGATAAGCGACTTGTCGTCACCGGTAATTGTAATGCCAGCATCCCTCGCGTACGCGACGAGCTCTTCCTCGGATTTCTGGAGCTTCTGCTTGACCTGCAAAACCTGCTCCTGGATGAATTGCCGCGCCAGGTCCGACGTTTCGCTGGTCTGATCCAACCGCTGATCGATATAGCTCTGGGCAACTTGGTTGGCCACATCGCTTGCGTATTTTGGCTTCTGGTCCAAAAAGGTGATCGACAATAGACTTGTGTTGGTCACCAAACTAACCGTCAGATCGTCCAAAACGCGCTTGATCGCAATGGCTTCACGTTGCTCGGGCGTTTTCTCTTCGATTGCGGGAGCTTTAGAGATCCCGAACGCCCGGTAGAAAATGTTGCTGATCGAAAAGCCCGGTTTCGGAAACAGGAAGTCCGGCTTCTCGCTAAGCCCCAGTTGGAAGACAACGCGTTGCGCCAATGCCCGGCTCTTCAATTTTTCCCGGGCGGTCTGAAAGGCTCGGATATCGCTGTTTTCGGAGACCACCTCGATGTCCTGGAAGACCTTCGCCGAAGGGACCAAGACCTCCAGCTGGGCGGTTGCCTGATATTTCGGCGTCTGCATCATGGTCACGACGACGCCGGCTACAAGCCCTGCGGCCATCATCATGGCGATCAGCCATCGATACCGGACAACGTAGAAAAGCAACTGGAGCGGATTAAACTTCTGATCCTGTTCAGCAAAATCGCGTCCGTATTGGCTGTGATTTTGGTTGCCGTCATAGTAGAGATCCGAAGACAAGGCTTGGCCGTGTCTAGGAGCTGGTATTTGGTGCTGCCTGCTACGATCAAGCATAGTGCGGGCGATCCTGATCCATACGGAGTTGATTTGCCAGCCTGACTACGGCGCGAGTACGCCAATTCTGACTGCAGTTGACGCAACGCCGAGAGCGTCCTTGAGGTTGTTCAAGGCGATTTTCGATTTCGAAGGGAAGATGATCACCTTATCGCCACCGTAGATGCGCGGATTGCGGCTCTTGCCGGAGCGAATATTCTCGACATTATAGTTGGAGACCAATGTGTTTTGACCAATGCTTCGATAAACAAAGACCTTTCCCGCATCGCCGATGTTATTAAATCCTCCGGCAAGCGCGATGGCATCAATCAATGAAGCGTTGCTCGCTACGGGATAGATTCCGGCCTTGTTGACCTCGCCATCAACGGTGATGCGTTGTCCGGCGGAATCCTTGACGAAAATTGTAACGTCGGGTGACTGAAGGTACCGCTTGCCGTACCCGGTCTCGATTTCCTTCTCCAACTGACGGACGGTTTTCCCTGCTGCAGGCACGGCTCCGATCAGCGGGAGCGAAATTTGCCCGCTGGCGTCGACCTGAACCGTCCTGTGCAGATTGTCGACTTGGAAGACATCGACCTCGAGCACGTCATTCGGCGACAACGGCTGTTCACTGCCGTTCTGAGTATTTTGTGGAGCAGGAAGATCCTTAACAACCTGTAGAGCGCCACCGCCGGAAAGGGCGACCGACGATGATGATGTGAGTTGCAGCGCATCGACCGAAGGCGCAGTTGTGCTGGTGCAAGCCGACATCGCAAGGGAACCGAGCACCAGCACCGCGGTGGTCATGGCGCACTTCTCAAAATCACGCATTAGGAGGACACGCCCTTTAGCAGACGACCAAGCCTCCCGAAGTGGCCGACGTTGTCGGGAGGTGATTTGTTTGCAAATGTTTTTCCAACTGGCTCAAGTGGTCGGTCCGCCAATATGTCGGTCGGGCGCGTCACCACCATATTGTAAGCCTCGTCTTCCCCGCACCGTTTTGCGGCGGCCTCAACCGCCCGCGAAAGGCCAGGTCGACGGCGATCGGCGCTATGAGTATCGGACGCGATAATATCCACCCTGCCTTCGTCTATCAGCTTTTCCGAGTAGTAGAGAGCCGTACGCCCGAAGGCGCCAATAATCGAATCCGCAGTAATCTGCATAAGGCACCCGAGCCTATTCAATCTTTCGATCACGTCATAATTCGCCTTGATCCAAGTTAGACGCTCCGGATGTGTGAGAATGGGAACGAATCCAGCCTCTATGAGGCGCAAAGCGAGCTCTTCTAACCGCGGCGGCAACACATGGTGGGGCGGCTCGAACAGAAAATAGCGCGACCGGTTCAAAGTCGGGATCCTACCGTTCGTCAGCTGACTAGGAAGGTCGGGGGCTATATGGACGTCGGCGCCAACATAGAGGGCAAGCGGTATCGCAGCGCGCAACAACGCTTGCTCCAACGAATGGATCGCTGCAGCGATATTTTCTGTCCGGTTTTCATACATGCCAGGCACCACATGGGGAGTGCACGCCATGTGGGTTATTCCGTCGGCTACCGCCAGCCTCGCCATTTCCAGCGAAGTAACAAGGTTGGGCGAGCCGTCGTCGAGACCAGGCAAGATATGAGAATGCAGGTCAATCATAAGCTTTCTTGGTCACGTGACAGCAACACAGCGATTTCGCCGCAAAAAACACAAACTTGCCACGCGCTTCATAGCGGCTGATGGACTTGACAACCGCAGAGCGCCGACCGTTCAGATCCAGCTACCTGCAGAAAGAACTATTATCTTCCTGAAGTGATTGAGGGATGACGATGAGCGCTGCCGACGACGCGAAAGCCGAGACGGTACCGTACCAATAGCGAACGCTCATCTACCCCCCTTTGATCCCCTACCCGCCTGAAGCCCGGACAAACAAGGCTAGCGGCTCACGCCATTATCATCGTTCTGCGTTGCAGTAAGCACACCGGCAGTGATGAGCGCGCCTGCAAAAAATGTTTCAGGCAGGCCAAATGCAAACTTGCCGGACGGGCCAATGGCTCCCGTGTGCTCCGGGCTTATGGCGGCCGCGGTGTGTTCGGGTTTCACGATCCTGAGACAGATATTGTTCTCTACACGTGAAATGTCGAGACTTGAGTTCGCTGGCACGCTTAGCTTGCAACCACCGACCCGAACGGACGCCAAGCCGTTGGCGCCGACCTGCAAACGGCTGCCGAAATCCAAGGCGCCCCCCTCTTTGGCGGGCCCATAACCGGCCGTCTGCGAAACCAACACATTGCCACTTACACTTTGAATCGATCCGATTGGATTTGCCGGCCCCTGATATGCCGTTGCACAAGTGCACGATGCATCTTGAGCGAAAGCCGAAACTAAGCCAAATCCGAATGAAGCGGCCATCCCGGCCAGCGCTGCTTTCAAAACAATGTTCATGTGCCTCGATCCTTTGTTTGCGCCTTGCAGACGCGCCCAAGTCATTATCCGCACCTAGCGCCTAACAGCTTTTCGCTCGGATTCCAAGCTATTTCGCATGTGCGAGATGAACCTATGATGTACGGCGTTACTATTATACCACAATATATTAGCGCTTAAGAATATTTCCATTATAGGCAAGCTCCAAGATTTACCTCGCGCTGTTTACGCCATGTGAGGCTATTGATCTATTGTTGCTTCGTTCACTTATAAGTTACCGTGAAGCGGAACTATCTTGTCACACCAACACATAATTGCCAGAAAGGATTATATCTTCATGCGAAGTTACGTGCCAGGATGAGCAAGTTGTTTTCTGCTTCGAAATGTCGCTTCCACCGAAGCGATGGCTCTACCTCGATACCCATGGAAGTATCGAGCCGTCACGCGGCACTTTAGAGGTCAAGATCAACTCGATGAGCACGCTCAAGTGACACCACGCTGCGACAAGGGAGCGAAGTATGGACCGCCGTCAATTTCTCAGCGCAACGCCAAGCCTTGGTCTCATCCCGGCGATTCGAGCCGGCCAACCCGTTGTTGGACCAAGCAATCCAAACGCAAGGGCTGCAATCTCACACAGCTTCGCGACCGTCGCAGCCTGTTTGGCCGATACCATGCTTTGCTATTCAGAAGGCATTGGCAGGGTGCAGATTCGCGCTGGTGAAATCGCCGAGGCTCAAGGCTTCCGCTACCAGGTAGCAGCGTCTGCTGCCAGCGACCAGCACATCACAACCGCGGGCGGAGTGAAGCTATACGTTGTTCCAGGAGATGCAGGGTTCAATGTCTTAGCCTTCGGGGCCGCAGGCGACTACAGCAACCTCACGGGGGTCGGCACGGACGACACGGGCCCAATACGGGCAGCCTTCAAAGCCGCCATGACCGTCGGACTGCCCGTTCATCTCCCAGGTCGCCAATACCGGATTACGGACACCCTATGCATGCCGAATGCTGACTACAAGTTCTCGTTCAAGGTGATCGGCGACAGCGGCAACTCGACCCGCATCTGGTTTGATAACGCGGTGCCCAAAAAGAATATGTTCTACAGTGACCTCAACATCAGCTACCTCAATTTCGAGGACATTGAGCTCCTCGACAGGACCCCGGGCACATCAAGGGCGATCCAATTTGTTGGTACTTTGTCAGGTGGGCCGGCGTGGAAGCACCTGTTCAAAGGCGTTCGGATCGTCGGTTTCCAAGAGGGGGCGCGCTTTGACGGGGGGGCCACTATCTTTACAGACGCCTATCAGTCAGAGGTGATGTTCCTGCACAGCAAGTTCAAGAATTGTAGAAAGAGCCTCATCTACAACAACATCCAGGCGGTCAATCACCAGCTGATTGGCCTCGACATTGAGAACGACGACGTGGCCGACGCGAGCGAGAAATGGCCAATGATCGTTTTCGAGCGCGGTAGCTTCATCAACCATCTGGGCGGCTCGGTCATCGGGTACGGCCCCTATGTGTCCTTTACTTACCCCCGCGTCGGTGGCGCGTTTCAGGTAACCGCACAGTTTGCAAGTCGGGGTGTTCGTATGGAGGCCCGTGGGGATGGCCCCTTTATCGACCATCACACGGCAAGTGATATCTCGGTAAGCAACGCCTTCCGGCTGCGTTTCGAAGACATGGCCGTCAGAGCAAGCAGGTCCGCGAGCCCTATCCTGGCTAGGTTTGGGGGCCGCGTGTACGCTCGGTTTGACAATGTGCACTCCAATGTTCCCATGGACGTGCAAGCCTACATGACCGCTGACCTCGGAAGGCACTCTGAAAATGGAAAGATTGACCTTAACGGTTGCCGACGCCTGAACTACAAGCGCGTGTCGGACCATGCGGCCTATGGCAGCGCCGCTGTGCGCGCATCCGATCGACGAGCTATTCCGGCAGAGATCAGCATGGAGGAGGAGGGCCCTGCAGGGACCGTGGTGGATGGCTACTACCAGCTCACTGCCGACCGGAAGACAATCTACTCCGGCAACTGGCAAGTCGCCGAGTTGAAGACCTTAACGTGGGCGCCGAGCGACGTGAGTGGATTTGGTGGCGGAAGCAATCCCGCCACCATGCAGGTCTTCCTCCCGCAGTACGCCAGGCCCTGTAAGTTCCGGCTGCTCTGCGATGACATCAACGCCGCGGCGGCCATTGTGTTGGATCTCTATTTTGTGGTGGCCGGCAAAGAAGTCTTAGTGGCCACGCTTGCCCCACGAGATGGGGGACACTTCGAAGCGAACATCAGAGGCCCCTCAAAAACCCTGGTGATCTGGATCGCCGACGGCCTCGACTGGGACGGCAAAATGAAGGTCGTAAAATCCGGATCGAGCGACAGCTTTGTCGGCCTGATCATGATCGACTATATGTAATTTCCGTAACGGAGGGACGGCCGCGGCTGCCATTTGTCCAAATTTTTCCTAGCCCTGAAAGGGCCAGGATTGGAAGAATTACGAACCATGCGCGGGCCCCAAACGCGGCCATCCCGCCCCAGAAATAGGTGAGAAGGGTTGCGTCAAATGCGATCAGAGCCGCTATGCTGTCTTTTCCTGAGAGCCAAACGAGTGCTCTCCTTGTCAGGATCACTGATGCAAGTACGATCATCAACCCAATCGGGTATGCCTTCCCTAAAGTGAACAGCTGATCACCAACAAAACCCAACGAGACATTGTAGTCGTCGCCAACACCGACGCGCCCCCAAAGGTAGTCGACGGAATAATACCCAGCCCCCACTGGTTTTCCAACCCACTGGTCCCTCGGGAACCAATTGAGGTAGAACAACTCCAATTGCTTCAGGTATGGACCCAACCCGACATCACCATAGCCCAGGCCGGATCGAAGGTACTCTGTGAACCGCATATGGTCGGTGACGCCGACAGCAGCGGAGCTGGTTATGCTGTTGGCGTCTTCACCTCTCACGAGCATTGCCCATATCAGCAGAGCAGGCATGGCCAACACGAGATAGGAAAACCTGATACCGATCCGATGGTACGAGCACAGCATCGCAAACGGCATAATGAGGTACGCGGCCACAGCGAGTCTGCCGTATCCTCCCCAATAGAGGAAAAGATTTCCGCCGATGGCGGCCTCAAACAGTAGAAATACGATTACTGACCCACGTCTTTGCTGGCCGCTCTTGATCAAACACTCCTGAAAATGGAGTGCAATGCCAATGGGTATCATCAAGCTCATTTCAGGCCGCGGTGCTGCAATTCCGATAAATACGATCGACGATAGGCCAACAGCGAGCCCGCACCACTGAAGCCACTTTCCCGAGTGTATAACCGGAATGAAATCCGGGGTGTTGTCAAACACCCTGAGGATGTCCGAGAAGATGATAAAGATTGAGATGATCACGGACGCGTCCACGCCGTCAAAAATAAGTAAGTTCGGAGCGAAAGGCACATAGAGCAGTAGGAAGGCGATTCCGATCACCATATCGAGCGGAGAGCGAAATTTAATCAGGCACAATTTTGCTGTATGGCAGGCGATTAATACGAACAAGTAGCTAGATGTATAAAGTTCGGTGATCGACTGTCCTATGATGCAGAGCACAATGGTGAGATACGTGACGATAACTAAGGCAGAGCTCAAAATGGCCCCGCCCTTTTTTTCACTAATACCAGCAAGGTTATGCAATGCTGATGACCCCCCGCTCCTGGTCGGTAACCACATCGACCCTCTTTACCGCGCGCCGGCACACAATGCCGCCCGAGCCCCGTTCTCGCTTATCGTGTCGAACCTTGTGCGAGCTCAGGTAGCCCGCACTGAATGGCGGGCTGCCTATCATCGGTATCAACAAGCTCGATAAGTCGCCCCAACCTGATCAGGCTGCCCACAAAGCAAGCCCCTTTGAGCGAGAATAGCGGCCAGGTCCCCACCGTCTGGCATGAAACACTGCACGACGATTGCATCCCCCATCCTGGCTCCGGTCTTCCCATCGCAGGGGGTGCCTGCGCCGACCGGTTTGCAATTCAAGACCATTCCCTGGAAATCTCGCCGGGCGGCTTCCGTTACCATGTCACGTAAAGCCAGTCGTTTCGTCAAAGACGCCCCGCACAGGACAATTTTGCGGCCCCCAACCCGCAGGTCGTCTATCGAAGGAATGTTCAGCCGTCCGCTGAATGGCGAAAGCGCGGCGCGTGGCGGTGGGCGTGGCTGGCCTCTCTGCGAGAGTATGACAGCCATGAAGGCGACGGCAAACACAAGCCCGATAACGGGAATAGCGACCAGTTTATTCATAGTGCTGAGCGGAGTCCTCGATTCAGATTCCTGACGGGCCACTGCTGCCAACTGCGGCGGATGGCGTTCAGGCCAAGACCCACCCCTATGGCGACACCTCATCGAGGTGATCACGCCGGCGGGGTGGCGTGCGCTGTCGATCCCTGAAAGCAGGAAAGCAGCGACGAAGTGGCTAGGCGCCGTACCGGCGTTCCAGCGCGGTGGCAATTCGCTCGCAAAGCAGCTCTGAGGTCACGACTGTCAGGTGGAGGCGGAGGCGAACTCCGGATTGATCAACCAGGGTAGTGACAATACCGCGATCAGAGTACTCGGCGAGGTCGAGAACATCGGCGATGACGAAGTCCGGCATTTCGCGAAGCCTTTTAGGGCGCTCATCGGCCGAATTCTCCCCCCAAATTGGACACTTTCCGGGCAGGCCCAGTCTAATCCGTTGGAGTTCGGCGTAACTCTCGGCAGCGTCCTGAGCGCTGAACAAACGCCGAGTTACTTTGCCGTTTTCAACGACTTGGACAAGCCATCGGCCGTCGACGTTTTTCAACCGTACGTCGTTTGGTTCTCCGACAACCATATCCGCGATCCGTTTCATCAATCAAAGAACTAACAGTGGAAGTGCCAAGCTACTGTTTCGCGCCGTAGGCCGATTCGACTTCGATCAGATTGATCCACACGCCGATCGGGATGTCGTCGACGAACACGGGGCTCTGGCCAGACACTGGCGAGACCCACGGCGACCGTGACCCGAGATCCCAGTCGCCGCGGCGGCTCCGGCCGCGTGGTGATCTTTCGAGGTCAGCTATCGCGGGAAACAGGCAGCACTCTGATCGGCATTAGAAGTCCAGCGCCCTTCCCTAAGACGAAGACCGCAGCGTTATGATCATCGCCTGGAAAGGGCTTCAGCGATCTGGGACACCGCCTGCTCGACAGAAAACTGTCGATCGAACAATCGCCTGCAACGTCCTGGCAGATCGGCATCCGTCTCTATTTGTGCCAGCAACCTCTTCGCCTTCGCCGCCAGTTCATCCAACTGATCGCTCTGGCACTCTTCGCCGACCCGCTCGTTTCGGATCAACTGGGCCAAGTCGTTGCCGGGGTTCAAACGCGCGAGCACGGGGAGGCCATTTTGCATATAAGTCAGGAACTTTCCTGGTATGTTGTGCGATCTGTGGCGGAGGTCCAACGATACGATCCCAATTCGGCACTGTGCGTAAAGGTCTGGGATTTCGTCGGGGTGGATCTCATCGAAAAAGACCACGTTGGTGAGGCCGCAAGCCTGCGCTTTTTCTCTCAGTCTTTGGGCCTCGCTGCCTCGGCCAACCAGCACAAAGCCTACGTCGGCCCGGGATGCCATTCTCTGCGCCAAGTCCAATACAATGCCGACGCTTTGAGCGACGCCCATGTTGCCCGCGTACACGAACAGCTTTCGTCCGGCCAACGGCGTCTCGCTGATGCGGATCGAACAGCGCACGTTTGAAGGTTTGCCCAGCCAGTTCTGCAACACCTCAACCACACGCCCCGACTTCCGGCGCCACCGATCGAAGTAAACCAGGTTGCCCGGCGTCTGCACGCCGATCACATCAGCAACCGAGTACTGGTAGCGTGCGATGGAATCGAAGAAACGGTAGGGCAGACCGCGGCCCATCAGGCCCATATCAACCGCCCATTCGGGAAAAATATCGCGAATGATCAGATACCCCTTGCAGCCGCTTTCGCGCTTTAGCGCGCTCGCCATAGGCCCATGGAAGATAGAGGGAGCGTACCAAACAATCCCGTCCCATCGGCGCCCTGCCAGCGGGCTTTTGCGCAGATTGCGCAACATGGCAAAAGGCATGACGAACTCATTCCAAGTGCGCCTCACATAGCCAATTTCCTTGGTAGGCGGCGCGCGCAAGCGGAGAACAGTTATCCCGTCAAGCTCTTCAAGCGCCCAAGGACGGCCCAACTCGGCGGTTGGCAGCATGACCGTCAACCGATGCCCTTGTCGCGCGAATTCCCGCGAAAGGTCCCTCAATTGTACCGCTCCCGACGTCCGCAGCGGCGGAAAAGTATCTGCTATCAACGCGATCCGCATCTGGCGCCGCTCAGTACTTCTTCCATACAACACGGTTCACGTAGTCGGTATAGCTGTGGATTATGCGAACCACCTTTTCGCTGACATTGGGTGCGTTATAGTCGGCAACCAAACGAAGCCCGCGCTCTGCCCCTCGGGGCTGGCTTTCCAGGATCGCAAGGCCCTGGCAGACCCGGTCCACGTCCAAGCCCACCATCATTACCGCCCCCTCCTCCATTCCTTCGGGACGCTCATGGGTTTCGCGCAAGGTGAGCGCCGGAAAGTTCAAGATAGAGGACTCCTCCGTGATCGTACCGCTGTCGGACAGAACCGCTTTCGCATTCATCTGCAGGTGCACATAGTCCAAGAAGCCGAAAGGCTTCATGAACTGGATCCTGGGGTTCATTTCGATGTTAAGGGAGTCCAGCCGCGACCGGGTGCGGGGGTGCGTCGAAACAATTACCGGAAAGTCGTGATCCTGCGCAATGCGATTGGCGATCCCAGCAATCCGGGTCATTTTATCCGGATCGTCGACGTTTTCTTCGCGATGAGCACTCATAACGAAGTACTTCCCTCGCTCAAGAGAGAGTTGACTCAAAATACTCGATTTGTTGATCTCATCCATGTAGTAGGCGAGCACCTCACGCATCGGGCTGCCCGTTACGATGATCTGTTCGGGCGCAATCCCTTCTCGCAGCAGATAGCTTCGCGCAATCTGGCTGTAAGGCAGATGAATGTCGGCCACATGATCAACTATACGGCGGTTGATCTCCTCCGGAACCCGCGAATCGAAACAACGATTGCCGGCCTCCATGTGGAAAATAGGTATCTTCAACCGTTTGGCGGCTATTGCTGCGAGGCAGCTGTTGGTGTCCCCAAGTAGCAAAACCGACTCAGGGCGTCGTTCGCGAAGCACCTGATCCGTTGCCGCGATCACACGTCCAATCGTTTTGGCGGCCGTGCTTTCTGACGCTTCAAGAAACAGATCCGGCGGGCGAATCTTAAGCTGCTCGAAAAAGATTTGGTTCAATTCATAGTCATAGTTCTGGCCCGTATGCACGAGGCATTGGTCACACGATTGATCCAATCGGTCGATTACCCGCGACAATCGGATAATCTCCGGGCGCGTCCCGACGATCGTCATAACCTTCAGCCTGTTCACCATCTACTCCACATTCTTGCCCCGCAAGGCGGAACCGCGCGCTGACCAGGCCGCAAGCCACTCAGTTAGCAATTCCAAACGAAAGCGCGCGCATCTGCTAACTACGAGCTATGCACTCCCTTCGGAGCACTAAGCTTGTTATATTCCAGATAGCTATCGTACATTTTCAAGATAAGTATCGACCATGCATCCGGTATAAATCCCGTTGCTTTCTTGAATAAGTCCGAATTCAAGGATCGATCTACAGTCACCGTTGTGTCGGGGATGATATCAATCTTTTTCCCGTAGATCCTTGAGATCAAGGAGAGAAGATCGAATTTGGAAATGGGATCAGCTGAGACGTGAAACACACCCCTCAACTCGGCATTTGGCACGACAAGCTCTATAATCACCCGGGCCAGCTCAACCGCTGGCAAACCTGAAAAGACGGCATTCTTATAGCCCTTCACCTGGTCATTCTGGCTCAAAAACCAGTCAACCAGACTTTTCGAACTCTCCAATTCGTGGCCGATGATTGAGGTCCGAAGCGTCACTGCATTCGGGTAATCCACCTCACCTAGAAACTTGGTCCTTCCGTACAGATCGTTTGCATCGGCAAAATCGGATTCCCGGTAATTGCCCTTCGCGCCCGAAAAAACACAATCCGTGCTCACATGCACTAAGCGGGCTCCGGTCATGCGGCAAAGTTGCGCCAGGCGGTGAGGGAGAGAAGCGTTGATCGAAAGTGCCGTGACATGGTTCCGGGAGGCGTCAAGCTGCTTAATGACGCCCACACAGTTTACTACGACATCCGGTTTGGTGTCGGCAAACAGGGCCACCAGATCTCCGTCGTTCCGGACGTCGAGATTGGAGATTACGACTCCTTGCTCATCGGGCAGAAAATAGTGTGCTTTGGCCGATGATCGGAGGGTGCCAATCGTTACAAATCGATTGTCGGCGGCGAAAACGCGGAAGACCGCGTTTCCCAACATGCCGCCTGCGCCCAGGACGAGGATTTTGTTCGTCTTCACGTTGCGTATCGTCTTTCTGGTGAGCGCTGCGCCATAGCGCTAAATGGGACCGCGGAGCCTTGGACGTTCGCCTTCTGGCTCACTCTTCTGGCTCAACATGCTCTCCGCGGACAATAGCTTGCACAAAGCGAAGCTTCATCAACAGCGACTGCATCTCTTTGATGCCCAACCTTGTGGTGTTGTGTGAATTGTAGTCGGTCGATTCCGAAATCTCGATCTCGCCCTGCTCGAAAAATTTCCCATAGTTCAGATCGCGGAGATCTGGCGGAACACGATAGTAGTTGCCCAGGTCCTGGGCCGCCACTTTTTCCTCTCGGCTGAGCAGGACTTCGAACAGTTTCTCACCGTGTCTCGTACCGATTATTCTAATTGGATGGTCAGGAGCGCCCAGGAGCTCCGTAAGCGCTCTAGCCAGGGTCTCAATCGTGGCCGCCGGCGCCTTTTGCACGAAGATCTCACCGGGATTGCCATGCTGGAAAGCGTAGAGCACCAGGTCGACCGCGTCGTCCAGTGTCATCATGAAACGCGTCATGGCAGCATCGGTGATGGTAATAGGCTGGCCCGCGCGAATTTGGTTGGTGAACAACGGGATCACCGAGCCGCGCGAGGCCATCACATTGCCGTATCGAGTAGCGCATATGGCGGTATTGTTGCTCAATCGCGACTTGGCGACGATGACCTTCTCCATCATCGCCTTGCTGATGCCCATGGCGTTGATCGGATATACGGCCTTGTCTGTGCTCAGGCAGATCACACGCTCCACACCGGAGTTTATGGCCGCTTCCAAGGTGTTCTCAGTTCCCAGGACATTGGTTTTGACGGCTTCAAGCGGGTAGAATTCGCAGGAGGGCACCTGCTTGAGTGCGGCAGCGTGATAAATGAAATTGGAGCCCCGCACGGCGTTAAGGACCGACTGATAGTCGCGAACATCACCAATATAGAACTTAAGTTTTTGATTGTTGTATTTTTTCCGCATGTCGTCCTGCTTCTTCTCATCCCGGCTAAAGATGCGGATTTCAGCCAGGTCAGAATCGAGAAACCGCCGCAAAACAGCATTTCCGAATGAGCCTGTACCGCCGGTTATGAGGAGGGTCTTTCCGGTGAACATCGAAAGTCCTTTTCTATTTCAATTGGCTGCAACGGAACGGAACATTTTCAGGGTGTCCGATCGCGCCTCGTCGGTTGCGGCGTAGCGGTTTGCGAATTCAAGCGCGGCTTTTTCGAGTGATCGTTGTTCTTCGGCATCCCTGTCCGCGGCGCGCGCCAGTTGCTGTCGCCAGACGTCAACGGAAACGAGGGGGATTACCGTGATTGCGCCCGTTGAAACGGCACGCCAGGGTGTCCGATCGCTAACCAGCACGGGTGTGCCGGCGCGCAGAGCTTCAAAGATAACATGCCCGAAATTTTCCCCCAGAGTGGGGAATGCGAACAAATCATATGCAGCAAACGTGGCGGAAACCTCATGAGGCTCGAGCGCTCCACGGTATTCGACGGTGATGTGGGTCGGGAGGCGTTTGATGATGGTCTGGCAATTCCGCCAGTATGCAGCGTCCTCTACGGGGCCAAAAATGCTAAGCTTGATCTTGCGATCCACTCGGCAGAGAATCTCGACGAGGCCTGTGAGATTCTTCATAGGTGAGATGCGCGATATGAAGGCAATGCTTAGTTCGCCCGCCCTTTTTCGCTGACGTTTCAGGCGCGTAAAGCTTTCACCTGCCGCGGACACCGGATCAGCCGCGAGATGGATTTTGCCCCTTGCATTGGGAAACTGCCGCTGAATATCTTCAGCTTCCAGTAGGGTTGAGGCGTGCCAGTGCACATCCCGATAAAGCCCAACTAGCTTGGCGCAGCTCAGATAAATTCTTTTTTTAAAACTCTTTATCGAGAGCGCGCCTGCAGAGAACTCGCCACGTGGCGCGATGCAGACACTCGCGCCATTTCTCCAGACCAATCGCTGCTTGAGATAAATCGAAATTGATGATCGATAGCCAAAAAAGCTGTTCAGGTACAAAACGTCGAAGCTGTGAAGCTTCGCGGCTTTGGCCACGTGTCCGGCATTGAATTTGCTCGGGTCAGCATAATATATCAAACTGCTCGGCGAGCGCACCCACCTGTTGACACGGACTCCCGGATACGGCTCATCGGAGCCCAAATCGCGATCTCTTGTGAAAATCGAAAACTCAATGTTGCTGCGCAGAGCTTCACACATATTGGCAAGCGTACGAATTGGTCCGCCCGCCTTGAAGCCCGGCAAATAAAAATCGGCAACACAAAGGACTCTGATCTTGCTCATGTTCGAAAAAGAGCCGTTGTCGGCAAACCGCCGCCTTCAGATGTAAGCTGTAGACTTTGAAAGTTGCGCTTTAAGCTGCGCTCTTCATCGCCGGCAAACCGCGCAATAGCCCGGCCTTTAGCAATTCTCGGTAGATATGCTCAGCAGCCTGAGCGGCCGGCACACGGTCCAGCATAAGATTGAGTGTTCCCGGCAACGTCGACAGCCAATAAGCACAGACGAAATCATGATTGTACTGATCGTCCCAACCTATCGGCGAGGCTAGGCCGCTCGAAATTATGCGACGGAGGTTGGCAGGGTTTACTATCGGGACGACGCCCTTGTGGAATTCATAAAACACACGGCCATATAGAAAAACGCGCCTTTTGAGCAGAAGCGCCTCGTAGCCAACAGTGCTGGTGAGGGTGATGACCCCGACAGACGATTTGATCAGCTCCTTTGTCGGCTCTTGCGGCCCTAACAACCTGACATTTGGCAGAGATCGAATACGCCTGTAGAAGTCGAGCGTGGGATATGCCCATGCACTAATATGATCCTTGACATACAAGCGGGTGCCCTCAGGCAGACTGAAGGCAATGTTACGGATCACCTCATATTCGTCGAGGTAGGCTCCCGCGAGGATCGACGTAGAGGCTTCGGGATGGAAGTGCATCGGGTATAGAAGAAATTGTTCTCCCGCTACGGCCTTTTGATACATGCCGCGAACGGTGCCCGCTTTGAGACGTCGACGGACATTGCGCAGAAAGAGGCTTGTATGTGTGCGCAGGGGATTGCCGATCTGGAATGAATTGGTCCGACTGTCGGACGCGTGGCGTAGCAGCGCCTTGATCCTGGTAAGACGGTCGCGCCTAAAGTACCGTTTGATCAAGGCGATACGTTCCAGGCCATTGATTTTCATGTAATCGGGAACGATCGTCTCGATGTTGGCGATGTAGTCCCTCACCCAGCGGTGAACATCCGGTTCCACCGTCTTGTAGCCACCTCGGATCGCAGCAAAATTTCTCTCAACAGAGTCATCAGCCAAGGGATCCCCAGAAACTGAAAACCGGCCTGGCAGCCGAGATGCCCCTAGACCAATATAAAGGGCTCGCCGTTCCCGGGCCACGAACAGCGCGAAATGTGCAAATGTATTGGAGACATTCTCGTATAGAACGAGTTCCGTCCCTTGCTTTTCGAATATCGTCTCGAAAAACGTAAGCAACGCACTTTTTAGCCGATCAAAAAAGTCGAGGTCTGCGCCTTTGCCCCAGATGCCATAGGTCTGCGCGCGCTCGAAGTCTGACAGTAGGGCAGAGTTCAAATCATAGCCGGAATAGCGAGCTAGAATGTCGAAATCCACCTTATGGTTCGCAAAAAAGGATGAGAAGTCATAAACTGCGGCGAAACCCGCGGAATCCAGGCTGTTCTCCTTGCGAGAAAATGCGCTGTCTACCGCGACCGCCACGGTGGCTCCGTCGTTGCGGAAACGCGCAGCCAACCCGTTGAAAAAATTAAAATAGTTCGGCGCGCTGTTCGAGAGAAGCAGAATGTTCATTTTGCCTGCCAGCTACCAATCAGCTCAGCGCGCACTGCTGTCGGGGAATGAATGTCCTCAACCACCTGACGGCCCAATACAGCTTCGAGATTTTTAGGCGCAAGGCCAAAGCCCGGTCGCACACTGCGTATGCTGTCTCGAGTGATGACATCACCGGCCTTCAGGTCCCGTACAAAATAGAGCGACCGGCGGAACTTCACGTTCCCCTGCTCGCTCGATTTGCGTCCATAATCGACCTTGCCAAGCGCCTTCCAAGCCGTTTTCGCGCCGGCACACAATGCCGCCAGTTCGGCAGGCTCGAGTGAGAAGCTATCGTCCGGACCGCCGCCGCCGCGGTTAAGGGTGAAGTGCTTTTCGATGATCGAAGCCCCCAAAGCCACACTGGCAATGGCGGTGGTATTGTCCAGCGTATGATCAGAAAGGCCTGTGACCAGTCCGTACCGCTCAATCATGTCGGGTATGGTCTGCAGATTGTAGTCATCGGCCGGTGCAGGATAGCCGCTGACGCAGTGGAGAATTGCTAATTCGCTGCAGCCGCCCTCACGCGCTGCCTCTATCGCTTCGTGGATTTCCTCTGCATCCGCCATCCCGGTCGAGATGATCATCGGTTTGCCGGTGCTGGCTGCGTATTTAATTAACGCCCAATCAACAGCTTCGAAGGAGGCGATCTTATAAGCCGGCGCATTCAAGTCTTCGAGGAGATCAATCGCCGTGTTGTCGAAAGGCGAGCTGAAGATCGTAACGCCGAGTTCGCGGCCACGGTCGAAGAGGAGCTTGTGCCAGTCCCACGGCATATGCGCTTCTTCATAGAGATCATAGAGTGTGCGCCCGCCCCACAAACCGCCGTCGATGCGGAACTCCTCCCCCTTGCAATCAAGCGTGATCGTATCGGGCTTATAGGTCTGCAGCTTGACGGCATCTGCCCCGGCCTTCTTGGCCTCCTCCACAAGGTGCAGGGCCGTTTCGATGCTGCCGTTATGATTGGCGGACAATTCGGCAATGACATAAGGGGGCTGACCGGGCCCGATCCGGCGCCCGGCGATCTGGATACAGCTCAACTGGGTTCTCCAACAGGTTTCATTCGATTATTCCAGTCGCTTCTCAGCAACCCAAAGCAGACGAGGGAGCGATAAACGCCGTCGATACGTTGTTGCTCCCGCAATATGCCCTCCTGACTAAAGCCCAAACGTTCGTGCAGCGCGATGGAGGCTGTGTTGAAATCAACGGCCTGCCCGCAAACCTTGTGCAGCTTCAATTCGTCAAAGGCATAATTCAACGCCGCGAAGCCGAGCATTTTCCCGGTTCCTTTCGTTGCCTGAGGGTCAGCATAAAATCCCCAGTTCGATGCCCCGGCGTGAGCGACATTGTCGAACTGAACGAAGCCGATCGGGACTTCTCCATCCAGAACCACAAGCAATCGGCGTGTTTCCTCTCTGCTCGATCGGGCGAACCAATTCCGGTGCTCGTCCAGGCCGATTTCGTGTTGGGTGAACATGAAACGACGCACGTCCCAATGATTTCGCCACGCCAGCACCATTGGCAGATCCTCGGCGATCATTGCCCGAACGCCGAACGGCTCAGACATATTCATTGACCATCCGATTGGCGATCCGGGTAACGCCTTCTCCGTCAGTGACCCTTGCGGCGGCGTTGCTCAAGTCAAAGAGAAACTGACCGACCGTCCCTGACACCAGGAGTTCCTCCAATTGCGTTACAAGTTGCGAGGGATTCCGGAGGGCCGCGACGGCGCCTGAGGCCTGCAGCGCCGCGGCAACGGCATGTTGGTTGTCCGCCAGCGCAAACACAAAGCTGGGCAGGCCCATGCAGCAGCGTTCCCAGGAAGTACTTCCGGCCGCGCCGATAGCAAGGTCGCTTTCGGCCATCAAGCGGGCCATGTCGCTCACGCCAACCAGAACCTGCGTTGGGCGGCGCATTGAACCCGCGCGGATACGCACCTGGTCCTTCCACGGCGCACTCGGCCCCATGACAACTGTGATCCGCAAAGTCGGGGGCAAGGTGCCCTCATCGAGCGCGTCCAACACAAGGCCCGTGAGATTTTCCTTGTCCACGCCGCCCATGGTTATGAGTAAGTGCTCGAGCTTAGGTTGACCCCGACGAGCAAGGCTCTCTGCGCGCAGCTCGGCAAACTCAGGCCGCAGTAGCGCGTATTTCGGCCCGAGCAATGGGATGGCGCTAGCCCCCAAGAGGCCGTCGTAGTGCCCCTTCGTGCGGCCAAGGCTTTGGTCGAGCAACAGATCGCAATCGTGGGGGCGGTCAGCCAAGTCATCGATCACCATCAGGTATTGACAGGCAGAACGAAGCGCTTCCTCCCAGCGGCGGTCCAGCCCGTAATGATCCGCGACCAGACAGTCCACAGCCCCAATGGCTTGGTGCGTCTCTTGGGCATCTGTTGCCCAGTTCGTCCCCAGCCAGTAGGCGTGGGGTGGCCCCCCATGCGTCAGCGTTACGTCCACAGGAGGCCTCGGCAGCGCAACGGTCCTGTGGCCACGCTCTGCTATCAAATCCATAAGATGGCCAGTGTGTAGGCGGCAGATGAATAGGCATTCTGCCCCGCGCTCCCGCAGCGCGTCAGCCAGCGTGAGACAACGCATGACATGGCCGGTGCCAATCTCGATCGAGGCATCAGTTCGAAAAGCGATCTGCACGGGTTTTAATTACCGCAGAGCATCTGGGGTCATTCCGATCCTGATTCCGGGCTCAGGATCCGAAACATGCATTCCGCCCGCTCCCAGTCCTCGGGTGTGTCGATGTCTTGCACACGATGACGTGGCAACAACACTGGGACGCTACCTTGCCCGAACACAGGCTTGTTGTTGAGCCAAGCCTCGGAGCGGCCCCAATAGAACTGACCCGCATCGTGCCAGGCCTCCTCAAGGTCTTGTGAGCGGCTTCCAAGATGCTCCGGCTCGAACATCGCCACGCGCTGGCCTGCCGTGATCCGCAACGCCCTTTGAATGGGAAAGGCGTAACTCGTCACCGAGAACGCGAAGTCGGCTTCCGTCGACCGAAGCATGTCCAAACCTTGTCGCAGATCGCTCGCCCTCACAAATGGCGCGGTGGCGTAGAGGCAACAGACCTCTTTGGCAGCAGCCCCCTCCGTCGCGAACCATCGGATGGCATGCGCCACGACGGGAACGGTTCCAGTGTGATCGTCAGAAAGTTCGCCCGGGCGCAGGAAAGGCGCTTCGGCGCCGTATTCTTTAGCCACTTTAGCGATCTCAGCATCGTCCGTGCTGACGATGATACGGTCGAAACAGGCGCTGCGTAAGGCCGCGCGAATCGACCACGCGATTATCGGCAGCCCCCCAAAGGTGCGGATGTTCTTCCGCGGGATACGCTTCGAACCGCCCCGCGCCGGAATCACGGCGAGTCTCATAGCCCCATGGCCTCGCGTAGCACCTTAACCACGACCCCCTGGTCCGCGCCGGTCAACGCTGGGTGCATGGGGATACTGATAGCCTCGCGGTAATAGCGCTCAGCCTCTGGGTAGTCGCCGTTCCGGAAGCCCATCACCTGGTAATAGGGTTGGGTATGCACCGGGATGTAATGCAGATTGACCATGATATCCTTGGCGCGCAGTGCCTCGAAAACCTCTAGATGCGACGCACCTATGTTCTCCAGCTGCAGGCGGATCACGTACAAATGATACGCGGAATAGCTGTCAGGGTGCTGCCATGGCAGCGTCAGCGGCAGATCGGCCAGGAGCGTGTTGTAACGGTCGGCGATCTCATGTCGCCGCTTCACATACTGGGTCAGGCGAGCAACTTGACTCACGCCTAACGCAGCTTGCATGTCCGTCATGCGGTAGTTGTAGCCAAGAGCCACCTGTTGATAATACCAGGGGCCGTCCATTGGCTGCGTCATGAGCGAAGGCTCTCGTGTGATGCCGTGGCTTCGCAACAGCCCCAAACGCGTTGCCAGCTCATCGTCGTTAGTTAACGCCATGCCTCCTTCAGCGGTTGTGATGATCTTTACCGGATGAAAACTGAACACCGTAATGTCGCTGTATCGCCCATTTCCGACCGGCTCCCCCTTGTAGCGAGCGCCGATAGCGTGCGAGGCATCTTCGATGATCTTGAAGCCGTATTTTTTACCCAGGTCGTGAATGGCTTCCATATCGCATGGCTGCCCAGTGTGGTGCACTGGCACCACGATCTTGGGCAGCCGCCCGGCTTTTTCGGCTTCGATAAGCTTTTCCTGCAGAGCCCTTGGACAAAGATTATAAGTACGCGGGTCAACATCCACGAAGCTCACTTGGGCTCCGCAATAGAGCGCACAATTAGCCGAGGCCACAAACGTGTTCGGCGTGGTCCAAAGGAAGTCGCCGGGCCCCAAGTCCAGCGCCAAACACGCAATGTGAAGTGCCGAGGTGGCGCTGTTGACGGCCACCGCATGACTGGCACCCGTATGCGCCAACACACTCTGCTCAAACTTCGGGATGTTGGGACCTTGAGTGAGATTGACGGACTTCAGAACACCCACAACTGCATCGATGTCAGCCTGCGTTATATCTTGTTGACCATAGCGGATCATAGGTGAGGACCGTATTTGAGCATAGCTAAACCGTTGATTTTAGCGTGATCTGTTTCTTGTCGAGCTGCCTGTAGGCGATCGCTTTCCAAGCGAGGATCAGTGTGAACGAGATCGTCATTCCAATGGGAACGGCCAGTTCGGCGTGGGTTTTGCCGAGCCACCAAGTGGATCCGATAAATACCGGCAATGCGGCGATGTGACTGTAGATGATGGGCCTGTCGCACCCTCGGGCATAGAGAGCATAGTGAGGCACCATACCCACAGCGTTGACGATCGCTGCAACTGCAACCCATGGATACAAATCAAGCGCGTCCAGATAGACTGTCTTGCCTACCCAACCGAGCAGGTAAGGCAACGCCACCCAACTGACACAGCCAAAGGCAATAGAAACAGCTAACGTCTGGATAAACATCTGCCGAACCGTCGTGCGGGCAAGCTCGTACTCGCGCTTGTGGCTATGGCTGATCAATGCTGGGTAGCTGAACGAAAACACCCCCGCATCTAGAAAGACCATCAGCGTTCCTGCGACGCCAAGGAACAACACATAAGCACCCACCGCTTCTATTCCGCCAAGATCCTCCATCCAATATCGATCGGCGGTCTGGATGCCACGCAAGGCGAGAGTTGAAACCAGGAACGCCGCGCTGACCGAGATCCCTTTTCGAACCCAGCGCCAATCAACTGGCTTTGACCAGCCGCCTATCGGAAGTTGCTTGACTCTCCAAACACCCAATGCTGCCGTAGCTAAGCCCGCGCACGCCCAAAGGGCCATGATCACGTCCAGATTCCGGCTTCCTGGAAATCCGATCATCAGGACCACCGCCGCGATTGCCCAACTGCCCTGCCGCACGAATAGGGTTACGCTCGCGGCGACCTGGTCCGACAACACGATGAGAAGACGCGAGACCTCTTGGTTGAAATGCTCCAGTGCAAGAATTGGAACGAACCACCATAGCAGTGAGGCTGACCAGCCCTCGCTCTTCAAGATCAAGACAACCGGAGGCAGGACAAACACGTAAAGAAGGCCGCACAACGCCAATTGGCCTTTCAGCATAGCCCCTCGCTGATCGTCAGAGACTTGCAGGATCTCGCGCGAAGCGAAGATATAGAAGTCAAGGCCAACCAAATAGAGACCGTAGATGACCGTGGCAGTGAAAAGGCCGTAATATCCGACCGATTTCGGATCGACATACCTGGCCAGGAAAAATACGAACAGAAATCGTGTTAATAGAGTGCCGAACCGAAGACCAATATTCAGCAGGCGGACCGCCCCGGCAACAAAACGCTCATTTCCCTGCGGAATGGATGCGGCCGCCATCCTCAATGCCCAGCCTCGGCGTGAGCTTGTAATCTCGCTCATTTAACGCGCGCCGAAGCCAGTGAGGACAGTTCTAACCGTACGGAACACAATTAGCAGGTCCAACCACGGCGAAAAGTTCTTGATATAGTAAAAATCGTAGTGAAGTTTCTCTAATACCTCCCCTACTGCCGCAACATGCCCTTGGTTAACCTGCGCCCACCCCGTGATGCCCGGCCGTACAATGTGCCGATACCTATAGAACGGCAATTCGGCCTCGTACCAGCGGGAGAGAACGAGGGCCTCGGGTCGAGGTCCTATCCAGCTCATTTCTCCGCGCAGGATATTGATGATCTGAGGCAGTTCGTCGATCCTAGACTTCCTCAAAAACCTACCCAATCCAGTGATGCGCGCGTCACCAGCCTTTGTAATTGCCTGTTCCTTTTCGTCAGCAACGTGAGAACTAGTTCTCATCGTTCTAAATTTGTAGACCTGATACACCTTTCCTCGATAACCCATCCGTTGCTGCCTAAACAGCGCAGGCCCTGTTGAGTCAAATCTAATTAGCGCAGCGACAAAGAGCAGCGCTGGCGCCAGGAGAACCAATATTGCTAGCGCCGCAATCCAATCGAGTGCTTGCTTGACTTTCAAATAGGCTTGATTGGGATTGATCGAGCCGAGGGTGTTCTCGGAAAGATGCTCGATCTCGACGCGGCCTGTGAGCGACTCGCTGATCTGTTTTGTGTGATAGACCGGCGTACCAGAAAGCGCGCGATCGGCGATATATCGTTCCCATTCGTTTGAAAGATCGGCCCGAAGGTCTGCTACCACACCACTCGCATGTTCTATGATTTCGTTTGACGACCGAATCCAATGCCAACACACGCCCGGTATGTTTTCGAGGCGATCGACATTGCCGCCAGGGATAACAGCCAACTGGTATGGATCCAGTCGCCGGGTCGCAACGCTTAACGCAAAGTACCAAGACGTCGACTGCACAAAGCTGGCGGCCACCTGAAACCGGCTATAGTCGATGCGCAGAAAGAAAATGGTCAGGAACACGAGGCCGTAAGCTAACGCAAAGGTAGGCAAAATGTATCCTGCTGCAGCTACCCCCGGGAAGGTCCCAATCCTGCGGTAGAGCAAATATCCGGTTACGTGCGCAATGATCACCGCGACAATCGTGATTTGCATGTTGGAGGAGTAGATCACTCCGGGATCAACTGAGCTGCGGATAAGTGCCGGAATCAGAACTGCAAATGCCAGACCGCCTGCAAGCTGAAATCGCATTTGCAAAAGGAGATGCCTTTGATTTGGCAAGTTGATGACGCGAACATTCATGTTCATGGTTGCTATCCGGCTATTTTGGCGTGTCTGCTGTCACGCGGCAATAACGACACCGTTGAGGTTGCCAGGTTGTTGGGGACAGAGCCGCTGACGAGCACTCGCCGATCTTTAGGTCGGCAAGTCTTTGGACAATCGTGTCGTCTGGACAGAATAAAACAGATTGTGGCGGTCGTCGGCGCCAACGGTGCCGCCTTTGGCCGACAGTGCCATGAGCGACACAAATGTTTTACTTAGGCGCGGAAATCGCCCCAGTGGCGCGCAAAGTCCCAGGGCAAATGCACTAGGTCACGGCTACCGCACTCCCGGGTGAAAACCGGAATTTTTCATAACGTAACGAAGTAGGCGCGCAATCAAGCAGTAACGCGCTTAGATCACGCTATTGCGACAAGACTGCTGGATTCGAGTTGAATAGGAATTTCGCCGTTCATGATCGCGACTAACACCCTAGCCCGTCCTGTAGAATCAAGTCGGTCAAGGCGACCTATCAGCTCGGCGAAAGGGCCTGATAGAATTCGAACCGAGGATCCCAGCTTGAGACTGCCACTGAAATCAAGCAGACCGTCCTTACCAGTCAATGCGATGAACCGCTCGACCAAACCGGAAGGAACTGGCGAGGGTCTATCCCCCCGCATGATCAACGAGCGAACACCGATAGTTCCGTTCACTGCGCGCCAGCGTTGCTGTGTAACGTCCAGAGCAACAAACATATACCCTGGGAAATACGCTGCTGCCCGTGTGTAAGTCCGACGGGCATGATGAACGGTTTTTACCGCGCGCGGCACGAACGACGTAAATCCCTGCCTTTGAAGATGTTGTTCTGCTATAGTTTCTCTGCCAGCAAACACGCCGGCTGCATACCAACGCACACCAACGGGTGCGGCTTTGGAGTCCTGCGACGCTCCGTCTCTTGTGACGTGGAATCCCGTATTAGTCATAGCAGCACTTTCGGGCTACCTTGCGCACCGCGCAAGCGATTCACATTGCGTTCCGATAACTTTAATTGAAATATTTTTCCATAGTGTTTCGCTTGCCGAAAGGTGTACGATACTTATTGGTGCCGCTGTGTGAATCACGTCTCACTAATATAACTCATCACGGCCTGCGTGGACTTCCACACAGCACATACGTTACTCGCGGCAGAGGCCGTGCGTTTGCAGTTTGCTTTTTGATTTCATGAGTATGTAAGGTTGTGAGGCCTGCGGGTCCGTTGTGTTCAGGTTGCGGACCCATATGATGCTTGTCTGAGAAAAGCAAGCGGGGAGTTTGACTGTCGCGATCGGTACAATCGATTAAATATCGTGCTTATTAGGCCAGACGGGAGGCGGATTGGGGCTGAATTTCATTCGGTTCAGACGCTGTTGGCTTTTCCACAAACCCTTGGCTCTGCATGTTTTATCGCCCGCAGTTGTTTGAGCTTTTTTCCGTCCGTGGCCAAATGACGCGGTCTGGTTTTGGTGTTCTTCGGTTGGACCAGACCGACGGAGCGACGCGCCAGGCTATACAGCATTGCTACGTGGCTGGAGGGCAGCACTTGTGGGCCTGTCTTTGCGCAATTTGTAACGAGTGCGTCCTCGTCACGCAGCTGTCAAAATGGTGACTTAGTGAGTTCGCTTTCTGCGAGTGTGGCATTTGGGTTCAGCTACTGTCTGTCAGTATTACTGTTGCGTTTTACGGTGATGTCGAACATCGCAGCTATTGGCTGCGGCAATATGCTTCTTTTTCGGTATATGTTAGCTGTGGCTTGCTTTCGATGTTGTTGTAACGTAGTTCGGCGTGCTGTATTGACGAGGGGAGAACTGTCGACATGTGTGGTATCGTTGGAATTGTTGGGCAATCGCAGGTCGCGCCGCTCATTGTCGATGCCCTGAAGCGGCTGGAATACCGCGGCTACGACTCTGCCGGCGTCGCCACCCTCGAGGAGGGCGAACTCGGCCGTCGCCGCGCCGAAGGCAAGTTGATCAACCTGGAACGCCGACTGCAGGAAGAGCCGCTCGAGGGCACAATCGGCATCGGCCACACCCGCTGGGCGACCCATGGCGTGCCGAACGAGACCAACGCGCATCCCCATTTTTCCGAGGGCGTCGCCATCGTCCACAACGGCATCATCGAGAATTTCGCCGAGCTGCGCGACGAACTCACCCGCGACGGCTATGGCTTTTCCTCGCAGACCGACACCGAGGTCGTCGCGCATCTGGTGGCGCGCGAGCTCGCCAGGGGGCTGAAGCCGGTCGAAGCCGCGCATCAAGCGCTGAAGCGGCTACACGGCGCCTTCGCGCTGGCGATCATGTTCAAGGGCGACGAGGACCTGATCGTCGGCGCCCGCAACGGTCCGCCTCTGGCCGTCGGCCATGGCGAGGGTGAGATGTTCCTGGGCTCGGACGCGATCGCGCTCGCGCCCTTCACCAACTCGATCACCTATCTCGAGGACGGCGACTGGGCGGAAGTACGCCGCAACAGCGTCACCATCTACGACATCGACGGCAACAAGGTCGACCGCGAGCGGCAGCAGTCGCTTTCGACCAGTTTCATGGTCGACAAGGGCAACCGCCGGCATTTCATGGAAAAGGAAATCCATGAGCAGCCGGAGGTGATCTCGCACACGCTGGCGCATTACGTCGATTTCGTCTCCGGTATGTCGAAGCCGCTCGACCTGCCATTCGACTTCGCCAAGATCGGCCGGCTGGCGCTTTCGGCCTGCGGTACCGCCTATCTCGCCGGGCTGATCTCGAAATACTGGTTCGAGCGCTATGCGCGATTGCCCGTCGATATCGATGTCGCGTCGGAATTCCGCTACCGTGAGATGCCGCTGTCGGCCAATGACGCGGCCTTCTTCATCTCGCAGTCTGGCGAGACCGCCGACACGCTGGCTTCGCTGCGCTATTGCCGCCAAGCCGGCATGAAGATCGGCGCTGTCGTCAATGTGCGCGAATCGACCATGGCGCGCGAATCCGATGTCGTGCTGCCGACGCTTGCCGGGCCAGAGATCGGCGTCGCCTCGACCAAGGCTTTCACCTGCCAGCTGTCCGTCTTGGCGGCGCTGGCGGTGCGCGCGGGCGTGGCGCGCGGCACCATCACGCGCGATCAGGAAAAACAGCTGGTGCGCGAACTCTCCGAAGCACCCCGCTTCGCCACCCAGGTACTGGAGCTCGACGAGCAGATCGAGCGCATCTCGCGCGAGCTGTCGCGCTACAAGGACGTGCTCTATCTCGGCCGCGACACCAATTTCCCTCTCGCCATGGAAGGCGCGCTGAAGCTCAAGGAGATTTCCTACATCCACGCCGAGGGCTATGCCGGCGGCGAACTGAAGCATGGGCCGATCGCGCTGATCGACGAGAACATGCCGGTGATCGTGATCGCGCCGCATGACCGCATCTTCGAAAAGACGGTGTCGAACATGCAGGAAGTGGCGGCGCGCGGCGGCAAGATCATCCTCATCACCGACGCCAGGGGCGCCGCCCAGGCGGGCATCAAGACGATGGAGACGATCCTCCTGCCCGAGGTGCCGGAGATCATCTCGCCGATCATCTACGCGCTGCCGATCCAGATGCTCGCCTATTTTACCGCTGCGGCCATGGGCACCGATGTTGACCAGCCGCGCAATCTGGCAAAATCGGTGACGGTGGAGTAGGGAGTTGAGGGCAAGCACATGTATTTTCCGCGATTTTTGGTATTCTCCACATGCGCGCTGATGCTTCTTCTGGCTTTGGCCTTCATTGCGACCTGGTCGGTCTTGTATTCGGTAATTTTGGCCACCCTTGCGGCTCTCGCGTTGCAGGTCGGATACTTTGCGGCTGTTGTATACCTTGTCATTCGCGGCGATCCGGTTAAGCGAGAACAATCATCTGTAAATGACGAACGCGCGTTAACGTTTCGGCGCAGGCGGAATCGGAGCTCCGTTAAATGCGCAAGGATGTGACGCCCGCGGTCGTATATGATGACGTCAATGTTCGTCAGGTCGCGGATACCAATCGAAGCCAGGCCGGCATCCAGATCGGCGCGGTCGTCAATATGCGTGATCGACCATGGCGCGGATCCGATGTCGTGCTGTCGACTCTCGACCAAGCCCTTTACGTGTCAGCTGCCGGTGCCGGCTTCGCTCGCGTGCGAGACGGTTCCCACTTTTGCAGAAAAAGAACGCAACTTGGCGTTCTAAGATCTCTGCGCAATGAGCGAGGTTTAAATTGACTTCCTCCAAGAGGAAAAGAAAGCACCTAAGCTTCGCCATACTGAAGGCGGATGGAAAATGGCTTTGCGTATCAGAATGCCGGGCGGCACGCTCAAGGTGAAGACCTATCGCGAATTGCGAGACAGCGAACGGGATCGACGCGTGCCAGTATGGAAGTTGGGGGCGTTCTACGTGATCTGGTCGTCAGGCAAGCACGTGACCCGCAACAACAATCATTCAAATCCTTAATACGCACTGGCTGAGCTCGGCCGAAAGTTCCGAACATGCCTTGCGAATGGACCTGCCTGAGCATCAGCCACGTGGCATTGCCGGCATTGCCCCATGCCAATTAGCGCTGCTCGGGACGTTCAGTCGTCCCTCTCCACGCCGTGCGGAAGGTCATAGGCTTCAGGTATCAGGAGAGATATGCCGTCCCGCCCGATCGGGAGCGACCCACTTTCACCGCTCGTGCTTGTATCACTTGTTCCCGCCCCTTTGAACGCGCCGAAATAAATAAACCCCGCCACGGCTGCAAAATATCCCACTTGGAGAACGATGGCGATGAGCACCGTCCAACCTGTCGTTCGCCAGATTGAACCGGTTGCATGGTAAACCCAGCCTGCGACGACCAGCATAGTGGTCGTCGCGCCGACAAGAAATCTTGGAAAATACATGCCCCCAACCCGCGATTCCGGTAGGTTCTGCGCCCAGCAGTCTATCCGCACTTAGATATCCATGTTTCGCGCGCACTTGCAAGAAAGATTGAGGGCTTATCCGACTTTCGCCAAAGAAGTTTGGCTTGGCCTGAACTTTGTCAATGCTGCATACCCCACAGCTCCAAGCGTTCTTTCGAAGAGCCTGGTTCCGGTATTCAACAGGAGTCTCGTCTTTCCGTGACCGGGCGGCGGGGATTGGCCGGCGCGTCCTGACCTACCTGTTTATAAAGGCCGTTCAATATGGGACTTGCAACTGCGGTTACATGAAAGTTACATGACAGGAACCGACGAGACTGAAGACCATGCCATCCATTTGAAAAACTTGGTGCACCCGGCACGATTCGAACGCACGACCCCTTCCTTCGGAGTGCCTCCAGGCTAATATTACCACAATATTGAAATATGTAATCATTTGTTATTTCGTCATTTTATGGACTTCGTTATCAATCATTACTTCACTTTCCATGCAACATTTGCTATAAATCGGTTACATGGAAGTTACATGAAATGCCCCAGATATTTTTGACAGACGATGTTGTTTTCGAAGCGAATTGCCCTCCTGACAAGGATCAGGAACTTTATTGGGATTATGCGGTCGCCGCCAACGGGCAAATCCGCAATGGCTCTGTTGTCGGGCTTGGCCTCCGGGTCACCGCGCTTGGGCAAAAGTCCTTCGTCCATGCCTATCGATTCAACGGCAGGCGCTGCCGAAAGGTCTTGGGGTCAGCAACCACGGTCAGCGTCGGCTCTGCGCGCCTGGCAGTGATACAGCGCGAACGGCAGCTCAAGGACGGGACAGACCCCGACCTTGACCGGGTTGATACTCGCCGCAAGCATTTCCTCACCGTCCGCGAGGCTATTGATCAATATTGGGAAAGCCATGTCAGCGGCCTTTCCGAGGGCTATCGGTATAACTTTGCGATTTTCGTGGCTCACTGGCTCCGGCCGGCGCCGAAGGTGGCCAGCCGCCGCGGATATAACAGCAAGCGGCTGTACAAGGATTTCGGCACGATGTTCGCCGATCGGCCGCTTAACGCCATCAAGCCAGTACATATCGAGGAGTTCCAGAGGCAGTTCAACTCCCCGTACGTGTTCAACAGCGCTCTTCGCCACGTTCTGGCTCTCTACAATTGGGCAATCCGCATGCAGTTGGTGGACATGCGCAACCCGTGCACGCCAATACGTGCGCGCAAGCAGATCCGACGTCGCCGCAATTATTCCACCGAACAGATACGGCAGATTGCGGCGCATATCTTCTATCCGGTGTACGAGGCGGTGCCGGAAATCAACCATCTGGAAGGGCCTGCCAAGCGTAACATGGCTCTGGTCAGGGGCCAGATGGCGACCGCTAACGACCAGATGCAGGAGCTCTGCAACTACATGGGGATCCTGTTCCTGACGATGGCCCGTCCCAGCGACCTCAACAAGGCCGAGTTCAGCCACTTCGACCTCGATCAGCTCGTCTGGCACAAGCACAACACCAAAGGCATCCAGTTGTCGCGCTCGCTCTATGAATATGCCTATCGCTCGGTGCCCATCCATTCCCGGGTTGCTGCCATGGTTCGGGTGCAACGTGCCCGCTGGCCCGAAAGTACGCTGCTGTTCCCGTCCCATACCGATCATACTCGGCCCCGCGACAACTTCCGCAAGGGGCTGGACCGGTTCAAGGCCCTCCCCGGCGTGCCGGCGTATTTCCAGCTGTATGACCTCAAGCGGATTGCGATTTCGCTGATGCTGACGGGTCAGGGCGTATCGCACGAGGCGATCTCCCACTATGTGGACCACAAGGGCAATCTCGAAACCACAATGATCTACGACCTCGGCCTCGTGGATCCGCTGCGCCCGGTCACCGAACGGCTTGGCGTCCTGCTCGGCATCTAACGCTTGACGTCATTTTTTGGTTATGAGGCAATGGCCTTGCGGCGACCTTCAACCGCGACAATCCAACAATGAAAGCCTTTGCCCATGGAAGCCATGCAGGCGCTTGTGCTGACCAGCGCCCAGTTGCGCGAGATGCTGACGCAAGCCGCCCGGGAAGGCGCGAATTTAGCCGTCGCGTCCATGCGTGCGGAACTCCATCAGACACCCGACGACGCCACTCTACAAAAACTCCGCGCCTACCTGACGGACCCGGCCTCCATTGCTAACCCACAAGACCATTGGGCGCATAGTGGCCTCATCTGCCAGATTGAACCGACGCGGCGCGGCAAGCCGAAATCCACATCGTGGTTTATGAAGTTCTGCCGAGAAACTGGCCTGAATGAGTGCTGTACCCGTCAAAGTCCCGCCTATGGCCGACGGCGGGAATGGACATTTGCGGACATCAAGCTGGCATGGGATGCTTACTACCGCAAACGATAAGGGGGGACGGAAGTGGCAATCGAAGAACGCAAGTATCCGGGCGAGTTGGCATCCCCGCAACAGATTCACGAGTTGGCAGAAGAATACCGCAAGGCGGCACACCAGCTGCTTCCCCTCGGCCGTCCCGGCAAACCGCTCACCCGCGCGCCGTTCAGATTGTCGGCAATCCATGCCATCGAACTTTACCTGACCGCATTGTTGCTCCACCGCGGGCACAATCCCAATCAGATCCGCAAAATGCACCATGACTTGTCGGCACGGACGGAGCACACCATGGCAGCAGGGCTGCGCCTTCGTGCGAAAACCGCCAAGCATCTCCAGTCCCTCAGTCAGAATCGGGAATACCTCGTCACCCGCTACGGGCCAGAAATGTCCGCTACGGCCTCGCAGATCAACCGCCTTACCGCCACCCTGGAAGAGGTGGCGGTAAAGGTCACGGTGTTGATCGGGGTGCCCCACAGATTGCAGCCGGTAAACCCAGCTGCCGCCCCTGAGGTTCAAGGTCGAAATTCGGCGGCCTCCTCGTCTGCGGCGCCCGCCAGTTGAGCCACATGAGGCATCAGAAATACGTCGACGAGGTACGCAGCGTAGTCCAGTGAGATCGGCAGCATGGATGCGGTGATTTCATTGTCGATATAGCTCTCGGCATCCCAATAGCTTCGAGTAAGTTCCTCATTGGCCGGCTCTATCCGCTCGATAATCCTTTTGAAAGCTGCGTTGGCGGCCTCAATAACCTGCGACTGGCAGGGAGGCAATAACTGCATGGGTGTCCATGACAATTTTGTTTACTTATGAAATGGCGGTCTCTTGCCTCAGCGCTGTCGGTCGCCATGCCGACGCTGGTTCTTGTATCGGTGGCTAGTCAAGGCGCCAGGCGCCACCTTATGCTCACACATGCGCTTACACACGATACTCGCTAATCGGGCAGATTGCCGGTGCGGCGCTCAATCACCCGATTTCAAATGTCTGGGCTGGCTATTGGCAGCGCTCGGCAGCCAAGTAGGAGAACTTAGATGACGTGCAGCACGCAAGAATTGACGATGCATGTAGTGGCAGAGCGCGGCATGAACACGGCTTACAAACGCCTTGTAAAGACGATTGGCAAACGTGTCGGCTCATGCCTTCGCCATCATCGCGCTAGGGGCCTGCTGGTTTCCAGCGAAGGGCTCGGCAAGCATATCTTCTGGCAGGTTTAGAGCTAGCCTTTTCGGTGGGCGCTCTTTCGCTGCGGTCTATCCTCTTGGGGGATCAACAGCGGATCGTCCAATGCCATTGTCTTTTGTGCATCCTGCGCTCTGCCACCCGATATCGGATACTTGAACGAGGGTTGCTCGCGGATTTGTTCTGGCGTCACAAGCGGCGGCACGCGACGAGCCGACAGGCGACGAGCGGCGGCGGCGGCTGAGATGATATCATGCACCGGCGGCAAATCTGGTTTATGGCCGGCAAACAATTGTTCAATCGTGCGAATTTGGACGCGGGGTCTAAGCTTGTTGAAGGCTTCGACAGACCCTGCTTCCCTTGCAGCTTTCATCATTGCCGAAGTGGGCTCATTCAGCGTGACAAAGACGCCCATCTCTGCATCCTGACTATGCATGGTACCGATAAGATCGCGGATGTGGTCCGCATGAATGTTCTTCCCGCCCTTCACTGAGACAATCGCCGGAAGAATCGTTTTGCTGTCATGCTGATAGTAGATGAGGCCATCAACGCCCTTATCAGCGCCCTTTTTCCCGCCTTCTCGCGGTTGGCCATCAACCATTGTTAAGGCCCATAGCTGGAAATCGTGGGGATCTTCATCGAAGAGGCGATGGGCGGCATCAATATCCCTCGGAATGCCCTCGACTTCATAGTGGATTTTGTTCCAGACCTTCATCTTGCGGAGCCGGCGCTCCACAACGTCGATTGCCAGCACGGTTACATCAATCCCTATCCATTTTCGACCAAGCCTTTGGGCGGCCTCAATTGCCGTCCCGCAGCCGCAGAATGGGTCGAGCACTACGTCACCAGGATTGGTGCTCAGCCTGATTATGCGCTCCAGAAGCGGCAGGGGCTTTTGAGTTGGATATCCGAGTCTTTCCGCTGCTTGGGAGTTTATGGGAGGAATGTCAGTCCAAACGTCGTCCAGTGGCATTCCGCGCTGCTTGTCCAGATAGCGCTTGAAGCTAGGCACCCGACCGGCCGCATTTTGGATGATAAGACCGGCATCGTAGGCCGCTTGCATTCTCTCGCGCGTCCATCGCCAAACGCGCGTCACTCCAAGAAACTCATAGGTCAGGTTGGGCCGATTTGAGTTCGGGTTGATAAGATTGTCCAAGCGGTAGTGGCGCCCTTGTTCATCGACATACCGGTACTTTGTTTTGATCGTCTCGGGCAGATTATCAGGGTTATAGGGCGCGAAACCCTCATCCGCGTTCCATGCGCTGTCGCCGCCCGAATAGAGCAAGATCGAATCATGATTTGTTGGCAACCGGCGGGTCATCAAGGACTTGCCGGTGGACCTCCGCCATATGATTTCGTTTTGGAATCCGCCCTCGCTGAAAATCTGATCAAGGATGATTTTGAGATAGTGGCTAGCGCTAGAGTCGCAGTGCAGGAAAAGACTGCCGGTTGGCTTTAAGACGCGCTTCATTGCCAACAGCCTGGCGGTCATCATGGTGAGATACGCCATGAGATCGCTTTTCTGCATGAAATTATTCAGAGCCGTGAGAATGCCATATGCCGGAGATTGGCTATCTCGAACCAAGGCGAATGCATAATCAGCCGCCGGCCCCCACTGCCAAGAGTCTTCAAAGGCTTGGTATTGAGCGCCGCCGTTTTTTCCGCTTGGGGACTTGTAGAGAATGTTATAGGTCGCTTGCGAGTTGAACGGCGGATCAAGATAAATTAGATCGACGCTTTCCCGTTCAAGCTTTGGAAGCCAGTCAAGATTGTCGCCAAAAAACAGCTTATTCATCGCCGTTGCCCTTGCCACGTCGTTTAAATATGGGTGAAGATGGTTAAAGAAGGTTGCTGTTCGCCAATTAACGAGTTGTTTACTTTGAACATTTGGCGGAATGCTGAATACGCGATGGCAGCCATTGTCAAAATGGATACCCGCTTTACACCGCTGGGCGAACGTAGGAACATTGTCCTAGGTGGGGCGATTCTCTTAGGAGATCGCAATGGTTAGGTCGAAACCTTCAAAGCAACTATCGCAGGCTGAAATCGAGCGCTTTCTGGTGGCAGCGGAAGCGCTGCACCTAAGCATCATCAAGCCGTTCATCTCACCACATTGCGACCATTACCGGCAGACGCGCGTCTTGCATGAGGTACTGTTGAAAGCCGTGCGGGACGTGACCGGGCAGGAAGTTCCGTTCATCCGATGGAACACCACAGGGCCGGTGAGCCCGCCCTATCTGGACTCCAAGTCTTAGGAGTAGCATTCTCCCTTGGGGAGAGGGTTATGGGCCTTCAAGGGCAGAAGCCTATAAGGCGGCGTAGGCGTTCGCTGTTAGAGCAGCGGGCGCTAATTCCTGTCTTGCTTTGCGGCGTTGCCGGGGCAAGCTACCTCATACCGCAAACCGAACAGCATCCTCTACCTACAGTCCATCGTCAGGGCAGCGCCTCTACCGCGCCAGATGGATGCAACATCAAGGGCAACGTTAGCATGGAGACCGGTGAGCGGATTTATCACATGCCAGGCCAGCGATATTACAATCAGACGGTCGTCAACCCGGCCAAAGGCGAGCGCTGGTTTTGTTCTGAATGGCAAGCGTGGATGGCCGGCTGGCGAAAGTCTAAGGTCTGAAATGGAGGGGTGCTGAGGTGACTACTTTTCTGGTTTCGAAAGACGCGAAGGTTGAAAAAAAGACAAGCGGGACGCGTAAGTCGCTGGTTTTGACGAGCGTTACCCAACCATCGCTGGTCATCGTCATAGAGTCATGGGCCCACCATGGAGGCCATGCAGAATTTGACCGGCTAGTCGCCAAAGGGTTCCACATTACCCTGCATGAAAATGGCGAGAGCCAGCCATTTTCGGGCTAGGTGTAACAGCTACCTAATGCCGGAAAAGCCTTGGACTGGGAGTTGCGGACGTCGCCTCACGTAAGCGTCATAGAAGACGGCTAATACGGTCCGCAGGGGGACACTTTCTTGGTAGACTATGACAAGCCGCATCTCGACGTCTATCGCCTGCAGCGCATGATAGACGGGAACGCCATAACAATTGCGACTTTCTATTCGGGAAAGGAGGCGCTGACCATCATCCCCAGCTTGAATGATGGCTACCGCTTGATGCTTGGCGACCGGCAGGTATGGCCCAAGGAGCCCTCGTCCACCCGTCAACTATGCTGAAGCAACCTAGCAGCCACCGGAACGAACGATCCTCCGGCCGGCGTCTCCCCGGGACCTCTCTGTCCCGGCTTCCAAGCGGGCATTCTTTTTCTAGGTTTCGACGGTTTCCAGCTTGGACTGGATAGCGCCGATGGCGTTCACGATGGCCTCGGCGGCTTGTCGGTCCAGCGCTATATCCAACAAGCCTTCCGTTGTCACGATCGAGAGGATGCCTATAGCGCCCTTTTCATCGGTGACCGTGCCGACGTGAATTTCGGTCGGCACGAACGGTCGTGCCTTTGCCGTACGCTTCATCGCTCACCCCGTTGGACTGGGGCATTCACAATTGCGCAATCCGGCCAGACGTTCAAGCGGGCGCAGGTTGTACTGACCCATCCAGCGGGTCTGCGCGCCGTTTCCACACGGTTGCCCGGAAGGTGGCGAAACAACGCGTTGCAAGTCATTCTACCGGATTCCGGGTGCCCTTCCATCGGAGCATCGTCACCGCAATCGTGAGATCGTACTGTTGCTGACGTTGTAGCGATGCGCGACCTCCCCCATGGTCTCCCCGGCCGCGAGCTGGGCCATAGCCTCCCGACGCTGCTGCTCTGAGAGCTTCGGCTTGCGCCCGAACTTCACGCCCTTGGCCATGGCCCGCGCTCGCCCAACCGAGGTATTTTCCAGGATCCTGCGCCGTTGCCATTTGGCGGCCCATCCGACGAGGAACAGGATAAGGTCCGACATCTCAGAAGCAGTGTCGATATAGGGCTCGTCCAAGAGGCGCAACCCCGCACCTGCTGCCGATACCGTCCTAAGTATATTCAGCATATCAAACGGATCACGCGCCATGCGGTCGCTGACGACGGCATGCACCACATCCCCAGGCTTCAGTGAACGTAAGAGCCGACGCAGTTGGGGGCGGTCGACATTCTTGCCGCTGCGCTTCTCAAAGAAAATCCTCTCGCAACCAGCCGCCTTCAGCCGCTCAATTTGTGCGGCCAAGTCCTGCGCTTCGGTAGATACCCGCGCATAGCCGTATTTCATCCAAGAGAGCCTCCACTGTTTCTGTCAAAATTCACGAGATTTGCAACATCCCTGCCCTGATATTTTTGCCCATATTCTCGAAGCTGGTCACGACTGTTTGCCTAAATTTTGCGCATAAAAGCCAACGCCGCGTTAGTTAGCGCAGCCTTATGTTCGGGCTCAAAAATCGTGATTTCTGAATAGGGGTGAGGATTCTGGCGCCTGGCTCAAAGCTGCGCCGGAAAACGCAACGCCACCTGCAACCCCTGAGGATCACGATGACAATGAGGACGCCCCTGAAGCTGGGAGCATGCCTGCTTGCGCTCGCCACCATATCGGTGGGATCGGCAACGGCACAAGAGACAACCCTCGACTACGCCAAGCTGACGTCTTACCTGTCCGGGAAATATGGAGATAAGTGTAAGGACAAGTCGACGAACGGCAAAAAGGCGTTCAGCTGCCGCCTAGCCGGGAATGAGTATCGCCTTGTCCCGTTCGTTGAAGTGAATGCTTATGACGATAATGCCTCCGTCGCCTACAGCCTGTCGGTCCGCGTAGGAGACCCGTCCTACATCGAGAACTTTGACAAAGCCTATCAGGACACGCTGGGTGCGATCAGCGACTCTGGCAATGACATGAAGTCGGTGGCGCCGAACATCTATGCAGCCATGCGCCTGTGCTTCGAAAAGAGCGAGCTTGGCAAGAACGACCGCGCCAACTGCCGCTATCTCCCGGAAACCGGGACAAATACCCGGATGGCCTTTTTCGGGGACGCCAGCGACTATTTCCAGCTTACGCTGCAAACGTCTAAAAAGAAGTAGGTTCCTAGCTCTCGCTCACAGAGGGGACATGACCCGCGACGAAGCCAAAGCAGCGATCATCCGGCAGGTAAACAGCCTGCCGGCACCGCCGTCGGCCGAGACGTTCAACGCAACAATGGCCGCCCTCGAAGAGGTCACCAGCGAGGAAGAGTACATGCGGAGCGCCATGACCATTCTGGCGGCGCTCCAATTTGTTGAATACGCCCAGACCGGGATCAGGCCGAAGACCGGCACCATCCAGTAGCGCAGTCCTGGGCGGGCGGGAGCGCGAGGGTGGGGTTCGGGAACCCTCGCTCCACCAACAAAAGCCCGGTGCCGTCACCGGCACCGGGCTTCAACTGAACCGGCGACGACCTATTCGGCCGCCTCAGCCACGGTCTCAGGCTCGGCCTTGGCCCTCCCGCGCAGCGCTGCCGGGAGCCAGCCCTTGCCGTCCAGTTCCTTCTCTGCCTGCAAGACGCCTTCGGGTTTCGGGGCACGCTCAACCGATTGCGCCGCATCTTCCGTGCACCCGGCCTCACGCATCACACCCGCGATATCGGCTTTCGACAGTCGCGACAGGAACGCTGCGTCCGGCACCCACCACAGGCGCATGTCCAGCCCGACCGCCGCTGCCATCACGTCTGCTTGGGCGATGCGCTGCTTGACTGTATCGTGGCGCGCGACCACGGCGTTGAGGTTGGCGGCTGTGACCACCGCCAACAGGTCAAGCAGCAAGTCCTGCGGCTGCGCCATCAGCCAAGGCCACAGGTCAGCGGGGTCGCCCGGCACGCGGTGCGCCCACCCTTCCATGATTTCATTCCAACCCGTCAATGCCCGGCAGGCATCCGGCTCCTTGATGGACGGAACCAGATTGCGGCGCTGGCCGGTGACCTCCACGGCAGGTTCGATACGGCCATGGTGGTAATCGTAGAACGCACGGCTCACTAGCGCATGCAGGATGGCGACCAGGGCCACTTCGGGACGGCCCGCCAGTTCCACGCGCAAGGCTGCGGTACGGATGGCTGTGAGTTCCTCGGTGAGGGTTGTCGACATGCCGCTGGCTTCGACCTCGGTGTCTTTTCCTTGCACCGCATCGTCACCCTTGTCGTCTTCATCGCCTTCGTCGCCGCACTGCAAGGCGGCAAGCGCCTTGCGGTCGTCGGCCTTCACCAGACCTGCTGTGATGTCCAGCGTGCCGTTGTAGGAAATGCCCACTACACAGCCCGCCAGCGCCATCTGCGCGGGGTCGAAGCTTTCCGCAGCACGCTGGATGGCCTCGATGCGGCTTTCCAGCGCATGCAGCCTCACTTCCTCGGCCTCGATTTGCGGGGCGCCCTCGGCGTATCCGTCAATCGTTTCCGCCAGTTCGTCGTACTGGACACCCAGCGCCGCCACTTCCGCCTGCTCGGCCTCGGTCAGGTCACGCCGCACCACGTGGATGCGCCCGAACCCGCTGGTGTGAAGGACACTCGTGTCGAGAGCGATTTCAACCCAGTTCCACCCCAGCGGACGCAACTCATCCGCCACCGCCTCAAGCCGCTCACTGGCAAGCTTCACCAGCAGGGGCCGGTCGGTCAGGAAGGTCAATTCGTCTTCCGCAAACAGGTCGCGCAACACCCCGCCCCCGGCACCCTCGTAAGCTTCGATGCCGACAAAACGCGCCAGCCGGTCATTACCCCGCACATGAGCGCTGGTCAGGAATGAGCGCAGGCTGCCGGGATTGCGGCTCCAGCCATCCTGCTCGAACCAAGCTGCTTCCTGCGTCGCGTGGTCGTCGCTCAACGCAAGGGCCTTGGTCTGCTCAAGGGTCACTTCACCTGCCCGCATGGCATCGAGGATGCGGGGCGACAGGCTGGCCAGCTTGAGACGCTGGCGCACCGTCACAATGGACTTGCCGAAACGGGAGGCGATGTCTTCCGCCGCCATGCCCTGTTCGACAAGGTCGCGATACGCAACGACCTCGTCCACCGGGTGCATCGCCTCCCGCTGGTCGTTCTCGGCCAGAGAAATCTCGGTGTCGCTGCCGTCCTCGCGCAAGACGGCCCTGACCGGATAGTCCTTGGTCACTGCCACGCCCTGCACGGTACGGCCTTCGTCCAACAGCAACCGCAGCGCCCCCAGACGCCGCCCTCCGGCCACGACCTCAAACTTGGCTCCCTTCGGGGCCTTGCGGGTCACAAGGTTGTGGATGAGGCCGTGCGCCTCGATGCTGGATGCCAGTTCGGCCCTGCCTGACTCGGAATTGACGCGGCGGACGTTGGCCTTGCTCGGCACCAGCTTGCCGAGCGGAATAGTGATTTCAGCGGTATTCATGAACTTGCTCCTTTATTTGGTTTCAGGCGTCCCTGCCCCTGCGGGTCAGGCCACCTGACCCCTGCCACGCGGCGAGCAGCGGGGAGAGAGGGGGCAAGTCCCGGGGGCGGAGGGGTCTCCCCGGTCTGCACGGAGCGTAGCGGAGGAAGATGGGGGAAACCGCCCGCGGCGGCTTGCTGGGAGAGAGGGCCGCGCGCCTCTCTCCCGCCGGCCTTGAAATGGTCACGGGCTTCAAATACGTTACCTGCCAAGTCAATTTTATGGTGTAATGACGGGATGGATGCCAAGTTAATCCCGCAGAATCGGTTGATCGCATCGCACCTGTCGAATGAAAATCAGGTTGCTTGCCGGAAGGTATTCTTCCTAATTAAGCGATCGCTAACAGGCTTGACCCCTGTACAGGCCAGCCTAGAAGCGTCGGACGTTCATCCGGCCCCGTGGTTAAGCCGCGACTCTGAGGATTTGGGCGAATTTCGCAAGATTATAGCGCAGCGGCGCCATAACTCTCATGTGAAATTCGAGGACCGCACTGCCTTTGCATTATATGACGACTTGTTCTTCTATCGAAACCTATACAAATGCCTGATTGCTAGCGCCTTTATTCTTCAGCACTCACCACGCGCTGGCCAATTGGAACATGTCGACGATCTTGGCTGCGGTTCAGGAACGTTTGGCATAGCGTGGTCACTGCTCGTGAGAGAGCTGAGTGGCACCCACGTTTCCATTAGATTTGTCGACAGATACTCGTTTCAGCTGCTCATTGCGCTAAATACTGTGCACCGTTTGGGCCTTTACGATCAATCTTCATTCGTGGTTGGAGACCTGTTCGAGCACCTAATGCAGGCGCCTCAAAGGGTGACACTTGCTAGCTATTCCCTGTTCAACGAATCCGACTACAAGCTGCCCTTCACGCGGCGAGCCACCCGTGACGGTGAATTACACCTGTTAGCCATAGACTATGAGCGCAATATCCGCGCCGCCGCCGAACAATTCTCCAATCTTGGATTCAAAGTCCAGGATGCTAGGGTCGGAGGCGACGTGCAGCCTAATATGATCAGGGATGTTCGTTCGGTCTCTGTGAAAGCGAACCTGCTCTACGCGTTTCGCGACTAGCCCCACCAATCGTCTGATTCGATTGCAGCGACGCGCTTCTGGGTAGAATTGTTCCGTTGAGGCTTCGCGGCGATCGGAATGATCAGATTCTGTATATTGTTAAGCAGCGCAACACCCACCCCCCTGCTCCTGTATTCGAATATCTTGTAATGATGCAGCGCTGGCCGGGAATAACGCGATTCCTCATCAACATTGCTTAGAAAGATAAAGCTGTACATACCATTGCGTTGCTGAACCAAGCTTGCCTTCAATTTCAGTGGGCAATTGTATGTTATGCGTTTGAATAAATCGAGATATTGCTTAGATTGTTCATAATTTTTCCAACGTAGGAAAGTATCCTCCGGCGTCTTGTAACTGACAAGATGAGCGTTGCCTTTCAAGACAAGGTCACGCAATCGCTTTGCGATCACGGCGTTCTGAACCGAGAAAAGCCAGTCGTAGTCCCCTGAGATAATATAGACATGGGATGCGGACGCGTAATACTGATCCATCACCGGCACGGTATGCGAATTTAAAAGGTCGTCATTGGTCGTGAATTTTCGTTCGTTATATGGCAGCTCGAGCTGCACGGTGCGACGCTCTTTAAATATGTAAAGAGACCCTGCGAATATCGCCATGATCGATAATGAAAATATCAACACGTTGGCGACCTCAGTTGCCAGTGCACGATCGTAAGCCGTGGTTGCAGTGGGTCGAATGATTGACACGAAAATGGTGGAGACTGCGCCAAGGAACGTGGGGCTCGTCTTGAATTCCTCATTTACTCTGTAGACGGACAACACCCAAATTGAGGAAATCGAAGTAACGAGAGCAAATACAGCGAAGCCGGTAACGCACCAGAAGACAATATCGACCGCTCTGTCTCGAAGTCCCCGCGCAATGCTAACGGCTAACGACCATAGTCTGGCCAACATTCTCTCCCCCAACCCAGTTTTCGACCTACCCCGCACATACTGCAAACTTTCCATGAAGGTCAACGCAGATGTTGGTCGGGACACAAGGTGTCCCTCGTCTGATCGGATAACCAGGCGAGCCGCTCCGTTCGCCTTGACCACGCCGCCATGTACAATTCGATTCGGCTCGTACGGCACGCCGATCGTCTTGCAAATCTTGCGCGCCTTGTCGGTTTCGCCGTACCAGAGCCCGTACGCTAGCCGGACACCGTCGACCAACGCGCTGGTGCCGCGGATGGCATCCCGCGCATCTCCGAGTGTTACGATCCCTTTCACGCGCTTCGCCATATGATGTGCGAAGAAGACGTTGGCGCCGGTATGCGCTGCCAACGAGGCAATAGAGCCACAAACAAACTGCCCCGCGGCCGGATCCTCGTTTAGCGGCACTGCTGCGAAGAGCTGGAGCGGATCGATCGTCACCAATCGCAAGTCTGACACCTTGTCCAGATTATCGCAGAACTGCCGCCACGATGGCGTTTCCACCAATTCGCCCTTGACCACCCTCCAAAACGGCTGGATTGCCTTAACGGCAGACGGCAAGGGAATGGCGATGAGCTTGTCGCCCTTCTCAGCAAGACGAGATCCCTTCGGGTCGAGCGCCGCAAGACGCCTGTGCATTGCCCGCGCATCATCTTCGCCGGCCAGCAAGACCGCCGTTCCTTCTTGCACCACTTGACCGCCAAAGATCGGCGGCGGCGGAAGATTGCCCTTCGTTCCGAACGCAACCCGGCGACTCAGTTCGAGCATGGTGAAGCTCTTGCCGACTTCGCCCTGCGCGGCGATCATGCCGGGGATACCGGATTCAATAACACCGTTGACCAAATATTCGACCGGCGCCGGCTCGCCGACGAACCGCGACGACTTCCACGCGAAGATATCGAGCTCGCCAGGTTTGTTGTCATTTGCCGCCGCTGGCTTTGCTTGCTCGCTCGTCTTTTTCTCTGGCCTCGGGACGTCAGAAGGCTTTATGAACTTGCGTCCAAGCCCAAAGTTGCCGCGCTTTCCGCTATCAAATTCGACAACCGCACCCGAAAGATGTGAATAGACAACGGTTCCTGCGCCGAATTTGTCGTGCTCGACACGATCGCCCATAGCGTATTGGATGTCGGCATCAGTCCGTGGTTCGGTCATGTGGGGAATTTTCTCCAAGGGCTGCCAGAGCGGCGCGGCAAATTTCTTCGGCGAGTTCGGGGGCGAAGGTGGCGGTGTTACAGTTGAAGGCACTGGCCGCGTAGACGCGGGCACCCCTCGGACCTTGGATAAGCTTGAGATTTAGTAGGCGACACGTTGGAGTAAGTTGCAGGTCGAACCGCGCCAGCGCGTTACCGGAGCCATGTGGCTCCGGCTGTATCTTGATAATCTTCAAAGCCGCCCCTCTATGCCGCCTCGCGAACGCTCGCGTCTTCATGTCCGACCGACTGTTGGAAGTCGTCAAAACTGTCAAACCTGTATCCGTCGCAATCGACCACGGTACCGTCAGGCTCAATCAGCGCAGCGTAACCTTCATCATTCGAAGGTCCGGCAGAGATGGCAAAGTTGCCAGAGGGACAAATCTGCCAAGCAATAACGCTGCGGATATCCCACCGACGAACGCCATCGACTATGTCTGTCGCGATCGTCTTGAACCCCGTTGCGGCGGGCACAATGGGAAAGAAGGCCTTCTCTGGATCGATGGCGTAGCCATAGTGATTGGATTGGTCCCATCGCTCATCCCAAATTGATGGCGACCATCATGGAGTTCGAGGAATTTGACGACGTGCCTTGAGTTTTAAGTGTCGCCGTTTTCGAGCTGGATTAGTGGCATAGATTCTCCTCACCGCGGATCGCGGGCGTGAGTTGCAAAGGGGTGATAGCCGCGGGCGGGGAGGTTTTAGTAGGTGAGGTACACCGCAACCTCGATACTCTTTTCGTCGACATCGAAGGTGTACTCGACACGATCGACTGTCAGCTTCGAAGTCCCGCCCTTATACCTGAGGCTGACAAAGTCACCCGTGCCAGGAACGGCGGCCCAATCGACATTGAGGCCGTCCGGATAGTCCTCGCTAAAGATTTTGAACTTCATGCTGCTGATCCCATGGCTCGGATATTGTTGTTGGCATGGTCGTAAACCGCAGTTCGTCGGCCAGCCGAAAGCCATCGCTCAAGATCAGCGAGGCGATACCGAACTGATCCGCCGACTTTCATATAGACCGGGCCGTTGCCCGACATTCTGGATTTATTCAGCCAACTAGCCGACTTGCCGATATGGGCAGCGGCGTCATTCGTGGTCATCATGAGACACCTAGCTGTGGGTGTGGGTTTTGGGTTGCCAGCGCCGCGAGAGTGCGCATACCAATATATAGTAGATTTTTTCAGTTTTTATCCCGCACCCATATAAAAGGCGCTCGAACCGTTTCGGTAAAGGGCCGCCCTCAAAAATAATGTTGGCGCGATTTACCCGGTACGACATTCGTACAACTGAATTGCTGGCTTCACGTCCCATCATACATCGTCTACCGGCTCAGGCGTAAGGGACGTGATCGTTTCGATGCCCGCCAGCGGGACCAAGTCAGTCCGATGCTAGAGAAAGTTCGTGGCCCTGAGACCGGTTCAACAGGGCGGCCGTAGGAGCATCGATGCGGCGGACAAATTGGACATTCTTTTGTCGCGCCGGCTGACTCATTCGAAAACGCATCGTTGCGATTGCTCCGCTCCGCCCTCAAACAGGGCAAGGCCCGGTCTGCGTCTCTATCCCAGCGGGCCACCATCGCCTTGTCGCAGTCGGCTTTTGGCCGGACGTCTGATGTGGCGCGAGCCTGGCCTATTGCAGCAAATTCTCCCCGAAACCACTCGTCGCCAGCCACTGCGCCCGCGCCAGGTGCGACGCCCAAGCCCGACGTGCTCGTTCCGACTCACGCTGGGGGTCGATATTCAGGATAAGGCGCGCTACGTGGTTCCAATCGACGCCCTTGGCCTCCGCGACCAGCAGGGCGGCGTAGGTCGAGATGTGCGCCTGATCATATGCGGTAACGGCTGCCAGGTCCGGAGGTTCATCATCGATCTCGCGTTGGGAGGTGGGAAATTGCGCCCAAGCCACGGCTCCCAATGAAGACGCGTCGATATAGCGCCCAATCGATCTCAGATGCGACGCGATTTTGTTTCGTAGGTGATCGCGGTTGCCGTAACGAGCGTCGATTTCCTTGAGTTTTGTGTACAAGCCTCGACGTTGGCCGCGCGGAACATCGACATCACCCATAACGTAGTGACCTGGTCCCACGGCGCAGATGTCGCAACCGGCTGCGGCCACCTCCTGCACAAAAGCAGGAATGTCCTGTTCTCGCATGCGCTTCATTCTCACGTGACTTAACGGATGCTCCGATTTTTGCAACCCTACGATGCATCAGAGCGGGGCCTCCCTACCGTGTGCCTGCTTGGGCGGGCGGAGCCTTCATCGTTGCCGCCCAAAGAAGGACGACCGAGGCGAGGCACCGAATTGCCCGTCGGCGAGACCAAGATAGTTTCGGTGCGGGAGTAGTCTACGGGGGCACCTAAAGGAGCTCAATGTAGCGTTACCGGCGGGTCCGACAGTTTGCACCGACAGGAATGTAATTAACGCATGCTATAAGAGGAAATGAACGAAAGACTCAATCATGCGAACCAGCAAACCCATCACCGTCTCCCTCGGCAAGCAGCAGCAAAGCGTTGACGCGCGGTTGGCCTCAGGCGCCTACGAATCCGCCAGTGAAGTCATGCGGGCGGCGTTGCGCGCCCTCGACCGCGAAGAAGAAGCGATCAATGCGGTTCTCCGCGCACGGATCAGGGCATCGATCGAGGATCCATGGCCGAGCCTGACTGCGGACGAGGCAGAAGCGGAAATGACGCGCTTCATGGAAAGCGAAAGCAAAGCCGCGCGCCATGCGCCGCGTTAAGGTCACCTACCGACCACAGGCCATTTCCGACTTACAGGGCATTTACCGGATTATCGCCGAGGCCAGCCAGAGCGATGTGGTGGCGTCGGGATTTGTGCAACGGATTATGGCGCGGTGCCGAAAGATCGGTGACGTTCCCAATGGCGGCCGCCCGCGCGACGATCTGGAGATCGTCTTTTTTGATTCTGACCAATGGCCCGCATCCACCGTCGGAATAAAAGTTCTTCAAATGGACTTGCGAAACGAAGTGATCGAGAGGCATCAGCCGCCGCCGGTGTTCCGGGCGATCTGCACCGCCGCATCGCGTGAACCCCAGCTGCCCTGAAAATACGCATCAAGCGTGTGGTCGTTGGCAAACAGAGGCTCACCGCCCAGCGCGTCCCAATCTCCCTTCACACGGTCGCCAACACTCAAAGAGCCTTCATCGCCGATCAGTTCCACGACAGCGTAACCGTCAACATGGTGCACGACGATCATACCGCCGTTTCTCGAAACAAAAACAACCTGCCCAGCGCTGCGCATACTTCTCCCCCTAAAACGGTATCTCGTCGGTCAATTCACGTGCTGCGGGCTCACGCAACGGTTCTGGCGGAGGGGGCGTCGAGCGCTCCAGATGCTTGGAGATCAGAAAATTATGGAAGGCGGCGGCAATCTGAATAGCCAGATCTCCGTACACGGGCGGAATGTTGACCACCGCTGCACCCTGTCCATGTCCGCCCAGCTTATTGCGCAGAAAAGGCAACGCCCTCAGAACCTGGTCTGTAAAGCCATTCCTGACGGCTTCGGGTAGATCATCGAAAAAACCCTGTTGAGCAAGTTCCTTGATAAGCTTGTCGCCGTTAGCATGGTCCAGGCCCGTAAGAACCTTCATCACGCTCTCGAAACTATGACCCGAATAGAAAATGGCTTCGCGAACATCGCCGGCGCCGAGATACTGGCGGGCCTTGGCGAACTCATCGCCAGCACCCTCGAAGCGATTGGCCGTCAGGGCGTCGTGGGCAGTCGTGGCAAGCCTGGCTCCAATGAAATCACCGTCCAGCTTGAAAAACTCACCGTCAGAGAGCCGCCAGGGGCAATCATGCAGCTCAAATATCTGGTTGACCTTCTGGCGTAGTGCTTCCTTCTCGGCAGCATCCATATACCGGGCAGCCAATTCTACCGTATCGAAAACCCAAGAAGCGGCCCCTTCTTGAACCAGCAGACGCAGCTCACCGGGCCGTTCAGACGGTGTGCGCAACACGGGCAGCCGGTCCCAACCATGCTCGACGAGCAAATCCGACGAAACCTCGTCCAGAATAGATGACTGGGAAATCCAACGGTCGTTGGGGTCACGCTGGAGATGCAGCGGCGAATCGTTGGCCTGAAGCCACGACCATAGTTTGCGGCGAGTAGCTTCAGGGATTTCAACAACAAGCCGTCCTTGATCGATAGCGCGCATGTAACGCTGACTGAAGAGCATCGAATGCCTCATCCTTCCCCGCAAATCCGGCATCGCACCGATTGCTTCAATTACCCAGATTGGATAGAACAAAAAAAGAACTCAGGCAAGAAATCGACAGCACTTCACACAGGCTACGAGGGATTTTGCATGGCAGATTGGGGACGCCTGGTGGCAGGCGGCTTTGCCTATATGGATGCTTCTTTCGCTGTCCATGCCAAGGATAGGGAAAGGGCGCTTCTCTATATGCAAGAAGCCTTGGCCGCTGGCTTAAGCTGGCATGAGGTTGAACGGCAGCTAATAGCCTATATGCACAAGCAGCGTATGACCCCGGAGACGATCGACAAAAACCTTCTGCTCGCCGCTGGATTGATGAAAGAGTGGTTCGAATAGCTGTATTCGACCTGGCCGTTTAGCTCGTCCTGCAGAGATTTATAGTATGGGAAACCAAGGGGCACTGCCCCGCTCTCCCACAAGCGAAATCGACTCGACCGCGGCTCCGCGCTGCGCTTGTGCGCCCGCACCAAATCCGTTTCGCGACTCAACGCCGTCCCGGCGGACGGCGTTGAGCGACACCGGAAGCGTCTACACTCGGATACGACCGAGGCGTCGAGCCTCGCTGGCATAGACCGACAGGGGCTTGTCCGCCTCGAAATACAGGTCCCGCTCAATCGGCAGGCCCAGTTGCCCGCGCAGCGCGGACAGCTCGGAGAGGCTTACGTTGCCGATTTCCGGACAACCAAGCCCGAGATCACAGAGGCCAAATGCGACATCCGGATCGTCCGGGTCGATTTCGGTCAGGAGCCAGGTCGCGCCGGCGTCCGGGGTGAACAGCTTGACGACGGGAACGAAGTCGATTTCGTGTGCGGTCCCGCGGAGGGGCTGCTGCTGGCGACCATTCGCCAGCAGCTTTTCCCGCAGACTCTGGGTCAGGATCTGCATGGCCGCCTCCTACTCGTCGGACTTCGGTGCGCGGAGGACAACGCGGCCGTCGATGGGCAAGGCCTCGAGGAGGAGCGTGCCGCCCTCGCCGTCGTCATGGGCGAAGAGGGAGCCGATGCGGGTCCAGAAGCCCTTCTGGCCTTCCTTGCCGTCGCGCACGGTGTAGGCGTGGTAGAGCGGCGATTTCGGCTCGGGTTTCGTTTCGGAGTTACGTCTGTTGGTCATGGTCTTTTCCTTTGGTTGCTGGTTTCTGTCCCGGAGGACGGTTCCAAAGGAGACGGCGCGCAGAGCCGGCTTGTCCCCAACACGGGAGCGCAGCGAATGGAGCGGGCAGGAACGGGACAAGACGGCTGGGCCGGATAAAAGAAACGTCATCAGCTCCGGGCAAGACAGCAACAGGAAAGGCCGTTGGCCGACAGACAAGGGAAGAACGTCAACCCAAACGCTAGAGCGTCACATCAGACGACAACCAGCCCAGGAAATGAAGGTTTCGCCATGGAGTAGTTGCGACGTGTAGCCTGGAACTGCGCGTCGATCAGGCCGCCTCCTGCCGGTCCTGGCCGTCGTGAGACGCATACCTGCGGCCCCATCCGGTTCGAAGGAGGTGCGACCGGGAATGAGAAGCTCATGCAGTCTGTTACACCATGCTGCAGGCTTGGCTGCAGACTTAAAATCGCGATTGGGCACGACGCAAGGCCGTCAGAATACGTTCGCCATCCCATGGGGAGACTAGATTGCAGCTCAATTGGCGCTAATAGTCCTTTTCACTCCGCGCCCGCAACGAGGAAGCGAGTAATGCAACTCACAATGCAACTGTAATACATGGCTCTGTTTCGGTTATTGCTACCCGACAACAGTAATGTTACCGGGCTTTTGCGGCGTGACCTCCGGCAGCGCAAGCTGGCTGTTGCACAGCGCGAGCCGATCTTACCTTGATGGGTGTTCTATGAACGGGGGAAAAGAATCCAGGGAGCAGCGGCGTCGGCGCGTTCTCAAAGGAGCGTCCATTCTCTCAGGCATTTCAAATTCTGAAGTCAAGTGCACCGTTCGCAACATGCATTCGCAAGGCGCGGAGCTGCAAGTGTCAATTGATGCGCGCGTCCCAAACGAATTCCTTCTTTACATCCCGACTGATGGGGTAGGTTATAAAACGGTGGTCCGGTGGCGCCGAGGGGACAAGCTCGGAGTTATGTTCTTGGGTACAGAGCCTAAGCCACATTGGCACTACGGTTAAGTGTTCGACCCTGCTTGAGCGCTTCCCAGCCAAGTAATGGAAACAGGATTCTTTGCACTCTCAACCGTGCGACGTGGACCACGACGTGAGCCATCCTCAGTAGAAAGTCGCGAACGCTGCGAAATTGCGCGTCTACAGCTCTTAGCCAGAATATTCGCATATTGCACATTCCGGATTTGGCGGGTATGGGAATCCCGGGGGAATTGAGGAGAACAAAGATGTCCCTGGAATCAGGCAATAATCTCATCGAACTTACTGCTGATATCGTTTCCGCTTATGTCCAGAAGAACCCGGTGCCGGCATCTGGATTGCCGGATTTGATCGCTAGTGTGAATTCGGCATTGTCTAATATTGGAAATGCAACTCCGCCTGAGGCGCCCAGCCTAAAGCCCGCAGTTAATCCCAAAAAGTCGATTTACCCGGATTATATCATCAGCCTGGAAGACGGTCAGAAATACAAGTCACTTAAGCGCCACCTTGCAGTCAGACACGGGATGACGCCCGACGAATACCGGACGAAATGGGGATTGGCAAAAGATTATCCCATGGTCGCCCCGAATTACTCGGCAACCCGATCAGCGCTCGCGAAATCGCTAGGCTTGGGGAGAAAGGCGGCTCCAGTCAAAAAGTCTTCTTCGAAGCGCAAGGCGAAGGTCTGAGGCATGGATAGGACCAGGCGGGAGCTTTGTGCCCGAGCAAAGGATCACCGCGATAGCATCATCGCCGCTCACGATTGGCGCACCTCATCAGAAAACGGAAAGTCATAAGAGAGGTCGATTTTTCTCATTGCTCTAGCGCAGGGAGAAAAATAGAACGTAAATCAACATCGTGACGTAAAAATGGGCCGCGGGATGTGGCCCTTTTTTTTGGTAACCTTGGTCGTTCCTTCGAACGAAGGTTCTTTCGGCCGCCTCTGTCGCGCAGCCGTCACAATTCGCACCTAAACGGAAACCGATGCGTCCTGTGACTGACATATCGGGACGCCTTGACAGTCAGTTGGGGATGTCAAAATGCAAGACAGCAACCTGTGGGGTCGCTGCATCTGCTGCTGCCATTTTCGCTTCCCGCTGTAGCCGTTCAAATCTCGGCCGCAGCCGGTGACGGGAGCGAGGGGCGCGCAAGACAGTTACATGACCAGGTTTCAGAAACGAACAGAGGGGATCTCGCAGGGTGCCTTGGCAGACCTGGTGGCGGAATCCGTGCAACAGGCCCTGATCCAGCACGGCATTGTTCTCGACACACAAACTCTGATTTCAGCCAGCGCCATCGCCGGCGGCCTCGCCGCCGCCGTCCCCTTCCTTCCACAGGCACAGCGCCTCGCGATCGGCTCTTTCAAGGGCGAATGCGCTGCGTTCGCCCCGGAATTCTTCCGGAGATTCGGGGAGTTCACACGCTGCGGCCCCGCCGGTGCCAATCGCGCGGATGATGGCCCGATGACGGCAACCCCAGCACTCGCATCAGCGAAGCGGACAAACGATCTGCAATCGGTGCTGATTGAGGACTGGGCGGGCGAAGTCGCCGGATCGACCTATCTGGAAGAGCATTTCCGCATACCGCGCTCGACGCTGCATCGTTGGCAAAGGCGCAATGAGGTTATTGCCTTGCGCAAGGGCGGCCGCAAACATGTCTTTCCGCTCGCCCAGTTCGTCGACGGCAGACCGGCATCGGGGATTAGCGAAGTGATGTCGGCAATCGGGAATCCACGGCTGGCGTGGTTTTGGCTGACCCGCCCTTCGCCGCTACTCCACGGGCGCATTCCGATTGAGGGGCTCAAGCAGGACATGGTGTGTGACGTCGTGTCGGCTGCTCGCAAGTTTTCATCGACTTGAGCTTCTTCACCGGGCCTATGCCGTCGGCTCCAGCTTCCGGCACACGCAAGAACAGGAAGTTCAACGTACTGTTCCACGGCACCTTCAGCCTTCGCATGGTGTAAGCCGGTACGATCCCATCCTGCGTGAGCGCTTCTGCCGGTATGATGACCGATAGGGGGCGTGTCGGCGATCGGCAGCGCCAACGCCGCACAATCCCGAGCTTCGGACAGGCGGCTCTGAACAGACAGGCGCTCTCTTAGCGCCGGTCAGTCGGATGGCGGCAATGCCTCGGATTTCCCGAAAGGTGGGGCAGGCAGAGTGCGAATCTCTTTTCCGCCCCAACATGATATTCTTCATAAAATCCTCTAAATCGGTTTAGTAGTTATATATCTCAAATCTAACTTCGCGTTTCACTCGTGCCAGTTGTCTAATATGTGCCGTTTTTCAGTAGATAACGTGATATTTGCGCAACAATACTTCTATAAGAGTCGAAGAGACCCGTTTTCGGAGATAATCTCTGTTGAACGCCGCCGCGGGTTAGGCCATGTCGGGGGCGAAAGGGCGGCGCGGTGCGCTTCTTTTTCAATAGTTGGGGATGGGGTAGCAACGCTGCCCTTCAGCAAAGAAATCAAACCCGTTTTAACTTTTGTCTGGAGATCAGAAAAATGAACATCAAGAGCCTTCTTCTCGGCTCAGCTGCGGCCCTGATCGCAGTTTCCGGTGCCCGCGCCGCCGATGCGGTGACCGTCGCCGAGCCGGAGCCCGCCGAATACGTCAAGATCTGCGACGTCTATGGAGCCGGCTACTTTTACATTCCCGGCACCGAAACCTGCCTACGCATCGGCGGCTATGTCCGTTACGACATCGCCGGTGGCGATCTCGGTTCGTTCGACGGTGCGAAAACCAGGGATGTGAGGGACGGCGATGTGCAGGGCACCTGGAAAAAGAACGCTCGCTTCAACCTGAAGACCTGGACCGGCCAGGAAACCGAGCTCGGCACCTTGAAGACCTACACCGAGACCCGGTTCAACTTCGGCAATGACAATGCGCTCGAAAGCGCCAATGCCGCCCATTTCAAGGGCCCTTCGCTGAACTTCGCCTGGATCCAGCTCGGTGGCCTCCGCGTCGGTAAGGACGAGTCGGCATTCGATACGTTCATCGGCTACGCCGGCAACGTCATCCAAGATACGCTGGTTCCCTATGGCGGCTTCGACACCAACGTCGTCCAGTACTACCTCGACGCCGGCAATGGCTTCTCCGCCGTGGTCTCGCTCGAAGAGGGTTCTGGCGCCGTCGGCACGATCGACAGCTACGTTCCGCATGTCGTCGGCGGCGTGAAGTACACGCAGGGCTGGGGCGGCATCACCGGCGTCGTTGCCTACGACAGCAACTACGAAGAAGTCGCCGGCAAGGTCCGCTTGGATGTCAAAGCCACCGATGAACTGTCGCTGTTCGTGATGGGCGGCTACGGCACCGACAACAACCTCAATGACGATGCCGGCAATGTCATCGACGCTCACGGCCGCGGTTTCTATAAGCAATGGAGCGGCAACTGGGCGGTCTGGGGCGGCGGCACATACAAGTTCAACGAGAAGACCTCGTTCAACACCCAGCTCTCCTATGATGAAGGCAAGAATTTCGGCGTTGCCGCGAACGTTGCCTATGAAGTCGTGAAGGGCCTCAAGGTCACCGCCGAAGTCGATTATCTCCATGTCGGTGAAGACACCGTCACCAACTGGACCGGTGCTGACAAGCGGAACAGCATTGGCGGCATCCTCCGCTTCCAGCGTTCGTTCTAACTGCGTACGCGGTGGCTTCCCAACCCAGCCTGCGATGGCTAATGGGATACAGAAAACAGATCGGCGGTAGTTAGGTCCTCGCCCCCCATGACCCAGCGTGCCGGCCGATGCGAAGGGCGCCCTTGAAGAGGCGCCCTTCGCACCCCTAGCAATCGTCCCGATCCCGCCGCTCTCGCCGTGCCATTTTTGGCCAGAGAGAGATTACTGCAGGGGCAAGATGCGCAGCGGGAGCCTTCCCCTGACGATTTGTTAGCCCGGCTGCCGGGCCGCGGGCGCTTTCTGTGAGTTTTCAGATACTTCCACGCTTATAAACCTAGTAGTCCCCTACTCCTCGAGCCAGGCAACACTTGCGGGATACACAATACCGCCCCATCATCAAGATATGGCCAGGTTACATCAAGGATCGGTATTCGGAATCCGGGAGCTCACGGTCGAACAGCGCGAGAAGGCCCGAAAAGTGCTGGAATGGCTTGAAACGGACCTGGTCCGGCGGCGTAAGCGCCTCGCCTATTGGGCGATGCGTAAGCACCAGGCCGAGACGATTCCGGGGATTGACGAGGATCTGCGTGAAGGTGCGTTCTATTTCCACGCCCGCGCTCAACAACTGGTCGATTCCGGGGAGAGGTTGCGCGCCCATCTCATCACCGAATTGCAAGAGCAGCCGGAGCATCTTCCCGCCTACCACTACGAGCACTAACCCCTTCGGAGGTCACCATGAGTGCAGAGGACCAGTTGGCGCGACTTCGCGAACATGCGCTATCGCTGGAACAATCCATCGAGAACATCGACCACGAAATCAATGCCACCGTCGGCCACGAAGGCTCAGCCCGGCTTATCGCCTACCTGCGGGAGCGTCATAACGTACAGCTCGGCCACATGTATGACCTTGGCAAGGTCGAGCGGCAAATCGAGGATCTTGAAAACCTGCTCCGCGAGCAACGGAAGCAACCCCAGGAGCAGCGCCTTGCGGAGAAGTGGCAGGAGCGCCATCCGGCGCGGGCCCTTAGCTTGTGAGGGCACCGGGCGGCCTTTCCGTGAGCGCCTCGGCCGACGAACCAAAGCCTCTGCGCAGCACCCGATTTAACAGGAACATGACGCCTAATTTAGTCGAACGTTAAGGGTCCAAGCCATAGGTTCCGCGTCGAGTGCAGCGCAGGATCGGGCAAGGCGCGGCCGGGCCGCGGCTGACCGTCGGATCTGCGGGCTCGCCCTCGATGCCGGATGCTCCGGTCGACCGGAGCTACGCTCCTCAGATTGCTTGTTAACCGGCCGAGGTTTTTTGCCCCGACCCGATTGGACCTGCGGCAGAACCGGCGAGATGCGAGGATGATTGCGGCTCTCAGAGACGTTTTTTTGCAGAAGGCGGGCGCACACCCGATGGTGGGGCTTGAGCAGACCGGCCCCGACACGGTCGACGCTACAGGAGGGCATAGCGTAGCGGCCCAAACGGAGTCCGACGACGTGAGGCTCATCCTGCGCCGCTGGCAATCCGCCTGCGGCTCAGGCGCGCTGCCGCCCTATGAGGAGATCGCGTTGGGCAGCGTCGGCCGCTTCTCAGAAGAGATCGCTGTGGTCCGTCGTTTGGGCGACGAGCCACCCTTCCTTTTGCGCTGCGGCCGGCGCTTCCGCGCCATCGTGGGCTTTGCGGAGTCCGCGCGCAGCCTCGATGAGCTGCCATATGCCTTCAATCTGGCAATCGCCTCCGCCCTCGACAACGCCTCCTCGGCAGGCGAGCCCCGGCTCAAGGTTTGCCACTGGGTCGTTGAGGGCAAGGTCTCCACCATCGAGATCGTCGCGCTGCCATTGTCGTGCCGCTGGCCGGGCGAATACTTCCTTCTATTCCTTCGGCCGCGCGCCAGCCAGTTCGAGCTTGCCAATCTGCTCATCAACTCCACTCAGGAAGGCGTTATCGGGCTGAGCCCGATCGATTGTGGGCATGGCGCAATTTCTGACTTCTGCATACTGAGCATCAACGAGGCCGCGGCGGGCTTCCTCGGATCGACCATTGACCGTCTCCAGTTCACCCGGCTCTCCGACGCGCTGACCAAGGTCGGCATAGGCGAGATACCACAGGAACTCCTGCGCGCGGGTTCAGGGGGGCGCCTATCGAGCTTCGAGCTCGCCTATTGGCTGGGACAGCAGAGGATCGCTCTCAAGGTCGGTGTCGACATCGCCGGCGGCGTGCTGGTGGTCACTCTCACCGACATTCGCGACCTGAAGGCGCGGGAGACCCTCTTCCGCTCTCTTTTCGACGACAATCCGGTTCCGATGTTCGTGCGCAGCCAGTCGACCGGCAGCTTTCTCAACGTTAATGAAGCGGCGCTGCGTCTGTACGGCTACAGTCGCAGCGACTTCCTGGACCGCAGCCTTGCCGAAATCCGCGTGGATGGCACCACCATCCGCGAAAGCGACGGTCGCGAGATGGTGCTTCGGCACCGCACCGCCGACCGCCGACGGCCGCGAACTCGATGTGATCGAGTACACAAGCGAAACCCTCGTAGATCATCAGGTGGCAATACTATCGACAATCGTGGACATTACGGACCGCAAGCGCGCCGAAGCCCATATCACTTACCTCGCTCATCATGATCCGCTGACGGGAGTGGCCAATCGAACAGTCTTCACGCGCGAGCTGGAGCGGGCGGCCGACAGCCTCGAGCAGAATGGACGGGGGTTCGGCGTGGTGCTGATCGACCTCGACAATTTCAAGACGATCAACGACACTCTCGGACACGCGGCAGGCGACGCACTCCTCATAGAGGTGACCGCCCGGCTGAGACACCTGGTGCGCAAGACCGACGTGGTGGCCAGGCTGGGCGGCGACGAATTCGCGATCCTGGTGCCGGCGGTCGAGCGCCGCTCCGACGTCGAGGAGCTCGGCCAGCGCATTATCCGCGATCTCACCGCCATACGGAAGGTCGACGGCGCCGAGATAGTTATCGGTGCGAGTATCGGCGCGGCGCTGGTCCCGGACGACGCCACCGACATCGACAGCCTACTGAAATGCGCCGATCTCGCCCTCTATCGAGCGAAGCAATCGGACAAGGGTACCTTCCGCTGGTTCGAAGCCGGGATGGATATGCGCCAGCGCGAGCGGCGTGCGCTGGAGACAGAGCTGCGCGGCGCCGAAATCGACCGCGAGTTCGAGTTGCATTACCAGCCCATCATCCGGACGCAAACCGGAAAGCTGCGCGGGTTTGAGGCCCTGCTGCGCTGGCACAATCCGCGCCGCGGCATGGTGTCGCCCGCGGATTTCATCCCGATCGCGGAGGAAACCGGCATCCTCGACGAGCTCGGCCGCTGGGTGCTTGCGGTGGCTTGCCGGGAGGCGGCAACCTGGCCGCGCGAGCTGGTGCTGTCCGTCAACGTCTCGCCGGTGCAGTTCCGCAAAGGAGACCTCGTCGGAGCGGTCGGACTGGCCCTGGCCGGCAGCGGGCTGGAGCCGCACCAACTGGAGATCGAGATCACCGAGTCGGTGCTGCTGTCGGCCAGCAGCACCAACCTCGCCATCCTCAAGCAGCTTCGCTCGCTCGGCGTGCGCATTGCACTCGACGATTTTGGCACCGGCTACTCCAGCCTGAGCTACCTCCGGCAGTTTCCGTTCAACCGCCTCAAGATCGACCGGTCATTCGTCCGCGAGATCGGCCGGTGTCCAGAGTCGCTCGCCATCGTCCGCGCCGTCATCGGCCTCGGCGCCAGCCTCGGCATCGATACCACGGCCGAAGGTGTGGAGACGGTCGGGCAGTTGGAGACACTGCGTGCCGAGAAATGCGGCGAGTTGCAGGGCTTCCTGTTCAGTCCGCCGGTTGCCAGCGAGAGCGTCGCCGCCATCATCGGCGCGTATTTCGAAGAGACATCGCGTCTCGCGTAACTCGTCCACCTGGGAGTTGGTCGCGGGTGGGTTCAGAGACGGTCTTACCCTTCTGGTTTCCAGGCGGCGTGCATAGTGCACCCGCTGCCGGCGGCGCCGAATCTTACCGCCCGCAGAACCTGGCCCAGTGGGGCAGACGTCTCAGGGTGGACCCCCTCCAGGATTGGCCAGCCCGTTTCCGCCAGCGATCCGGCCATAATTGTCCTGTAGGCGTTTCGCCATCGCTCGAAGACGCTGCCGTCGATGGTCTCGTTGATGGTCGCGGTTACACCCTCGGCGCGCTAGACCGCAGGGCCCCATCGGCCGAAAATTTGTCCCGCGGAAGAGACGATACCTTCCTCCGAGGAAAGTCCCGTAGGAGTCGGCCACGGCTGGGATGATGGCAGGGCACATGCCAAGCGCGGCAAGCAAAACGCATATGGACATCCGGGCCAATGCGGAAGCGACAACCTACGGCTATTTCTGGCGAGCACCAACGTGACGATGCAGTTAACGCCCTCAGAAGGTGCTGCCAGTATTCCGGATACGAGGGCCAGCGAAAGGCGAAGAGCATGTCTATGGATGATGACAAAACCGAACCCGTAGCGGTGGACGTGGTGGCTGTGACGTCCACCATCGTCGCGGCGTTTGTCAGGAGCAACGCTATCCCCGCCGCCGCCGTTCCTGACTTAATCGCAAGTGTCAGTTCTGCGCTGAGGGGAATTCTGCAATCGCCTGCGCTCCGAGAACCTGAGCTTGTCCCGGCCGTCACTCGGAAGCGGTCAGTGTTCCCCGACTATATCGTCTGCTTGGAGGACGGGAGAAAGCTCAAGTCTCTTAAGCGGCACCTCAGGGCCCATTTCGGCATGACGCCGCAGGAATATCGGGCAAAGTGGGGACTCGACCCGGATTATCCTATGGTGGCACCCAACTATGCCGCTCAGCGGTCCCTCGTTGCCAAATCCGCTGGCTTCGGTCGCAAGCCGCCCGCCAGGCCACAGGGTGAATCGCCCCCCTCGCTCGAAAGTTGAGCTTTCGGGTTAGGAACAATTTGGGGGATGGCAGCAGCCTCCAACCTCTGTCAGCCGTTCCCTCACAGATCCTTCATTGCGGCGGCCAATAGCCGGCCGCCTAGGTGCGCCCGGCCGGACCATGGCTATCCATCAGGGCTGCGAAAACGTCGTTGGCGTTCGCGTCGGACCGAAATTCGCCGCGGCGGTTTTGCCGCCGGGCAGCGCAACCCTCTGGTTCAGTGCACAGATCACACACAGCCCTGTCAGAAATTCCTCCTTTGCCTGTCAGAACATCTGGAGCGGGGTAACATAGGTCTCAAGACCAACAACCAGCAAAGGAACCTCCTGACAATGCAACTCACCTTCAACAGTCTGTTCAACCGTCTTACCTCAAACAAGGGCTATACGATCGACCAGACCATCCTAATCGTCGCCATTATCGCCATCCTTATCACCCTCGTGATCATCACGGTCGGTTGGCAGCTTATCAACCGCTCCAGCGGTACCAAGGCCGGTGCCCAGCTCAAGCAGGTGGAAGACGCCAACGGCCAGTTCTATTCCGGCCAGCACGTGTGGCCGCAATCCGCCCTCACCACTGCGGGTACCCCCACCTCCAACCTGGCCGTTCTGGTTAACCAGTCCATCCCCGCTGCCAGCTGGGCCTCCAACATCGACAAGTCCGACCTGCGCAACATTCTGCCCGGCTTCCGCATCACCGGTACCGGCACCTCTGCCGTGGTCTACCATGGCTTCGGTAGCGGTACCTCCACCACCAGCACCATCACCGAACAGGTCAACACCATGGCTACCGCCGGTCCCGACCAGCGTCTGGTCGTCCAGTTTGCCGATATGCCGTTGGCCGACGCCAAGGAAGCCGACAAAGCCATTGATGGGAGCGTTGATGCCACCAAGGGCCGCGTGATCTACGGCACCACCGCCTGCTTGAACGCCACCAGCGGCGGCGCAACCACCGTCCCCTCCGCCCAGCCTACGGCCAACTCCGTAATCCTCTGCTACGCTGCCAACACCATCAACTAACGTTGGTTCTGCCAAATGCCGCCCAAGGGGCGGCATTTACGTGCCCTGATTGGTCATATTAGTTTTCACCTACGCACGAGAACAAAGCGCGAAGGCGGGCGGTTAGCCCTGCCCCTTTTAGCCCTATTGTCTCGGTAAGGTTACGCACGCGAAAGCCCCATTTCGCCAGCCGTGGAACCGTCGCCAGACGGACCGCGCATAGTCACCGCAGTGGCGAACCCGCAACGACGGTTGCCCCATTTGGCGTCAAGAGCGACGCCAACGGGTTAAGGTTGCGGTACAGTGACTTATGCGCCTCCTTTTCCGCCTCTTGTTTGTTCCTGCCGTGCTGGCGACAGGGTCGGCATGGGCACAGGATTGGGGTGCGGTCGTCAACGTCTCCACCACCATGGGCATCGCCGGCAACCGGCTTTGCTATGGAGAGGCCTCGCGGGGCGATATCGGCTGTCCATCCAACGCGCCGATTGTTAGCGGCTCGACGATTACGGGCACGTTCGTGGGGGACGGATCCGGCCTCACCGGCCTCACACTTACTACCGATCGCATCGTAAGCGGCACAAGCTCGGCGGTTATCGACCCGACTGGTGCTCTGACCGTGGCCGGGAGGCTTGATATTGTGACCGGCACCAATGTGGTCGCGATCGGGAACAACGCCGGGTTAACCAATTCTGGCACCAATGTCGTTGCCGTTGGCACCAACACCGGCATGACCAATACCGGCAGCGCCGTTACGTTGGTCGGGAAGTCGGCCGGTTACGCCAATGCTAGCCCCAACGTCGTGGGAGTTGGCGATTTCGCCGCGCAGTACAATAGCGGCACTGCGCTTACAGCGGTGGGCCATGCCGCCGCCCAGACCAATACCGGAAACAACGTCACCGCCCTGGGAGGCTGGGCTGGCACGTCAAACACCTACAGTAACGTCACCCTGTTGGGCTATGCCGTTTATACGGCCGACAAGTCCAACCAGGTGGTTTTGGGAAACGCCAACGTTGTCGAAGTGAGCACAGCCGGCGTTTACGTCGGCAAAGGCGTCAGCACCACCGGTGGCATCTCCGGCACCAGCGGCTACTTCAGCAGCAATGTCGGCATTGGTACGGCAACCCCCAGCACGTCTCTCAACATCATGGGTTCATCCCCCATAATCCGTCTGAGTGACATAACCGGCCTCTATTCAAGCGTTAACGGCTCCAGCGGCAACCTCTACTACAGCAGCTACAACAGTGCCCGTAACCATTACTTTATGGCTGGCGGCACCGAGCTAATGCGCATCCTTGGCACCGGGCAAGTCGGTATCGGCACCGCAACCCCAACCACTGCCCTTGAAGTCTCCGGCACCGTCTCCGCCACAAACTTCGTTGGCAACGGGTCCGGCCTCACCGGCATCAGCACGGTCACCGACCGCCTTGTCTCCGGCACCTCTGTCGCCACCCTCAGCCCCAACGGCAATCTCTCCGTTCGCGGCCTGCTTGATATCGTCACCGGCACTAACGTGGTGGTCGTGGGCAGCGGTGCCAGCCTCAGCAGCTCCGGTACCGGCGTCACGGCTTTGGGCGCCTCGGCGGCACGCCTCAATAATGGTGGCAATGTAACGGCACTCGGCTATGGCGCCGGCTACCAGAATACCGGTAGCACGGCCTCGCTGGTAGGCACCTACGCCGGCTATAGCAATGCCGGCGCCAACACTGCAGCTACGGGTGCCTACGCCGCCCAGAACAACAGCGGCACCAATGTCACCGCAATGGGCACTTATGCCGCCCAGAACAATACAGGCAACAGCATAACGGCGGCGGGGTACTTGGCAGGCCAGACCAACACCGGCCTCTATCTCTCCGCCTTGGGCTATGCCGCAGGGCAGATTAACAGCGGGGACTATTCCACCTTGATTGGTGGCTTTGCCGGGCAGAACAACACCCAGACCCACCTTACGGGCGTCGGCTATTTCGCCGGGAAGGACAATACGTCCGCCTATGTAACGGCGGTGGGTGAAGAAGCCGGGCAACTGAATTCCGGCTACGCCCTGGTCGCAATGGGCGTGGCCACCGGGAAGTATAATACAGGCTCTAACTCCACCGTGATCGGATCCTACGCGGGCCAATATAATACCGGCCTCAATACCGCCGCCTTGGGTTATCTCGCGGCGCGGAACAACCTGGCCTCTAACGTTACGGCCCTTGGTGCCTATGCTGTCCAGAGCGCTTCCGTCTCAAACACCTACAGCAACGTCACCGGCGTTGGCTTCAACGCCCAGCCTAACAAATCCAACCAGGTCGTCCTCGGTGATGGCAACGTGGTAGAGGTCTCCACCGCCGGGGTCTACGTCGGTAAGGGCGTAAGCACCACCAACGTCTCGGCCTCCTACATCGACGCTACCCGCAACGGCACAGTCAGCGCCACCAACGGCTACTTTTCCAACATCTCGGCCACGCACTTCTATGGTGATGGCTCGGGCCTTACCGGCGTTATCGCAGCGGGCTCCGACCGGATCGCCTCCGGCACCGCCCAGGTTATCGCCAACGGCACCACCAACAGCATTTCCATTACCGAATCCGGCGTGACCACCGGCTACTTCTACAATGGCATCTGGGTTGCAGGCGGCGTCTCCACGACTGGTACAGTTAGCGGCAGCAGAGCTTATTTCTCCACCAATGTCGGCGTCGGCACTACCAACCCCGCCACCTCACTCGAAGTCTCGGGCACCGTCTCCGCCACAATCCTGCAACTGGCCAACAGCCCTCCAGCCACTTGCGGTCCAGGCGCCTACGGCACCATGAAAATGGTCAATGGTCGACCCTACTACTGCCGTCCGTAGGAATGCCTTAGCGTCCTTCGTCATTTTCTGAATAACAGCCCATTGGGGCGGTTGCGGCCGATCGCTGGATCACTAACCTGGGGATCTTAAAAAGAACCGATGCCGTCTACGGGGAAACCATCGACAAAGATCGGCGCCCACCGCCGGCAACCTAAGCCGCGGAAATGCCGATCGTGCTCGACCGGTAAGCCGAGGCGACCTCTAACGGTAGCCCAATCCGATATGCTCACATTACCTAGCTGCAAACAGCCAGGTCGCGCCAGCGTCCGGCGTAAACAGTTATACAAGGGAACAAAGTCGATTTCATGCCTTGTGCCGCGAAGGGCTGCTGCTGGCGACCATTCGCCAGCAGCAGGTCGTGCAGGTCTTGGGTCAAGAACTGCATCGGCGCCTCCTACTCGTCGTTCTTCGGAGAGCGGAGGACGATGCGTCCATCGAGCGGCAGGGCCTCGAGGATGAGCGTACCGCCCTCGCCGTCGTCGTGGGCGAAGAATGCTCCGATGCGCGTCCAGAAGGCTTTCTGGCCTTCAGCCTTGGCGTCCCGCACGGTGTAGGCGTGGTAGGTCGGGGATTTCGCCTCGGTCTTGGCAGTCTTGGTGTTCTGATTGTCTTTCATGGTCTTTTCCTTTGGTTGATTGATCTGTCCCGAAGGACGGTTCCCCATCGACCGGCGGCCACGGCTGGCTTGTCCCCAACACGGGAGCGATAGCGAAGGAGCGGGCAGGAACGGGACAAGGCGGACGCGCCGGTCAGGACCGGACATCCATTCGGGCCGTTCAATCAACGGAAAAGCCTTGAAAGACCGAACACCTGCCAATGAGCGAAGGCGAAGCCATCACCGCCGGCGACAGCAGAGGTCACAAGCGAACGCGACCTCTGGACCCATGACGGCACAGCAGACCGCGCGTGGCAACGAATAGGCGCGGCAATCCGGACCGGGCCGCTCGGGAGTGGACCGATCCGGCCTACCGAAACGACAGAGTCGGCGGGCCGCACCGCCGACCGCGCCTTCGGCAACGCCATGGCGTGGCCGGTCGGACATAGGATGTCCGACACCCGCCGGCCGGCGGTCTGTCACTCGCCAATAGATTGGGGAGTGACAGACCGCCCTCAAAGCCACTGTGGATGAAGGGTTTGCGCAAACGCTGACGCATGACCTTCAAATGACGCTGCGGCTCGCTTGGGCAGCCGAAAATCATTTCCAGTGCGATGCGCTGGCCACTAGCAGGCGACGCCGTCCACTATCCCGGCAGGCAAACACTGCCTGAACCATCTCACCCGACCATTTCCCCAGCAAAAGGAGAGCACACATGCCTGCTCAATCGATTCGTGCGCCGCCGCGGCGGCCACACCTCCGGTCTCGACCTCTCGGTGACCGGATGCCCAACAGGGCAAACCACTTCGGCCAGCCATCCGGCTGGCTCGGGAGGCTCATACCGTAAGGAAGACTACGCATTCCGGCCATGCCGCGAATGACCTTCGCGGGGTGTCACGATCTACGGACGTGCATCGGCCATCAACACTCAGCCAAAAATAAGAAGCGAGCAAGATGGACGATCTAACCATGGACCTGGTGCGGCTGTGCCAACGCAACCGGGACGGCTCTTACGGCACTCAAAACAACCGCCGGCGCGGCCTGACCGCAATGGCCAATGACCTCGCGGATCTCGGCTACAAATTGCCGGCCGCGAGCTCCCTTAAACCCAAGCACGTTGAGGCGCTTGTCGAGCGCTGGCTGGACGGCGATACAACCGATGCCAGTGTCCGCAACCGCCTCACCTGGCTGCGCTGGTGGGCCGAGAAGATCAACAAGCCCAATGTCGTCAACCGTGACAACGTCGCGTACGGCATGGCCGAACGCGGCGAAGTCACGCGCAACCGCGCGCAAGTCCTCGACCCCGCCAAGCACAGCGACATCCAGTGTCCCTATATTCAAACCTCCCTGCTCTTGCAGTCCGCGTTCGGCCTGCGGCGCGAGGAAGCCATGAAGTTCCAGCCCCAGGAAGCCATCCACGGCGACCACATCGCCTTGAAGGCCAGTTGGACGAAAGGCGGCCGCGCACGCACCATCCCGATAACCACGCTGGAGCAGCAGCAGGTGCTCCAGGAAGCCAGGCGCCTTGTTCCCGGTCGGGGTTCATTGATCCCGGCGCAACTAACGTATGTCGAACATCTCAAGCGGTTCGAGTATCAGACACTGAAGGCGGGGCTACGCAACACCCACGGCCTGCGGCATGCCTATGCCCAGCAGCGCTACCGCGCCTTGACCGACCGGCCCTGCCCGCTGGCCGGTGGCAAGCGCTGGGCCGACATGGACAGCAACGAACGCGCTGCCGACCGTGCGGCACGCCACAAGATCTCGGCCGAGCTCGGCCACGGGCGCCTGAAAATCACCGATACCTACCTGGGGAGTGCCTTTTGATGAAGCGCGCAGAAGGCAATTTCCTCATGGCCTTCAAAACGAGGAAGACGTACGCCGGCAAGCTGTTCAGGCCCGCCACAATCGCCGCAGCGATTGACGAGGCCGCCGCGCAGGGTCATCGCCACTATCGCGTTGTGCAGGAACTGCCATTCGACCTGTCCGAAATGGCCGCCGCCCAGGAACTGGAGATCTGGCTCGATTCCGAGCAGTTCCACTACATCTGGCGACCGACTCTCATCGAGCAGGACCCGCTGCGCATCGCGACGGTGACGGAATATCCCGAGTTGGAGATATCATGGTGATGGGCTCGTACCAGAAGCAGGCGTTCGCCTGGCAATCGAGAAGGGGATGTCCATCCCCTTTTTGTTTTTGTGGCTCCGCTTCCGGAGCTCTGAGGCCAGCAGTTCTGCTGGCTATCAAGGTAATATTTCGAGTGTCGAAGCTACTCAAAGAATCGTCAGTAGGCCCATTGTATTTCTCCCCGCCGTTGCTACTGTCCCAAGTCTAGCGGGGACTGGGGTATGCCGGATTGGTTCAAGGATTTCGATCCTCTGAAGGGGATGGAGCCGTTCGGCTCATCCCGCAGGAAGGGAGCCGGAGAAGGCTTCTCAGCCGGATTCAAGATAGCAACTACGATCAGCAACATGTTCGCCCAACATCGGGCGCGCAAACAGATCGAAGAGGAGCAGCGCGAAGAGAAACGCCGTGTTGACGAGGCGGTTGCCAGTCCGCCTCCGCTGCATGGCTCGGCCCGCTGGGCTGATGCCTCCGAACTCTCAAAGGCCGGTCTGCTGCACCCGAGCTCTAAATTCGATAGTCCCTCTTCGATTTTGCTAGGCGTTTATGAGGACCCTGCCCTCGGCGGCGCGGTCGCGGGCCAGCTTCACTGGGACGGCGAAGGCCACCTCCTCACCGTGGCGCCTACCCGATCAGGCAAATCGACCACGACGATCATTCCCAACCTGGTCCGCTACAAGGGTTCCTGTGTCGTGCTGGATCCCAAGGGCGAGCTCTATGCCCAGACGGCGGATTGGCGGCGGAAGAACGTAGGACCGGTCTACCGGATTTCACCGTTTCTGTCCGAAAGCGATGCCTACAACCCCCTCGACGGGATCGCTTCGTTCTCCGACGCCCAGGCACTCGCCGACCTGATCATGCCGCCGGATAAGTACGCGCCTGACTTCTTCCGCAAGGATGCCATCTCGATCCTCACGGCCATCATCATGTTCGTCACCGAGGAGGCGCCGCCGGGGCATCGCCATATGGCTGAGGTGCGGCGTATCACAGCCGCTCCCCTCGCTTCGTTCACCGAAGCGATCAAGACGATGGCGGTATCGCGCAATCCGGCGATCGCCAATGCCGCCAACATCGTGCTTGCAAAGGATTACAGCAAAGCGATCCCGAACCTGCGTGACACCATCAACACCGAGTTCGCCCTGTGGGATGACCCGGGCCTCCACCGCGCCACTTCGATCGCCTCCTTCGACTTCCGCTCGCTCAAGGATGAGCCCGCGACGGTCTACATCACTGTCCCGTTCCACAAGATGTCCGCCTATGCGGCGTTTCTGAAGATAACGCTAAGCACGGCCCTCGAGGCGATGCTCCAGAACGAGACCATCCCTGAAATACCGGTCCTATTCGTTCTGGACGAGTTCCTGAGCCTGGGCCCGTTCCCGCGCTTCCGCGATGCGATCCGGACGCATGCCGGAGCGGGTGTCCGGCTGTGGTTCTTCCTGCAGGACGTGCCCACGCTGGAGGAACACTATCCGGGCGGCTGGAAGACCTTCTTCAACACCTCGGTGAAAACCTTCTTTGGCACGGACGAGCACTTCACCGCGTTGATGATTTCGGACTTCCTCGGCGACCAGACGCGCGGCTACCGGACTGCCGGGACCAGCAACAGCGCCTCGACAGGTCCGATCTTCACCGGCAACGGGGCGGGAACCGGTACGGTCAATCACGGCGTCGCCTATACGGGCCGCCCCCTTCTGACGCCGGATGAAGTGACGGAACTGCTGAGCGGGTCCGCCCCGGATCAGACCCGCGCCGGCCTGGTGTTCGCGCGGGGCGTTCGCCCAATCAAGGCCAGGCTCGTGCCCTGGTTCCTCGGGCAGGCCTGCCGTGATCGAGTCACCCCTCCAGCCAACCGAAAAGCGTGAGCAGCGGCATGAACTCCTTTTTTGACGAAGTCAGGCCCACGGCCGTCAGGTATCTGGCAGCGACAGCGCTGCGACTTGGCTGGTATGCTATCAACACCGGTTTCAGGCTCTACCCGAGCGTTGTGTTGCCGTTGCCGCCTCACTTCTACTGGGCGCCTCTCTTCGTCTTGGTCGACCTGGGCCTCACCATCTGGCAGGCGGCGCTCCTATTCAAAATCGCGAAGCGCGCGTTGGCTCGTTACCGGCCTGAACTGGCCGCCCGGTTCGGTCTTGACACCAACCCATTGGAGAACCGGCAACTGGACCTCACGTCTGCCAGCCGGACGATGGTCGGCACCCCCCTCATTCTGGCGGCGAGCGTCCTCTTCACCTGCGTATTCATCCAATGGCTGATTGTTGGCGTCCCCCGCGGCGGCGCCTTTATCCAGATGAGCTTCTACAGCCCGGCGTGGATCATCGGTGGCCTCTTGGCGCTCGCCGGACTCGTCTACGGCAATAGGTTCACGGCCCGCGCCAAGGCCAGGGTCGGCAAGACGTTCGGCGTCGAGTACCTCGAGGCCGGCCACCCACTTGCGAAGCGTGTCGCGGGACACGCCGAGAAGCTTGGAATCAAGCCGCCTCTCGTCGGCGTGGTGAATGTCGCGAATGCCTTTGCGATGGGAACGCGTGGAGAGGCCGCGGTCGTTCTAGGCAAGCCCTTGCTGAACCTCCTGTCGCCGCAGGAACTGGACGCGGTGATCGGCCATGAACTCGGCCACGTGGTCTACAACGATGTGCAGCGGATGCAATTCGCGGAGGGATTCCAGACCATGATGGGCCACGTGGCGGACTTCGCCGCCAGGGTTGCGACCGCCATGGTGGCCCAGGCCGCAAAGGACAAGCGCTATCAGCGCGACGTCACGGAGTTGACCGGAACATTGGCAACGGCGGCACGGTACACGCTTTTTGCAGGGTCCGAACTGGTGGTAAAGGGGATGTCGCGAGCCCGTGAATTCAAGGCCGACGCCATCGGCGCCGGCATCGCTTCACCGGAGGCCATGATTGGCGCCCTTGAGCGCGTCCATGGAATCCCGGCCAAACCGACCGGGGTCGAGAACAGATACGGCTATCTGATGTTCCGCGGTGGGAGAATGGGCGCCCTGTTCAGCACGCATCCCCCGCTCAAACGCCGCACCGATGCCCTTAAGCGTGGTGTCCATCTGAACGAACTTGCCCGGAAACGTTAGTTTGATGGTGGGACTAACGGTCCCGGAACCAGTGTGGCCTCGGGTCAATTTCTTGCTCCCGGTCCTCTCGGTCGCCCGAGCCCGGGGCTCCCGGTCTCGGCCTCACCCACCACGGGTCCGGGTCGGCTTGCAGTTGCTGTTGCATGCCCCCGAAATGACCGGGACTGGCAGCACCTAATGCATCGAGCCTGTCGCGAAGGCCTCGATATTCCTGAAAGATGGCGGGAAGCTGCAAGCTCGCGTCGATCGCGGGCTCTTTTCTCGCTTCATCCCTGGGCATCTCGCCGAGTGAAAAGAGGTGGTTCTTCAGGAGCTCGTAGGAATGCGCATCGTTCAGGGCGGATTGCACCCACTTTTCGTGGGCAAGGTCCGGCCGCTCAAAGCACCGCGCGAAGAGCTCGTCGAACTGACGGTTGAGCTGCACCATCCGCGCGGTCAGTTTCTCCATGTCTGCTTCCGGATCGAGATCCTTCGCCATCGTGATTTCCTTTGACAGGCTCTAGGAATAATGTCCTACTCTTGGTGTGCGACCCCATTGGATCAGAAGGTTAGACTACGAACTTGCCCTGGCAAAGCGCCGTCCGTGGCGAGACTGGCCCGGATGGTTCTGGTTCCACCTGCTCAAGCGGCCATATTATGCCTACCTCCTGCATCTGCGCCGCAGACAAGGCCTCTACAAAGAAGGATTGCCGCCCAGCGCCACCGCAACGCGCGTGCGGGGGGACATGCTGGCGGGTGCCTTGCCGTCTCGCCACAAACCAAAAAACACACTGAACTAGTTACCGTCGACCTGTGGTTCCGGCTGACGGGACCGCCGTCGCAGTCACCGGTTCCGCCACCACGTTTCGCGATCGACCTCAGGCGTGTCACGCTCGGCGGCCGCTCGCTTCTCGGGTGGCGTGCTCACCCACCACTCCTGGCCGTTCTCAGGCGCACGCTCCCGGTCGTTGGGAAGCGGATAGGCGTCCGCAGCCTGCTCGACCTCGGCAATCATCCGGTCCTGTGCGGCCTCCAGCTCATGCGATGGTATCAAATCGCCGTCCGGACTCAGGACCGGGAGGTCCCTCTCGGCGACGGGCTCGCCTTGCTCGTGATCCTGGGACTGCCAATACTGCCAGAACTCGTCACGTTCGTGCTCGGTCATGTCCGGGGCCGGTTCGCGGCTTTCGGGGGGCCAATCCCGTCTCAGAGCCAGGTGGGGATAAAGTTCCGCAAGCGGATTGGGCATATTCAGCTCCTGTCGGACCTTGGCAATGCGTTCAACGTCGATCTGGGCGCGGCGGCCCCGCCGCGCCTGGCGATCCGCACCCAGGTGCCGGCTGGCACGTGGGGACAAACCTGAAGAGGCTTTGCTACGCGCGTCGATACGGGTATCTAGGCCGGCGCCTGCGAAGCTCGCGTTGGCAATCTTGGCCCACCGCGCACGTGCTTCCGTCACGAACCGAACCCCATCGGCCTCGCGAAGCTTCTCGGCAAAGCCGTCAGCTGTTATCCGGCGCGTCGTCAGCAACATATGGGCATGGGGATTATTGTTGCTACCGTCCTCGTGGATGGCCAAATCCACGACATATCCCTGCCGGGTATACGCGTCGGCCATGGTGCTGGTCAGCTCGCGCCAAATCGCCGGCGCGACTTCGCGCGGTAGTGCAAATTCAATTTCCTTGGCGAGCCGCGCGTCCTTGCGCTTTTCGGCGGCTTCCACAGCGTTCCAAAGCTTGGCGCGATCCCGCATCCATGCGGGAGCGCCAGCCGGAACCCGGATCTCGGAATGGACGACGTCGCGTCGCCCGCCAAAGGCGCTCTCGCGCTCTTCCGCCTCATTCGGCAGCGTCTCACCCGCCCGATAGGCTGCGGCGGCGACAATCGAACGACCGTCGCCTCGACTGATGTTCTTGACGTGCAGATGAAAGATTGCCACCGGTCACCCCGCCTTTGCAGTCTGTCGGGTCGCGACGGACAGTCAAGTTGAAAAGCAGGTCTATCGGCGCCGCGGGGTTCCAAGGGCCCTCCCTTGGCGCACTTGCCGGTTTTCTCCGGTTTGCGTGTCGCAACCGGTTAGAAAACCGCGCAACGCATCGCAATTTTCGTCCAATGCGTACGCGTTGTGCGATGCGTAAGTGCGCTGTTGGATGGGGCGAGGAAGTCCCGTTCCGGGGACGTTAGCCCTCCCTCAAACTAATTCTCAAATCGGTCGAGCGACTCGGCCTTCGGCTGCTTAGGCGGCTTGGGCGGCCTAGCCTTCCGGACGTTGATGGCAGCCGCATCGAGCCGGTTCTTCAGATGCACGGCATAGTGCTTCTCGATCATCTCGACGCTCGTCCGGCAGTTTTTGGCGACCTGGTAGATGTCGGCGCCCTCCAGCAGTCGGAAGCTGATGTAGCTGTGGCGCAGCGAGTACAGCGTGCGCCGGTTACCCTCGCGGTCGAGCTTCAGCCCGATTTTGTCGAGGATGCCGTTGAACTGCTTCTTGTGGTCGACGGGGAACAGTTTGTCGGTCGGCTTTGGCGTGTTCCGGGCCACCATCCGCTCAAAGGGAAACACCGCGCCTGACGTGCTCTTGCAATACCCTACCCCGCGCTTGCCGCGCACCTGGATTTCAAGGATCTTCTGGCCGGTCGCCTTGTCCTTCACGATCTCTACGTCGCGATATTCAAGCCAGTTGGCTTCGTCCGGCCGCAGACCGGTGTTGGCGAGGAACAGGATCTTGTCGTGAAGCTGCTCAGCCAGCCACACGCGGTGGGCCTTCTCACCCTCCTGAGCCTTCTTGCTGGCGTCTCGCGTCTTTTGCGCATGTGCCCGCGTCGCCTGGTACAGCTGTTTGTATTCCTCTGGCGTAAACCACGCGCGGTGAACGACCTTCGCGGATTTCTTGTAGGGCTGCGAGATATCCGGCAGATGGGCGAGCCACCGATGGCGAACGGCCGTCTTTAAGACCAGTCGCAAAGTCACGGTCTCGTGGTGCAACGTGCTGCGGGAGGGGAGCTTTATGCCCTCCTCGGGCGTCATCCGGGAGATGCGATACTCCTGTACCGTACCCGCGTTGATGGTCGACAGGCCCATCTTGCCGAAATACGGCACCAAATAGCTGCGAACGCGCCGGTAGTGGTCCTTGACCCAGCGGGCGTTCCGCTCGCCCTCGGTCAGCACCTCATACTCCGTGATGAACTGGTCGGCGGCGTCCTTGAACGTCTTCTCCGAGAGGAGCTCGCCGCGACGGCCCTTGTCCTTGAGACCGAAATACCAGTCTTCGGCCCAGTCCTTGGCCTTGGAGAGGCTCTCCTCCTTCGTGCTGACCCGCCAGTTTTTGCCTTTGAGATAGGTCGAGCAGTGCCATATCGGGCTGTCGTTGCGCCGATAGACGTGAACTTTGCCTTCCAGAATCGTGTGTTTTTCCGCCACCGCCAGACACTCCCTGCGTGCGTGCAAGTTTGTGCAAGAGATGTGTAAGGCTACTTTCGGCGTCCTCGCCTCGCAAGGCGATTTATAAGTGCCTGATTTTCCTTGGAAAATGGCACGGGCAGCAGGGCTCGAACCTACGACCTGCGGTTTTGGAGACCGCCGCTCTACCAACTGAGCTATGCCCGTATGCGCGTTTCGGCGCAGGCGCTTCCTAAAAGCTTCCGGGCGCGCTGTAAAGAGTGGTCTGACGCGCTTTCATGTCCTTCGCCGGAAATCCGGATAGGTGATGGCCAGCCCCTGCCTCTCCATCGTGATTTTCCGCCTGCCCGAAGTGGCTTGCCGGCGCTCAATCCCCGGCTGGCGGCTTGTACGGCCCGCCCGGCACGCCCCAGCCCCAGGCCGGCATCGGTTCGGTCTGTGGGTCGCAGGTCTCGCCGAGGGTGGAGTTCATCTTGGCCAGCCGCGATCCCCACTCGACATAACCCATGAAGGCGGAACGGAATTCAGGATCGTCCGGCAGCCCGACCGCGTCGGCGGCATCGGCAAGCAGGCTGATCCAGCGGCGGCGCTGTTCTTCGCTCAGATGCTTGCCGAGGTGATGCATGACCATCTCGCGATGGCCGCCATGTTTTTCACTATAGGTCTTAGGTCCACCGAAAACCTCACCGATAAAGGCCGCGACATGCGCGGGATGATCCGGCGACATGTGCTTGAACACCGGGCCGACCACCGGATCTCGTGCCACCTTGTCGTAAAAAGTTTCCGTCAGCCGGGTGAGCGCCTCGATTCCGCCGGCCCATTCGTAAAGCGTCGGGATATCCTGGCTCATTCTCGGTCCTCCGCCACCCCCCCAGCGCCGGCAGCGACGATAGCGGAAAAATTGCGCCTCACTCAACCAGCCTCGATGGCGAGTCCCCAAAACCGAGCGCCTACAATTTGGCGGGCGCTTCGGCCTGCGCGCTCGACGACGCCACCACGCGGCAATTCTCTGGTTTCGGCGCCGACTTGCATATGCTGGAACCCGTCAGTGCATCCACCGACTGGCGCCCGGTCGTCAGCCCGACCTTCAGCATCATGTCAGGTTCGAGCTGACGCTCGACCGGACTGCCCTGAAGCGCCGTGAACAGGGCCGGACTTATGGCCATCTCGTCGAGATAGGCTTTGACCGTCTGTTTCTGCCCCATCAGATAAAGGCTGAGCCGCGCCTGGGGACCGACAAGCCGTCTGGCGCCACCCGCCAGCATGAGCGCGCAGGCCGAATCGCAGTCGCCTTCCCCGTCGACGCTCAGTCCGGCATAGGCGCCGTCCTTGGCCAGGCAGTTCCACTCTGCCGGGTCGCAGCCGACGAAATCGGTCCGGGCAACGGCAACGTCGAGCTTCTTTTCATGGATGATCCGGCCGGCCGCCAGGGCGCCGGACAGGTCACCGCCTCGCGAGCTGATCACCACCGGCAGCCGCCGGTTGCCAAGTGTGGCAAGCAATTGGCTGAGCTTCTGCGGCGTCTGAGGCGTAATCGCGCCCTGCGCCGCAATCCACTCCGGGCAATCGGGGTTGCAGAGCGGATTGCTGCCGCGAACAACGACAAAGCGCATGCCGTCATCGTGCTGCGCGTTTTCCGGCTTCACCGGCAGCGGCGCCGCCTTGGCCACGGCCGGCAGGCCGCCGGCTGGCTTGTTCGCCGGTATCTCCCGGCAATTCGGGGCCGGAAGGTCCAGCGTGCACAGGCTTGCGCTGGTCAGCAAATCCACGGCGTCGACGCTGGTGACCAGCTTCATTGCCAGCATGTCGCTGAGGTCGATCTGCTGGATGTCGCTGGCCGGCGTGCTCTTCATCGTTTCGAGCACGCTGAGGTCGACACCCATCTCCTTGAAATAGGTGGCCAGCTTGCGCTCCACCTTCTTGCTCATCTCGTAGGTCTTGTAGCTGCCGGCGTTCTTGCGGCTGACGACCTTCTTGCTGACGACCTGCTTCTTGCCTTTCACGATGCGATAGCGAACTTCATATTGCACGTTCATTTGCACGACCGTCGTCGTGATCTGATGGACGCCGAGAAAGGCCAGCGGCCCGACCAGGCGACTGGTGCCGCCGGCCAGCATCATCGGGCAAGCGGACGCGCAATAGCTGCCGAGCACATATGGGTTGCCGATATAGTGCGAGCCTCTGGCGTCGTTTTCCTTGCAGTTTTTCGCCCCCGGCTCGCAGCCGACAAACCACGTCCGGCCGACCGCGATGTCGAGCTTGTTCTTGCGTATCATGCGGCCCATGGTGATGGCCGCGTCGACATCGCCGCCGGGGGAGTTGACGACGATCGGCAATTTGCGGCGGCCAAGTGTTTTCAGGGCGGCCTTGAGCAGTGCCGGCGACTTGGCCGTTATCGCCCCCTCGGCCGATATCCATTCCGGACAGGTCGGCTCGCAGCCCGGCGCGTTGCTGCGCACGACGACGAAGCGCATCGGCGAATCCGGGTCAGGCTCGGAATTTCTTGTCTGGCCCGCCAAGGCGGCACTGCCCATGGCAAGCAACGACACCAGGCAGATCAGCCCCAGTGCCCGGCACGCCCAAACCTGAAAACGGTGCCGTGGAACCATACGACCAAGCCCTTCAATGGCAATCTATAGTAGTATAGGCACAGAGACTTGCAACAGAGATTGGAACACCAAAGCAGGCACATCCTGCGGCGAGCCAACGAAAAAGGGCGGCCCTTGAGCCGCCCTTTCCTTGTCGATCCGGCGGATGCCGGGCTCGATTATTCTTTGATGGTGACGACGATGCCGGCACCGACGGTGCGGCCGCCTTCACGGATGGCGAAGCG